>DATBRO010000268.1:0-91418 GCA_036560265.1 Gemmatimonadaceae bacterium | reverse complement strand
CTTCCCGCCGTAGCCTTCCGTCGCTTGAATTTTCGTGCGCGAGGCCCCTTCGGGCATCACCGCGATGCATTCGGCTCCCACCATGCCCGCCGCCCATGCAAGCGCCTGCGCATGGTTTCCCGCCGAGACCGTCACCACGCCACGACTCTTTTCGGCGTGCGTGAGTTGCATCATTGCGTTGAGAGCGCCGCGCGCCTTAAAGGATCCGGTGCGCTGCATCGACTCGCACTTGAGTCTCAGGTGGATGCCCCCCGCGCCGTTTCCCAGGCGGGTGGACGTCACCAGGGGCGTCTGGTGGACGTGTGGTCGGATACGCTCGCGCGCGGCATCGATGTCGTCTTTCGTGATCATGCGCTGGGCTGTAGCGTAAGGCGCAAAGCTAACTCCCCTCCCCCTACTCGGTGCAGAAGCTCAGGATCCTCGCACTACTCGTCCCCACGACGGTCATCGGCCAGTGGACGTACGGCGCCGCCGGAACCAGCGCGGAGTTGCGCGGTCTGAGCGCTGTCAACGACCGGGTGGTCTGGGCGAGCGGCGCACGTGGCACCGTGGTGCGGTCCACGGATGGCGGAAGGACGTGGATCGCGGATACCGTAACCGGATTCACCGCCTTGGACTTTCGTTCGATTCACGCGCTCAACGACGGCGCCGCGTTCATCGCCAGTGCCGGCGAGGCGGAAAAGGGCCTTGCCAGGATTCTCGCGACGGGAGATGCCGGCCGCCATTGGAATCCGTCATATGCGACCGATCAAAAGGGCGTGTTTCTCGACGCGATCGCCTTCTGGGACGCGAAGAACGGGATCGCGCTGAGCGACCCCGTCGACGAGCACTTTTTCATTCTCGTGACGAGTGACGGAGGCGGCTCGTGGGCTCGCGTTCCGCCGGCGCGGCTCCCGCGCGTCCTGCCGGGAGAAGCGGCGTTCGCCGCGAGCGGGAGCGCGCTCGTCGTGCAAGGGAGGGAGGACGTGTGGGTCGGCACCGGCGGCGCGTGGCGAGCACGCGTGATGCACTCCTCGGACCGCGGTCGCACCTGGTCGTTCACGGAGACGCCGGTGCATGCAGACGGGGCCGGGGGGGCGTCCGGAATTTTTTCGCTCGCGTTCTTCGATCGTTTGCGCGGCGTGGCGGTCGGCGGGGATTACACGAAGCCGCGGCTGCCGGCGCAATCTGTCGCGCTGACGTTCGACGGTGGGCGCTCGTGGTATCGGGCGAAGTCCCCGCCCGCGGCGTATCTCTCCGGAGTCGCGTATGCCGGGTCGGCTGCGCGGCTGGCCGCGGTGGGCCTCGCGGGGACATTCGTGTCGAGCGACAGCGGACAAAGTTGGGCACAGACGGACACGTTGGCGCTGAACTCGGTGCGGTTCAGCGGCCGATTCGGATTCGCGGTCGGCCCGGGCGGTCGCGTCGCGCGCACGGAGGGCATCCCGAGATGACGTTGCGCGAGCGCCGCTTCGACGTCGTTTCGGCTGAGCAACTCGAGAAGCTCGCGTCGGAACCGTTGCCGTTCGGCATCAAGTCGTCGTCCACGCGCGTGTTGTATCGCGATCTCTACATCGACACGGCGGACGACCAGTTGCAGCGTCGCGGACTGACCTGTCGACTCCGCGTCGGGTCCGACGATCGTCGCCTGCTCACGGTGTTCGTTGGAACGTTGAACGATCCGGCGCCCCCACGGAGATACGAGGCTGCCGTGGAATCGGCCGACCCGCGCGTCGCGCTCACCAGCGGAACGGAGCCCACGCGTCGATTGGCCGCGGTCGTCGACTTCAGGTTGTTGCAGACCAAAATCGAGTTGCAGGTGGAACGCATCGAGCGAAGGGCGGACGTCGATTGGCTCGGCCGCCCGCGCTTGTATCTGCTGTACGACCGTGTCCACGTTCGGAGTGGAACGTCGAGTCGCGCGTTTCACCAGCTCACCGTCCGCTCGGATCGGCGCGGCGCGGAGACGTTCGAACGTTTCTGCGGCGATCTGCGGGACTCGGCGGGACTGCGACCGATCGTCGCCGGAACCCGCGAGCGCGCCCAGCTCCTGCTGAAGTGGATGGAGCGGGAAGAGCGCGGCCGGGCCAAGATTTCCGACGCCGGCGTGGCGCTCGTGTTGATACGAGGATCGCAAGTCGTGCTCTTCAATCGCGGCACGGTGTTGTTCCTGCCGTTCGAGCACGGCTCGGGCGTGGGCGTCGCGCGCACGTTGCTCGACCGGTGCACGCGCGAGGCGGGCGCCGACACGCGTTTGATCGGCAAACTGAGCTCGATCGGTCCGATGCCGACCGTTGAAGTGTGGACGGCCGAACTTTCGTCGCTTGCGTCCATCGCGACGGACCAGGGCGAAGCCATCTGGCTCGGCCCCATGGAAGCGCTGGACCGCGCGCCCGAGCTTCACCCCGACACGCTCGCGGCGCTGTCAGTGGCGGTGCGATCGGGGTTGCTCGTGGAAGACCGCGAGCCAAAGACCGATCCACGCCACACCGTGGAGCTCACTGGCTGGCGGCGCGAAACGGTCGGCGTGTCGGCCGAGGGCGAAGCCGCGGTGGGAGACCCGCACTTCCTGAATTCAGAGCTCAGCATCCTCGAGTTCACGGCGCGCGTGGTGTCGCTCGCTGAAGACATCCGGACGCCGCTCGCCGAGCGCCTGCGCTTTCTCGCGATCGTGAGCGAGAATCTGGACGAGTTCTTCATGGTGCGAGTCGCGGGTCTCAAGCGGTCCGCCATCGAGCAAGCGGAAGAGCGCACGCCGGATGGCCTCACGCCGCGTCAACAGCTCGACCTCATCTCGCTGCACGTGCAGTCGTTGGTCGCGCGTCTGTACCGGTGCTACGCGGCATGCGCTGCCGAGGGTGCAGCGTACGGGGCGCGGATCGTCACGTGGAACGAGCTCGACGTGAGTCGCCGCGATCAGTTGCGCGCCCTGATGCGCGATGAGCTGCTGCCGGCGCTGACGCCGCTCGCGATGACGTTGAGCCCCGGGCATCCTTTCCCGCGTCTGCGGCATTTGTCGCTGTCGCTCGCGGTCGTCCTCCTCGACCGGCCCGGGACGGCGCCGCACTTTGCGCAGGTCGAGCTTCCCGACGACGCGCCGCGCTTCACGCCGGTGCCGGGGATGTACGCGGTCATCGCGATCGAGGAGCTCGTGCGCGCGAATCTCGATCTCCTGTATCCGTCGTCCGTCGTCGAGCAGGCGTACGCGTTTCGCGTCACGCGCGGCGCGGATCTCGAGATCGACGAGGACCGCGCGCCCAGCCTGCTGCACGCCGTCGAGGAGGCGTCGCGCAAGCGCTTCGAGCAGCCGGTGGTTCGCGTTGAAGTGGAGCGCGCGATGCCCGCGGTGTTGCGCGACGTCGTGATGCGCGAGTTGCGGCGCGAGCATGGCGGTTCGGTGCTCGACACCGAGGACGTGTACGAGGTCGACGGCCCGCTCGACCTGGGCTCGCTCGCGGAGCTTCCGCTGACGTCCGGCGGGACGCCCGAGTATCCACCGTTCAAGGGCGCCGACTCGCTGCCGCGCGATCGCAGCATCTGGTCGATCATCGAAGAGCGTGACCGTCTCTTCCATCATCCCTTCGATGACTACGACGCGACCGTGGTGCGCTTTTTCAGAGAGGCCGCCGCCGATCCCGACGTCACCGCGATCAAGATGACCGTGTACCGGTGCGGCGAGAAATCGCCGATCGTCGCGGCGCTCGTCGACGCCGCGGAGCGGGGAAAGGACGTCGTCGCATTCGTCGAGCTCAAAGCGCGCTTCGACGAAGAACGAAACGTCGGGTGGGCAAAGCGGCTGGAGGATGCCGGTGGTCGCGTCGTGCATGGCTTGGTCGGGATCAAGAATCACGCGAAGGTCGCGCTCGTCGTGCGACGCGATGGCACGCGGCTGCGGCGCTTCATGCACGCGGGGACCGGCAACTACAACGCGGACACGGCCAAGCGGTACACCGATCTCTCGCTGTTCTCGGCCGACGAAGATCTCACGGCGGACGCGCAGGACCTCTTCAACGAATTGACCGGAAGCTCGCGCGCGCCCAATCAGCTGACGCGCGGCTGTCTCATCTCGCCGAAGCAGTTGCTGCCGGAGCTGCTGTCCCGCATCGAGCGCGAAGCGGCGCACGCGCGTGCTGGCCGCGGCGGACACATTCGCATGAAGATCAACGGCCTGTCCGAGCCGGACGTGGTCAACGCGCTCTTCCGGGCGTCACAGGATGGCGTTCGCGTCGACCTCGTGGTTCGCGGCGTCAACACGTTGCGTCCCGGGATGACCGGGGTCTCGGAGAACATCAGCGTGGTAAGTGTGCTCGGCCGCTTCCTGGAGCATGCGCGCGTGTTCCACTTCGCGAACGCCGGCGCCGCGGAGTACTTCATCGGCTCGGCCGATCTCCGTCCGCGCAACCTGCGCCGCCGCGTCGAGCTGCTCGTTCCAGTGCGCGACCGCGCCTGCCGCGCGCAGCTCGATGCTCTCTTGGAGACGTACTTGAGCGATCCCACGGCCTGGGAACTGACGAACGCCGGCGAATACGTTCGACGTCACGGATCTGGCGTCAGCGCGCAGGAACAACTACTCGGAGAGCTCCAGCTGGCGCACTAAAGCTTTGCGCAGAAGCATTCCGGTACTGGGCCACGTACTGCGTGATCCGAATTTGCCGTATGAATTCGAATCCTCTCGTACGTGGCCCTCGCGCGCTGGACTCTACGCCTGATGCGCGAGACAGGCCTTGATGATGAACCGATTGGCGAGCCGAGAATCGTTGATCACCTCGTAGAACTCGTCGAAGAATTTCAGCGTTCTGTCCACGACGTTCGGCCTCATCAAAGCCCCGAGTGAGTCGCGGTACAGCGCGTAGATCGCTTCCTTCTTTTCCTTGAATACCGCGAACGCCTTCTCGTAATTCGCGGGGTCGGTGCAGTACCCCCGCATGATGCGTTCAGTCACCCTCTTGATCGGTAGTTGCTCCGGCGGACTCGCGTAGCGCGTGTTCACCGCGCCGGACCAGTCGAAGTCGTACGCGACCGGATAGTACGTCGCCTCTTTCTGCAGCAACGCCACGTTGTGCAGTGCGGCGATCGAAAAGTCCGTGTTTCCGATGAAATATTCGAACACGCCGAACATCGCGCTCTCGGGGCCGTCCAGATCATCGCCCGTTGCCCCCTTGATGTCGACGACTTTGCCGCCGACGCGGGTGCCGAACGTCGCCTCATCCTCGAGAATGAACCCATAGCGCTGGGCCAGCGTGTCTTTCCTTTCCGGATCGACATACGTCACGCGCACGAGCCGGGCGTCCAAGCTGAGCGGCGTCAACAGACGCTGGACCCGATAGAGGTTGAATTCCTGCAAGACGAACTGCTCGTAATCGTCCCCGTTGCGGCAGTGAATGACGAGTCGAGCGCCGTCGAGATGACGGAATGCCGTCTTCTTGGTCGAGTCTTTCTTGAAGTTCAACCGAAGCGGCGGGATGTCGCAGTTCTTTCGCCGCCAGATGCCACGCGTCCGCACACGGAGAGGAACGCGCACTTCCCCGCTGTCGCCCGTGTACGTGATCTCCGCGGGCCGATATGGAGTGACGCCGCTGCGCTCCTTCTTGAGCTGCTTGAACGGCGCCTTGAGCGTGAACTGCAGCAACTGCGTTTCCCTGAACATTGGCGGCGGCGTGTACGCCTTGGGCGCTTTCGCGGCCGTGTCGCCCTGCGGGGTTTGCGCTGCGAGCGTTGCGGTCACGATGAACAACATTCCACCCGCGGCGAAGCCGCGGCCGAGAACTGACCCGGCGCGCCGCGCGCGCCGGCCGAGAACGTTTTTCATTTTATCTCCGCTCCAATCAACTGGGACTTCGCCTGAAGCGCGTCCAACAACTCCGATGAACGCGCGGTTTTCTTGAGCTGCACCGCGTACTCGACGACATGCGTTCCATCCTGTTCGTGGACCACGCCCGCGAAACGCCATTTCTTCAGGAAGTCGTCGAACATCACCTCGACCGCCACGCGCGATGCGTCCGGGTCGTAGGTCCGGAGACGCAACAGCACGTCGCGACGCTGCATCTCGTCGTCCTCGACGTCGTCCTTCTCCAGCCTCCGCCGGCGGCGCCACGCCCGGTCGGCGACCAGCTCGAGCTGCTCGGGCGTCATGTTCTCGAGAATCTCGTTGTCGACCACGGCGACGAAGCTCCCCGTCTGTCTCATCTGCGCGCGCGTCTCTTCCATCTTCTGCCGCGCGCGCGTCCCCTCGAAGGCGGGGGACTTCCCGAAGTCGGTGTACCAAAGCGCGAGCGCCAGAAGGTTGAACAGGACGGAGATGACGGCGGCCACCGGCAGCTGGACGGCCGCGGCGAGGCCGATGGCGGTCGCGAGGAACACGTAGACGGCGTCCTTGCTGTCGTCGAGCGTGTTCCGGAAACGCACGGCGGCCACGACGCCGGCGAGGCCGAACGCCAGTGCCACCGAATACTTCACCATCACGACGACGCCGGCGACGAGTGGGGGTAGGATCATCAATGTCTGCACGACCGACTGCTGGTAGCCGCGTTTCATCCTGGTGAGTGCGTAGATCCACGCGACGGGAAGCACCAGGAGAACGGCGCCAAGCATCGCCGCCGCCACTGTGAGCGCCAGCGTAGTCTCATCGACCGTCACGGCCGCCGTGGCTTTCGCAGCCGCCGACTTGCTCATGACAGGGAATCCGCCGCCGCCGGAGAGCAACGCATCCAGAGACCCGCGCACGACCGGCTTGGCCACCGGCAGCGTCCACAGCCACGCGGAAAAGCCGAACAGCACGACGTAGTAGATCGCCGTGCGCAGAATGACGTTCTTCTGGATGACCGCGAATGGACTCTCGGGCTTTGCCGCCACCAATGCTCCGGTAGGTACTGCCGCTACAATATTGTGCGTACCTGCGTATCGCCATGTCGGGTTAATGGCGGGTATATCAAGCAGCGATCACATTATTCGCTTTGAAGTCATTGACTCCTACCTCGCACCCGCTCATGCCACTCCGCCGCACACGCTGGATCCCCGCCGTCCTGCTCTTCGGGTTTGTCACTTCGCTCAGCTGCATGAAAGCGACGGCAAACGCGGAGGGAGCTCCGTTGATCACCAATGCCGGCGGTCCGCCGAAGCTCGTCGTGTTCATCACCGTCGACCAGCTTCGTGGCGACATGCTGGACCGCTATCGCCGCGACTTGCGGTACGGCTACGCGCGCCTGATGCGAGGCGCATGGTTCACGAATGCATTCCAGGATCACGCGATCACGGAGACGGCGCCCGGCCATGCGAGCACGATGTCCGGCCGCTTTCCTCGCAGCACCGGCATCACCTCCAACCTCGTCGGGGTGATCGACCCGAACTATCGCCTCCTCTCCGGACTGCCGAACGAGGTCGGCGCGTCTCCCGAACGCTTTCAGGGCACGACGCTCTTCGACTGGCTGTCGGCAAAGGACAAGCGGTCGCGCGCATTCTCCGTCTCGAAGAAGGACCGTGCCGCGATTCTACCGATCGGCAAGGCCAAGCAGGACGTCTACTGGTTCTCGAACAACGGGAACTTCACGACCAGCGACTACTACAGGGACACGCTGCCCAGTTGGGTCCAGGGCTTCAACGCGCGGCATATCGCGTATGGCTACGCCGGTGCTGAGTGGCGCCTGTCCCGCGACTCGTCGACATACAGCGAGCCTGACTCGGTTCCCTTCGAGAAGGGCGGACGCGACTTCATGTTCCCGCATCCGTTCCCGACCGACACGCTGGGCGCCGCGGCGTACATCGCGGCAACCCCGGCGATGGACTCCATCACGGCGCTTTTCGCGCTGGAGGGATTGCGCCAGCTCGAGCTCGGCGAAGGTCCTCAGACGGACCTCCTGGCCGTATCGTTCTCGGCCACGGACTATGTCGGACACGCATACGGTCCCGATTCGCGCGAGGCTCATGAGAACGAGATCCGCCTCGACGAGACGCTCGGCTGGTTCCTCGACTCGTTGTACAGACTACGCGATTCGAGCACGATCATCGTCGCACTGACTGGCGACCACGGCGTGCAGCCCATCCCGGAGCTTGCGCGTGCTCGCGGGGAAGCCAAAGGCGATCAAGGACTGCGGATCACCCTGCGTCAGCAAGTCGCCGACGTGCGTGCCGGACTCCGCGCCGCCGGTGTGGACACGATGGCGTTCATTTATGAACTCTTCGCGCCCGAGCTCGTCGGTCTCGATCGTGCCGCGTTGGCGCGCGCGAAGCTCAACGCGGACTCGATACTCGACGCGTTCGCGCGCGCTGCGAAACAAGTACGGGGCGTGTCGCGTGTCGACCGTATCGCGAGGCTCCGCAGAGCGGATTTCGCCATCGATCCGATTGCGCGCCGGTGGGCGCATCAGATTCCGGAACGTTCCGCCACGGAGCTCGTGATGACGCTCACGCGCTACAGCTACTGGAACACGCTTCCGGCCACGCACGGTTCGCCGTACGACCAGGATGCATATGTCCCGGTCATCTTTTACGGACCATGGGCCAAGCCCGGGCGATATGCGAATTTCGCGCGCGTGGTGGACATGGGCGTCACGCTCGCCGCGATCGCGCGCGTCCGCCCGCTCGAGAAGACGGACGGGGTCGTCTTGATGCAGGGGTTGAAGTAGCGGCCCCTACTTGGACGTCGCTTGCGTCACGCCCCCTGAGACGACGAACGCCATCAGCTCCGCGCTGTCGGTGTCGAGTGGCTTCACGTTGCGCGCCGGATAGATCCGGATCACGCCGGTGAAAGTGTACGAGAAGGGGAGATACACCGTCACGTGGTCCTCGAGCCCAAACCGCGCCATCGCTTCCGTCGTGACGAAGCCGAACGCCTTCTCGATGCCGTCAGCGCTCGTCGTGACGACGACCGGCCGGTCGAAGCGCCGCTTCTCGCCGACGAACGCGTCCAGCAGATCCCGCGTAGATGAGTAGACCAACCGAACCAGCGGCAGTCGCTTGAACATTCCGTCCACGAACGAGATCAGCCACCTGGCCAGCACGCTCGACGTGATGAAGCCGAAGAGCGTGATCAGAACGATCGTCACCGCGATCCCCGCGCCGGGGACGGAGAGTCCCATCCATTTGTCGACTGTGCTGAAGATCAGCCAGAAGACGTAGACGGTGAGGACCGCCGGCGCGAGGATGATGAGGCCGCGAAAGAAATAATTGAGAAGTCGTGTCACTCAAGGCGAGGTGAACGGAACGGCGAGCTCGGTCGTGTCCCACCGCAGCTTCAGCACACCCGCGTTCCCGCTCGCCGGCTCGACGTCGATCGTGAATCGATCGACCGGTTGCGGAAGAGGAGTCGCCTGGAGCGGCACGCGAACGAGATCCTGTTCCGCGTGATACTCGGTTCCCCACTGACCGATCTGTTTGTTGAAGATCAGCTGATACCGTCCGGGAATTGCCAGCGTCCAGAGCGTGTACGTGCCCGCGGGTATCGTTTGACCGGCGATCGAGAGCGGTACGTCGGTCCGGAATTGCGTCGCCGCGTTGGCGCCCGTGCGCCAGATCGTGTCGCCAAGCACGCCGTTCGTGCCGAACACCCGGCGGCCGCGCGCCAGCGGACGGCTGTAATCCACCCAGAGTTGCGCCGATCCCACCTTGCGCATGACAGTGTCGCGTGGAGAGAGGACGCCGCCGCGCGCGGCGAACATCGTCGCGAGCCCGGGAACGTCGGCTGACGCCTGACGTCTTGCCAGGAGGCGTAGCGTCGTGCGAGAACCGTCCACGGTCTGGACTCGGCCGGCGTCGTCCGTTGTCACCTCGGTAGGCGAGCCGAATGCGAATACCCAATAGCGGTTCGGTCCTTTGCGGACTACGGAAATCGGGTTCGGATTCGCCCCGGCGACCCCGACAGTCGCATAGGCCGCGCTGTCTTTGTTCGCAGCTCGCAGCGCCGAGATCGGGAGCGCATACATCGAAACCGCGGGGCCGATGAACGGAAATGCCGAACGCGCCAGCCTGCGCGTGGTGATCAGCGTATCGCGCTGGATCTGGGTGACAGCGCTGTCGCCGGCAAACGTCACCGTCGCCGACCGCGTGTTGTTGGGCGGGACCAGACCTCCGTCCGGAAGCCGCTGTGAAACCTCGAACAGCGATGGCATTCCCGACGGATTCAGCGTGATCACGTATTTCGTGACGATCGTGCGCGGCGAACGCTGCATGAACGTGCCTTCGATGCGATCGCCGACACGCGTGTACTGATCGACCGCGACGGTATCGTTTCCCAGCCGCACGACGTACGCACCGGACTCGGCGGACGTGCGAGATGGCGCGCTCGACGGGTGACATCCGAGCGACGCGAGAGCGAGCAGAGCAAAACGCGGGTTATGCATGCGGAAGATCCTGAAGAGTCGTCGCGTGATTCTACGGAATGCCTGGAGGAGACGGAAGCGGTTGGCCCTTCGCTTGCGCCTTGAAGTCGACGGGATCGTTCACGACGGTCGGGAGAACTTCGGCAGATGGGACACAGAAAGAAACGACAGCCGGGCCCGCAGCGGCACGCTGAAGGTCAGCACGGCGAGAAGACGCGCAAGCATTTCATCGAGCAGCTTCAGGCATCCATCCCAGAAAGCGACATCATCGCCCGCAACGCTGACGGACATCAGCGGCTGCGCGAGGAGCGTGAACAACACGACGAGGCGGAAAAGAACAGCGAGAAGCTGGAGGCCGATCGCTGACATGGCGACGCGTGCCGAGCTTCCCATCGCGCCTGGAACCGCGGCGGCTTTCATTCCGCCGCGTCCGTCTTTGCGTACGCTTCGGGAGGCTGCTCGGACGTGTCGAGGATGCAAGCTCTGGATGGTCGGCACGCAGACCGTCTTCGGTGAAGGACCCCTCCGCGCGCGCGTGATGATCGTCGGCGAACAGCCAGGCGATCAGGAGGACAAGGAGGGACGTCCCTTCGTGGGACCGGCTGGTCGCCTGTTGGACGCTGCGCTGGAAGAAGCGGGCATCGACCGGGGAACTGTCTACGTCACCAACGCCGTGAAGCACTTCAAGTGGGAGCGTGGTGAAAAGACGAAGCGACGGATTCACAAAAAGCCGAGCGACGGCGAGGTCCGCGCGTGTCGCCCGTGGCTCGATCAGGAAATGAGGCTCGTCAAGCCGGAAGTTGTCGTTTGTCTCGGAGCTACCGCAGCGCAGGCGCTGCTGGGAAAATCATTTCGCGTGACGCAAAGTCGCGGGCAAAAGGTGGCCGTTCCGTTTGCGGACGCCGTTTTTGCGACCGTGCATCCGTCGTCCATTCTCCGAGCCCCGGACGCGAGATCGCGCGAGGAAGCACGGAAAGCGTTCATCGCCGATCTCAAGAAAGTCTCGCGCTTCCTTGGCAACGGCGAGCGTGAGGTGCGACGCACCGCGCCCCGCGCCGATTGACCGCCGTAATCCGTAGTCCCTAGTCCCTAGTCCCTAGTCCCTAGCATTTCGTGAAGCTCACGCTGCTGTTCGTTTCGATGTGCCTGCTCGGTGGCATCGGGGCCGCGCTCGGATCGATCGTCGGTCACGGGCTTGGACGTGGCGGCCTGCTCGCGGGCGGGTTCGCCGGAGGCGCGCTGTTTTGCGTCGTCGGTGGATTCATCGGCGAGCGACTGCACTGGATCAGAGCGTCGCAGCGGCTGTGGGTGATACTTGGCGGCGTGTTCGGCTTCGCGCTGGCATGCATGGTCGCTCTCTCGACGTTGTCGACGCCCATAGGGCCAGCGCTGAGCACTCTGCTCATCGGCAGCGGCGCCGTGCTGGGAGCCATCGTCGGAAAGAGTCCGCACGAAGAGGCTTGACGTCAGACGGCCGAGCCCGATAGCGTTCTCGCGCCGACGCACCCTCCGGATCCTTCGATCCCCTGCCAGGACCGTCATGTTCATCCTTCCGATCATTCTGCTGGCCGTCTTGCTCGTCGTCGTGATCAGCGCGAACTCGATGAAGAAGAAGGGAACGATGACGGAGTCGGCGTATCAGAATCTCGTGAGCGTGTGCTCGATCCTCGTGACGGTCGCCGCGCTGCTGGTAATGTTCCTGCGGATGCGCGGCTAGCGCTCGCGCGGAGCAACCTGCACTGGCATTGTTTGAGCAACGCTCCGGGACGACATGTCCATCCGCGAGATCGTCGTACATTCCCTCGGTGAATTCGTAGACGTCGTCACCCCCCGTGAACCCGACCGGCTGACGGGCCGCCGGCGCGACACCGGCGTGTATCGCGGCGCGTCGACCGCGACGCGCCCGCTGCTCACGACGCTGGACAAGCTCGGCGGAATCGACCCACCGCACACCAAGGTCGATCTCGAGGAACACATCCTCAGGAACTTCATCCGCTATTCGCGTCCGCACCTGGACGACGCGCGTCCGCACAACGATTGGGAGCTGTTGATCGCGGCGCAGCACCATGGCGTGCCGACCCGTCTCCTCGACTGGACCTACTCGCCCCTAGTCGCGGCGTTCTTCGCGACGCGTCCCACGCGTGGATGGGACGAGCGCGATCGGGCCGTCTGGCGGCTCGACTGGCAGAGCGTCCACCGCCATTTCAAGATTCCCGCGCTCGCGCTCCTCATCCAGGACCTCGACCATCTCCTCGGCGAACAATCGCTGACGCCGTGGAAACTGTTCGCGTCCAAAGGCGGACGCGCGTTTGCCTGCATGATCGAGCCGCCGTCGCTCGACAATCGCATCGTGGCGCAAGCCGCCACCTTCACGCTTTGTTCGACGTCGTGCCAATCGTTCGACGAGTTCCTCGAGTCGCAGGGGCTGCCGGACACACTCACGAAGTACGTCATTCCCCTGCAGGACGTCGCGCGCATTCGCGATCAGCTCGATCTCGTCGGCATCGACGAGCGGCGTCTCTTTCCGGATTTGGACGGCGTCGCGAGCGCGATTCAACGGTACTATGGATAATCCCTACAACAGTCTCTTATGCCGTTTGCGCCGCCGAGACTTGCTCCCCGGTCGATACATGACGCGCGTGTGGCCCGCGATTGCCGAGATCGCAAGCTCGGCTGTGTGATGCGAGATTTGCCATCGCACGCGACCCTGTTTTGCCTTGCGAATCTCCTCGAGTCGCGCTCGAATCTCGTCTGTCGTCACGTGTGAGCTCATGGTGATGAGGCTAGATTCCAAGCCTATGCAATACCGATTTTTCGCCAGATTTGCGAGCGTTGCGGCGCTCGCGTCGCTCGTCACCGCGTCCGCGCCGGCGCGCCGCTCTCAGCCGTACGCCGGGCCTTCCGCTCCGATCCGCATTACCGTCTTCAAGGATCCCAACTGCGGCTGTTGCAAAAGCTGGATCGAGCACCTCCGCAAGCACGGCTTCGCCGTTGTCGTTCGTGATACATCGGACGTCAGCGGCGCCAAGCGCGCGGGTCGCGTGCCGGAGCCGCTGCGTTCGTGTCACACCGCGTTCGTGAACGGCTACGTCGTCGAGGGGCATGTTCCGGCGCCGGACATTCAACGCCTCCTCACCGAGAAGCCGAAACTGGCGGGTCTCGCGGTTCCCGGCATGCCGGTCGGATCGCCTGGCATGGAGATGGGCGGGCGCGTCGAGAGCTACGACGTCGTTGCATTCAACCGTGACGGCACCATGCGCGTCTTCGCGCGACACTAGCGCATGACTCAGAGTCCTCTCGCGCGCCGAGCGCGCACGCATCTGCGCAAAGTCGATCCGGTGATCGCGAAAGTCATGGACACCGTAGGACCGTACCGCCCGGGCGATCGCACCGGCGGCTCGCACTTTCATGCGCTTATTCGCGCGATGGTGTTCCAGCAACTGTCCGGCAAAGCCGCGACGACGATTCTCAACCGCTTTCTCGATTTATATCCGAACCGCACGCCGACGCCGGCGGAGATTCTCGCTACGTCGGACGCGCAGCTCCGCGCGGTCGGGCTCTCTCGACAGAAAATCGGTTATGTGCGGGACCTGTCGGCCCGCCTGCAGAACGGGGAGCTACCGCTCGATCACGTGGACACGCTCGGCGACGCCGAGCTCATCGCGCACCTCGTGCAGGTCAAAGGAATCGGGAAATGGACCGCGCAGATGTTCCTGATGTTCAAGCTCGGTCGAGTCGATGTCCTTCCCGAGCTGGACCTCGGCATTCAGAACGCGATCAAGCGCGCGTACGGCAAGCGCAAGGTCACGCCGAAGGACGTGCTGCGCATCGGCGCGAAATGGACGCCGTACAGCAGCATCGCGTGCTGGTATCTCTGGCGCTCGCTCGATAACGGCGCGGGTCAGGCCACCGCGAAGAAATAGCTACTGGCTGATGGCTCTTGCCGGGGCCTCCAGCCGTCGAACGAGTCCATGCAACATCACGAACCTCACGTCGCGCAACGCTTCGATGCGCTTCGTCGGGTCGCCCGTCACCGCGATGACGTCGGCGCGATAGCCCTTCGCCAGCGTGCCGATCTCTTTGCCGAGTCCGAGCGCCTCCGCGCCGCCGGACGTGGCAGAGATCAGTGCCGCCGCCGCTGGTTGGCCGCCTTCGCGCACGCGACAGATGAGATCTTCGACGTCGCGTCCATGGGCGCCCGCGACCGCGTCGGTTCCCCAGACGAGCTTCAGTCCCGGCGTCGCCTGCGCCAGCCGAATGACGTTGGGCGCCATGATCACGCCTCGTTGCAGCGCCGCGAATCCCTCCTCGTTGAAGTTCCCTGTTCCTTCGTACTTAGACCGATTCTCCAGGTAGTTCCGGAAGATCAGCCCACACTGCGGATCGAAGTACGTTCCGTGCTCCGCCATGAGACGCAGCACCTCCGGCGTCGAGAAAATTCCGTGCTCGATCTGCGTGCACCCCGCGAGCGTGGCGAACCGCATGCTCTCTTCGCTGTGCGCGTGCACCAGCGTCCGCAGGCCGAGCGCCTTCGCTTCGCCGCACAAGGCGCCGAGTTGTTCGGCGGTCATCGTAGTTGTCCCGCCTTCGCGAATGCTCCTCGACGCGAAAATCTTGATGGCGTCCGCGCCCTCGGCTTTGCGCTGCCGGACCAGCGCGCGCAGCGAGTCCGGCGTCAGCTTCTCGTCGGTGATGGGATTGAGCGTCGTGATGAGCCGTGGACCGGCGATCGCGCCGAGCGCGATGGCGTCGCGGAACGTCGCGTCTTCGGCCGCACCCATGCTCTGCACCGTCGTGACGCCGCTCATCAGCATCCGACGCAGATTGTTCGCGATGGCCAGCGCCGACTGCGTCGGCGTGTCGCCGTCGTTGCGCGTGTGTATGCGGCCGCCGGCGTTGAAGTACGAGTTGACGTGGACGTGCCCGTCGATGAGCCCGGGAAGCACGGTTGCGCTTCCCAGATCGTAGAGCAGCGCGGCCCGCTGCGCGGCAGAGTTGGCGGCCGCGCCGCGCAGCACGTCGACGATTCGACCGCCGCGCACGACGACCGCGCCGTTCGCGACACGTCCGCCGCGACCGTCGAGAATCGTTGCGGCGCGGATCACGATCGTCGGCGCGAGAGTGTCCTGCGCCGCGACGCGCTCGCTCGCACCGATGAGGAGACTGGCGGAGACGATAGACCGAATGAGCGCCAGGCGGGTACAGTTCATCGGAGTTCTCCTAACTTTGGTCTGGTCTGGACATGAGGTCGACTGTGAATCGTGTGCTGTTGGTCGCGCTGTTCGTTCTGCCCTTCAAGCTGGAGTCGCAGTTCACCGCGCGCGAGTACGCGGACCGACGGGAGTTGCTGGCTGGTCGTGTTCCGGACGCAGTCATCGTCGCCCTCGGCGCGCCCGAGCCGGCGCTGGACTATCTCGAGTTCTATCAAAACCCGGGCATGCTCTATCTCACGGGCATCACGGAGCCGGGCGCCGCGCTCGTGATGGTGAAGGAAGCAGGAAAGGCGTCGGCGACGGTGTTCGTGCTCCCGCGCGATCCTGCTGCGGAGACGTGGACCGGCAGGCGAATGGGACGCGAAGGCGCCGCCCGGTTGACCGGCCTTCCGGCGCGCGACCGCGCGAGTCTGACGCGCGTGCTCGACTCGCTCGGCGTGGGGAAGCTGCCGTTCTACGTCATCGGCGAGATCTCGGACTCCCGCAAGGGCGATGGCCCTGACGACACGCTCACGCCGGACGAGCAGTACGTCGCGGCCTTCAAACGCAGACATCCGCAGTTGCGGATCTCGTCGGGCAATGATGTGCTGGCGGAGTTGCGCGGCAAAAAAACGCTCGCGGAGCTCGCGTTGATCAAGCGCGCCGTGGACATCACCGTGTCGGCGCAGAAGGAAGCGATCCAGGCGGTGCGCCCGGACGCGTACGAGTACGAGATCGAGGCGCTCATCGAGTACGTCTTCCGTCGCAACGGCTCCGAGCGTCCGTCCTTTGCGACGATCGTCGGCTCGGGCCCCAACTCCACGACGCTGCATTACAACGCGGATGATCGCCAAATACAGAAGGGCGACGTCGTCGTCATGGACATTGGCGCGTCGTACCAGGGTTATGCCGCGGACGTCACCCGTACTGTTCCGGCGAATGGCATTTTTTCACCTGAGCAGCGGCAGATCTATCAGATCGTGCGAGACGCGCAGGCCGCGGCGGAGCGGCAGGCAAAGCTCGGCGCACCGGCGCAGCTCATGAGCGACTCGGCGGATGCCGTGCTTGCGGCGGGACTCGCTCGGCTTGGGTTGATAGAATCGCCCGACGCCACGTTCGAATCGGCGAGAGGCGGCCAGCAGCCGCAGCTCCGTCTTTACTACATGCACGGGCTTGGCCATGGCATCGGCCTCGAGGTGCACGATCCCGATCAGTTCTACTTCACCGGCACCATCGCCGAAGGCAGCGCGTTCACGATCGAACCGGGGATCTACGTTCGTGAGAACCTGCTCGAGACCCTCGCCGACACGCCCAAGAATCGTGCGATGATTGCCAGGATCCGCTTGGCCGTGGACCGATACAAGAACATTGGCGTGCGCATCGAGGACGACTACGTCGCGACGGATAAAGGAGTGGAGTGGATCAGCCGCGCGCCACGAGAGATCGCAGAAATAGAGGCGCTAATGAGGAGAGCAACGCCTTAGGAAGGTCGTCGCGCTTTTCGCAGTTGGATTTGCTACTGCCTCGCGTAAACCTCGAACAACCCCGCCGCCCCCATCCCTCCTCCTATACACATTGTCACGAGCCCGACCCCCCCGCCGCGCCGCCCCAGCTCGTGCACGAGCTGCGTCGTCAGCTTCGACCCTGTGGCGCCGAGTGGATGGCCGAGCGCGATCGCTCCTCCATTCACATTGACCCGATCCTCCGGCATCTCGAGATCGCGAACCACGGCGACGACTTGCGCGGCGAACGCTTCGTTGAACTCGATCAGCTTCACGTCCTTCATCGATAATCCGGCGCGCTTGAGCGCCTTCGGCACTGCCTTGACCGGCCCGATTCCCATCACATCCGGCTCGACGCCAGCCGTCGCGAAGGTGATGTAACGAGCGAGCGGCTCCAGCTTGTTTTCTTTCGCGCGCTCGGCGCTCATCAGCAGCACCGCGGCCGCGCCGTCGGAATACGGGCTCGCGTTCCCGGCGGTTACCGTGCCGGTCACCTTGAATGCCGGTCGCAACTTCGCGAGTCCCTCCATGCTCGTATCAGGACGTGGTAGCTCGTCGCGCTCGAACCTCGATTCGCATTCCTCTTTCTTCGCGCCCTTCCACGTGACCTTGACCGTCGGAATCGGGATGATTTGATCCTTGAAACGCCCTTCATTCAATGCGCGCGCCGCTTTCTGCTGACTCCCGAGTGCCCAACGATCCTGGTCTTCGCGCGTCACCTTCCAGCGCTCGGCGACACGCTCGGCGGTAAAGCCCATGCCGATGTACGACTCTGTGAGCTCGGAATCGAGCCGCGTGTGGTAGCCCGACATTGGCACCTGGCTCATCATCTCGATGCCGCCCGCGAGTACCACGTCCGCATTGCCGCACATGATTTCCTGCGCGGCGAGAGCCACCGTTTGTAATCCGGAAGAGCAGAAGCGGTTGATCGTGGCGGACGGAACCTCCACGGGAATGCCGGCGCGGAGCGACGAAAGCCGGGCGACGTTCAATCCCTGGGACGCTTCCGGCATCGCGCATCCCCAGAAGATGTCCTCGACCTGCCCCGGGTCGATTCCTGCGCGTTCGATCGCGGCTCGCATCACTGTGGCCGAGAGCTCCGTCGGATGCACGTTCGCCAGCGCTCCGTCCTTCTTTCCCTTCCCGACGGCAGACCGAACTGCCGACACGATCACTGCTTCTTTCATGAGCATGATCCCCTATGACAAGCCAATAAGCCGACAAGCTGTTTCCTAGTTTCGCAGCGGTTTTCCCGTTTTGAGCGTATGCGAAATCCTTTCCTGCGTCTCCTTGGTACCCAATAGTCGCAGAAACGCATCGCGCTCGAGATCCAGGATGTCCTGCTCCGTGACGACGCGCGGCGGACCGTCCCCGCCGCACAGGACGAACGCGACTTCGTGCGCGAGCTTCACCTCGAAGTCCGTGATCTGCCCTGCCTCGCGCATCGCCCAAATCGCGTATTTCAAGTTTCCGTAGCCCTCCTGTCCGACTGCCGTGATGCTTTGCGGAATTGGTGCCACGTAGCCCGGAGCGAGATCCAGCACTCGCTGCTTTGCGTCCGCGATGAGCAGATCGCGATTCATCGTGATGCGGTCGCTGTCACGGAGGAATCCCAGCTTGCGCGCCTCGAGCGCGCTGCCGCTCGTCGTCGCCAAGGCGATCAACTTGAAGGCACGTTTCACTGCGTCGAACGGATCGGCGTCTTCGTACGGGGCGAGCTCCCTGGTGAATCGGAAGAGCAGCTCCTTCGTTCCGCCGCCAGCGGGGATCAGCCCGACGCCGACTTCCACGAGTCCCATGTACAACTCGGCGTGCGCTTGAATCAGATCCGCATGCAGCGAGAACTCGCAGCCGCCGCCCAGCGTGAGCGCGAACGGCGCCACGACGACGGGGAACGGCGCGAAGCGCAGCGACATCGAGTGTTGCTGGAACGCGGACACCGCGGCATCGAGCTGTTTCCAGTCGCCAGCCTGGACCAACGCGCTCACGCTCGTGAGATCGGCGCCCGCGGTGAACGTGCGGGGATCATCGTTGCCGATCACGAGCCCGACGAGACCGTCCCGCTCGACGCGCGCGAGCGCATCGTGGAGGGCGGCGAGCACGCCCGCGCCGAGGGTGTTCATCTTGCTGTGGAATTCGAGACACGCCACGCCGTCGCCAAGATCGAGCAGGCTGGCGTCCTTCGATTCTTCGAGTATGCGCTTCTCCGCGTGTCCTCTGGCGAGCGCGATCGACCCGGGTATTTCAGCGACGGGCGTCATGGATCCATCGAAAGCCATAACCCTCGCGCCGCCGTCCGCGTAAAAACTCTTCTTTGCTTTTTGGAGCAGCTGCGGTTCCGCGACTTTCACTTTCTTGAAGCCGTCTCGGAGGAAATCCAGCCCCAGCATGTCCATTTGCTCGAACGGACCCGCCTCCCACGCGTAGCCCCACTCCATCGCGTGATCCACGCTGGGAATGTCGTATGCGACGTCGGGCGTGCGCTCTAACACGAAGTGCGACAGCCGCAAGAGATACGTGCGCGCGAACTCGCCGTACGTGCCTTCGAGCTCGCGAATGCGCGACAGCCGGTCGGGCAGGGAGAGTTTCGACAACGCGCCAAGCTCCTTGGAGTCCACGCGCTGTTGCGACGCGTACTCGAACGTTTTGCGGTCGAGCGTGTGAATCTCCTTGCCCACCTTCTTGTAGAAACCCGCGCCACTTTTCTCTCCAAGCTGTCCGCGCGAGATCATCTGCTTCACCCAGTCGGGAAGCTCGAAGTCTTCGCCCGTTGCGCGCGTCAACTCCTTCGCCACGTGATCGAGAACGTCCAGACCCGTGAGGTCGGCGGTGCGAAACGTCGCCGACTTCGCGCGGCCCAACACCGGACCGGTGAGCGCGTCCACTTCGTCGATCGTCAGCTTGAATTCGTCCATCATTCGCAGCGCGAGCACCATTCCGTATACGCCGAGGCGATTCGCCACGAACCCAGGTACGTCCTTCGCGCGAATCGTCCCCTTACCGAGCGTTCGCTCGCTGAAACGCCGTGCTCGATCGAGCGTGGCGTCAGTCGTCTCGGGCGCCGCGATGATCTCGAGCAGATGCAAGTATCTGGGCGGATTGAAGAAGTGCATCCCGAGAAATCGTTGGCGAAAGCCCCTGCTGCGGCCCTCGACGAGGTGCTTCATCGGAATGCCAGACGTGTTCGAGGCCACGATCGCGGCCGGCTTGATGACCGATTCGAGCCGCGCATACAGCTCGCGTTTTGGCTCGAGCTGTTCGATGATCGCTTCGATCACCAAGTCGCAATCGCCAAGCAACGCTAGATCGTCGCGCGTGTTGCCGACGCGAATCAACGCCGCGCGGTCCGGATCCATGAACGCGGGCGGACGCGATTTCAGTTGGCGCTCGAGCCCTTTCTTCGCGGGAGCGTTGGCATCGCCGTCCTTCGCTGGGATGTCCAGCAGCACGACCGGAACGCCGGCGGACGCAGCCAGCGCGCCGATGCCCGCGCCCATCGTTCCCGCGCCAACGATACCCACACGACGAATGCGCATCAGATCAAGTCCTGGGAATGCCAAAAACCGACAACGCTGTAGCTTTGGGGACGACGGCCGTCACAGGTGTCATGATGTTGTACGCTAGCACCGTGAGGTAATGCGTGCGAATTGGTGTCGTGAGTTGGGTCATGATCGGTACGTTCGTGCTGGCGTGCGCGAGCACGCCGATCGCCGGACCGCTCGCGGAAGGATCCGCGCATCCGCGAATCACTGCGGTCGACACCATGCACCCGCCGCGATCAGCATGGATCGAGATGGACCAGGAATACGCCGCGCTCGTGCTCGTTGCACCTGGCCACAGCGCGACACTTCTCTATCCGCCGGATTCGCTCACGACCAACAAACTGACTGCGGGAGCGCATCAAATCTCCTTCCGGATTCCCGACCTGCTCGTGCAGAGCGACACGTTTCGCAACCCGGCGCAACGCGGGCGACAGCAACCGGACAGCGCCCTGCGCAATCCCGGAGGAGTGCGCGCACCTTCCCGGGGCGCGGGACCGCCACCAGTGCCAGCCACGACGCAGACCTACCTCCTCCTCGTCACATCGCCACAGCCGCTGAGCTATCAGCGCATCATCGAGAAGACGGCCGGCGTCTCTATTCCGAGCATCGAAACCGAAGCGCTCAACGCCGTTGCCAAGGCGATCAAGGCGACGATCCTGAACGAGCCCCGCGAGATTTCGGGGTACTATCAGCGCCTCGAGCTGAGAAAACCTAGGTGAGAACTGGAGGTCGGAGGTGCGATCCAGGCCCACCTCCCACCTCCCACCTCCCACCTCCCACCTCCCACCACCTATCGATCCGTCGTGCCTCGCAAGATGCCATTGCGAATCCGCACGGCTTTTGGCGAGGCATTCGGCTCTGCCACGATCGTCATCTCGCCCGGAGCAAGCTGTATTGCGCCGTTCAGGGTCAGCGTCTCCTCACCCCGACGCACTTTGAGCGTGAGCGGCTGACCCTCTTTCGCGCTGGCGAACATCATCCGGAACTTCGGCCCGAAGCTCTGATCTTCGACGGAGATGTCGTTGACCGACAGCAGGTAGTCGCCAGCTCGGGCGCCGGCCGCGCCCGCGGCGCCCGTCGGATCCACCTGCTCGATCACGACGCCTCGCGCGTCCTGCGTCGTCGCTATGCCCAACCGCGGCGCGCGCGCGACATTCGCGCGTAACCCGGCGAGCGGGAGAATCTCGCTCCAGGGATACGGCTCGCGACCATCGACGTACTTGCGATCGAAGTCGGCGAACGACCGTCCACCCGCTGCGCGACTGACCGTGGTCCACCAATCATCGCGTGTAAAGCCGCGGCCCTGCTTGTACGTCGTCGCATACAGATCGCGCAGCACGTTGTCGAGCGACCGGCGATTGTCGCTGGCATCGCGAATCATGACGTCGAGCATGAAGCCGGCGAGCGATCCCTTCGGATAATAGATGTAGCCCGTGCCGTCGATCGGGTGCACCCATGTGCTCAGCGACGCGTCCTCCAGCGCTACCGGGATCCCCGCGTCGACTTCGTTGATCTTGCCTGCCGTGAGCGCGTAGAAGCCACTGTCGGAAACGATGCCACCGCGCACTTCCGCAAGGTCCGCGTAATAGTCCGTGATGCCCTCACTCACCCACAGCCACGGTGTCGGCATCGCGGCGTCGTAGCGGTACGGCCACATGTCCGCCGGCCGCAGCCGCTTCACGTTCCACGCATGGAAGATCTCGTGCGCGTAGAGGGACGGCTGGAACTCACTGCCGACATACACGGGCGAGAGTACGTCCACGTGCGACGCCGAGTGTTCGAGGCCGCTCGCTCCCTGATAGCTCGAGTCCACGATCTGCATGATCGAGTACGAGTCCCAGGGAACCTCGCCGAATACCGCGACCTCGGTCGGCACCGCTTTGCGCAGCTGATCCCACACCAACGCGCGCGCCGCCCCCTGCACGGCGCCCGTTGGATACGTGGCGAAACGCATCCATTTCCCGACGACCTGGGCGCTGTCGACGTCGAATCGTCCGACGAAAAACGGCATGTCCACGAGATCGTGGTAGTTCGTCGCGCTGAACGTCGTCCCGCCTCCCGCTGCACTGGCGCTTGCCACGCGCGTCATCGACGTCGTCACCTTCCAGTCGGCCTCGGTGCGAATCGTCACACGCGCCGGAAAACTCAGCGGACGTCCTTCCGCGTACATGAACACGTTCGTCCCATTGAACAGGAGGAAGTCCGGACGTGCCCAGGACATCGCGTTGTCGAGCGTGTCGGCGCGATAGTCGAACGTCACGGTCACCGGCTCCCCCCGCGCTCCCGTCGAGACGACGTCCCTGCGAATGCGCCACGTGTCGTAGTCCAGCTTGTCCCACTGCAACGGACGCTGCCCTGCGATGGCCGAGAAGCCGATGAGCCAGCGCGCGAAGTTGTCGATTTCGTACGACCCCGGTGTCCACGCCGGAAGCGAGAGCAGGATCGCATCGCTGCCTTCGGCGTTGAACGTCATCACGACGTGCATCCGACGGTCGGCCGCCGTGGCGCGCGTGAACGTCACCTCGTAACGGACGTCCGAGATCGGCACGGATACGACGTTTCGTTGTTGCGGCGTCGAAGCTTGAGCGAGCAGCTGCGAACCGATCGCAAGGACGGGAAGCAGGGACTGCACGCGGGACATTCGGGTCTCCTTCGCAGGCTGCCGGTGTGAATGCAGAAACCTAACCGCTAGCATACGCCTTGCCCTTCCACGCGTCGCACGGCATAGTGCGAGGTGAGGTGCTTTTTGCTGCTCCGCTCTTGCCGGGCGTGAGGTGGGTCATGACATATCGTGGGTGTATCGGCTTGTTCTGGACTCCGCTGTTCTTGCTAGCGACGCTTCCATCCAGCGGTCTCGCGCAGTCCACTCGGGCCGGCCTCTTCGGAACAGTGCGTGACACCGGTGGCACACCCGTCTCCATGGCGCGCCTGTCCACGTCCGGCGTTCTCTCGATCTCGGACAGCTCGGGCCGATTTGCCCTCGCCGACCTTTCTCCCGGGAAGGTGAAGCTGGTCGTTCGCCGACTGGGCTTCGAGCCTCTTGATATCGCCGTCCAGCTGGTTGCCGGCCGCAACGACTCGCTCAACGTCGTGCTCACGCTGCTGCCGCAGGACCTGCCCGGTGTGACGACGCGCGCCGACGCGATGGCGGAGATCCAGCTGGCGTCTTTCTATCGCCATCGCCACGCGGGCATCGGGCACTTTCTCGACCGGAAGGAGATCGAAGCGAAGCGGGTGCAGCGACTCAGCGACATCATGCGACGCATTCCGGGAATGCGGCTGACCCCCGACCGCATGGGGGGTCGTTCCACGCTCCGCAGTAGTCGCAGCGGTGGAGGGCGCGATTGCCCGCCGGACATCTGGATCGACGGCGTACGGGCCCCGGGCCTCAATATCGACGACGTGCCGCTCGGCGACGTGGAAGCGCTCGAGGTGTATGGTGGGCCAGCCGGTTTGCCGCCCGAAATGAATAGCCGCCTGGGAAACCCGGCCTGCGGCGTCGTGGTGATCTGGACGCGATTGCCCGGCTGATTTTCGCCCTATTGAATGCCCGGAAAAGAAATGACCGCCGCGGTTCGCGGCGGTCATTTTATTTTTTAGCGAGCTTTTTTCGCCTATGGCGCTGCGGGAGTGCAGGTCGAATCGCGACCACCTTCGCGGACGAAATAGCCCTCGCAGCCGCCCAAATCGGCGTCCGTTCGGGGGCCTGGGGCGGGCTTGGACGCCGTCGCTTTCGCGGCGGCGGCAGGGCCACCCTCTCGGACCAGCGCATTCGGCGCTGTCGCGCGATCACACGCGGCAAGCAGGAGAACTGCGCCACCAAGAAAGACAGCCTTCTTCCAATTCATGTCCCCTCCAGGAAGTTTTTGCTCCGAAGCATCCGCAGTCATTTTAATCTACTTGAGTCTGTTCCGACAGAACGACGAACGCCCGGTATATTGCCTGACTCCAGTCTGGCGGGCCGTAACTTGAGTCACACCGTGTCAGAGCATTCCCTTACAACGACTTCCAGCCCGCCTTCCAACGGCTGGCTTACCCCTGAACGGCTCCCGAAGCTGCGGTCTCTGCTACTCGGCCTCACGCTGTTCGTCGGTCTGCTCGTATGGGTCGCATTTAGCCTCGGCCTCCTCCCTCGCGGCACTCATCTCGTTGCAAAGCTTCGCGTTATCGGCGTGATGACCTGGTTATATGCACTCGTACAAATCATCGACATGAAGATTTGGCACAGTCGCTTCGCAAAACGCCGCCGGGCGGCCTCTCGCATTCCGGAGGTCTTGGAGGGATGGTTGCTCGGCCAGATGATGGCTTGGTTCGGTATCGCCTACTACGCGCTGACCGACGATGCCCGATGGTTCGTCGGTGGGTTGCTTTTCTTCCTGCTGAGTTTTGTCGTTTTTCCAGTCCACACGGAGCGGTAAGACACGATGCTGAGCTCAGCAGCGATCGCGTTCCTGAAGAGACTGCTCGATGCACCGGGACCCTCTGGCTTCGAAACGCTGGCGGGGCGGTCCTGGCGCTCAGAGGCCCAGACGTTTGCGGAAAAGGTGAGCATCGACGTGGCGGGAAATTGTCTCGCCGAAATCAATCCTTCAGGCAGTCCCACGATTCTGATCGATGGTCACATCGATGAGATCGGTGTGATCGTGCAGTACATCGACGACGATGGGTTCCTGTACATCTCGCCGATCGGCGGCTGGGACGCGCAGGTGCTGGTGGGCCAGCGGATTCGATTCATCGCCGGCTCGGGGGACGTGATCGGCGTCGTCGGCCGCAAGCCGGTCCACGTCATGAAGAACGGCGATCGCGACCAGGCGGTGAAGTTCACCGATCTCTGGGTCGACATCGGCGCGAAGAATCGCGCGGACGCTGACGCCAGAATCTCCGTGGGAGATCCCGGCGTGATCGATTCCCGCGCGCACGATTTCCCGGGAAATCGGATCGTATCGCGCTCGATCGATGACCGCATCGGCGCCTTTGCGGCTTTGGAGGCGCTGCGGCGCTACGCGGAGAATCCTGGGCCGGCTCGCGTCGTCGCGGCCGCGACCACTCAGGAGGAAATCGCGTGGCACGGCGGCGGTGCTCTCGTGGCGACGAACGCGATTCGCCCGAGGATGGCGATCGTCGTGGACGTCACGCATGCGACCGATAGTCCCAACATGGAAAAGAAAGAGATCGGCGATCACCGTCTCGGTGGCGGGCCGGTTTTCGGCCGCGGCGCTCTGCTGTCACCCGTTGTTTTCGAGCTGCTTCGCGGCGCGGCGAAGACGAAGAACATTCCGTTCAGCGTGCACGCGGTTGGTCGCGATACCTCTACCAACGCCGACGCCATCCACATCGCGCAGGAGGGCGTTGCGACGGCGCTCGTGTCGATTCCGAACCGCTACATGCATTCGCCCAACGAGATGGTGAGCCTCGACGACGTCGATCACACCGCCGAGTTGATCGCTGAAGTCTGTCGCATGGTGAACGGCAAGACCGACTTTACTGCGAGGTAGGGACTCTGGCGTGCAGTACCCTTGTCGCCGTGTCGCGCACGTCCTTGTCCTTGCCCGTGGCCAGCTCTCTGAGCGCCGCGAGCGCAGCGGGCGTTTTGGCTTCGCCCAGCGCCTGAACGGCAGCGACGCGAAAACTCTTCGTTTTCTTTCGGAACAATCTTCCTTCGGACTGCGCCATCTTGATGAGCTTTTGTACGGCGTCCGGCGTGCCAACCTTTCCGAGAGCCGTGATCATCGCGACCTGCACGCCTTCGTCCTGCTCCTCTTCGATGGCACGGATCAAGGTCGTCGAGGTCCTCCTGTCCTTTCTCGTCGCGATCGCCGCGGTCGCCTGCATTCGGACTTCGGGCGATGAGTCGCTGACGGCATCGTAGATCCCCTTGATCGCCGCCGGAGTGCCGAGCCGCAGCAGCGCGTTCGTCGCGGAGCGCCGTACGCGATCGTCTGAGTGCCGGAGCAGCGCAACGAGCGCTCCCTCCGCGTCGGTCGCGACCATCTCGCCAAGCAGATCGGCGGCGTTGCGCACGACGAACCATCGCGAATCACCCAGCATCCTCGTGAGCGCAGGCACCGCGTCCCTGAGCTCGCGCAGCACTTCGAAGAGCGTCTTCCGGTCATCGGCGGTGGGTGCCTGCGTGATCAGCTCGATGAGCGCGTCGGCGCCATCTTCGCCCGTGCGCTCGAGCACCTCGTAGCAGTATTGCTTTCGTGCCGGCATCTTCGGAATGAGCGACGCGACCGCGCGCAACAGGGCCGGCTTCGACATGCGCCGAATGGTCAGGACGTACGCGCGCTTCAGCTCTCCATCGGCGAGTTTCGCGTCCCGGATGACGATCCCGTGAAGAATGTCTCCGACGCTCGCCGTCTTCCCGATACGCAGCGAATGTTCGGCGACGAGTACCAGATCGTCCAAGGCTTTTGTGCACGCGTCCGACGTTTTCGCGGAATCGAGCGACGCCAATAACTCCTCGGGTGACACCCTCGACATCTCGGGCGTGAGCTGCGAAAGCGATGGCGCCGCATCGCTCGCCGCGCCTGAAGTGCCGCCGTCGTTTATCGGTACGGGCAGTGCCGGCCCTTCCGCGGAGACCGCCGCGACGACGGGAGCGACGGTCGTGAATTTGAGCGTCTTCGCGCCGAGCGCCGCGAGCTTCTGCGTCACCTGCGCGCCGCCGTCTCCCGGCGACGCGTCGCTGGCGACGATGCGCGCGATGCCCAGCAAGTCGGCAGGACTCGAACCGGCGGCGATCTCGAGCTTCAGCAGCGAGTGCGCCGCCATTTGGGAAGCGACATCCAGCACTCCAGTGAGTGCTCCCGGCACCGGCTGATCGTTGCAGAACACCTGCCAGTCTTGCGCGACCAGCACGATGGAGCCGTTCTTGTTCACCGTGACGAGCGCGCGCAGCGACATCTTCTGCTCGTCCACGTTCCCGAACTCGTGCATCAACAACGAGACGAGGCGAGCGAAGTGTCGCGCGAAAGTCGCGGAGTGATCCATATGGTGCGCCAGGTCCCGCAGCGGAGTCGCCGGGGGGGGATTTCTGGAGGGATCTAGAAGTTAGAAGCGGGACACGAGCCACGCCAGAATCGCGCGCTTAGAATTCGTCCATGCACACGCGTTCGATCACCGCCCTGGCCTGCTTGTTCATCGCGGCCCTTCTCGGGTGCACCACCGTCTCTCTCGGGAATTCCCGCACAGGTTCCGGACCCGATTCCGCGCGCGTGCGTGCCGACATCGTCTATCTCGCTAGCGACGCGCTCGAAGGGCGCGGCACGGGGACGCCAGGCAACGACTCCGCGGCCGCGTTCGCCGCGCGTCGCTACGGCGCATTGGGCTTGCGACCGATTTCGCCGGGTTATCTGCAACCGTTTCAGGCGCGGTCGGCCATGTTCTCGCATGCCGGTGGTCTCGCGGCTGTGCAAACGCAGAACGTCGTGGCCCTGCTTCCGGGCAGCGACCCGGCGTTACGTGGCCGGACCATCGTCATCGGCGCGCATATCGATCATCTCGGACGATCCCCGGCAGGCGCGCTCGATCCGGGCGCCGGTGACGCAATTCGGAATGGCGCGGATGACAACGCATCCGGCACCGCGGCCGTCCTCGAGCTCGCGCGATTGCTCAGCGCGCGCCCGACCCGGCGCTCCGTCCTCTTCGTGAACTTCAGCGGGGAAGAGCTCGGCCTCCTCGGCTCACAGTACTTCGTCGAGCACTCTCCAGTGCCGCTCGACAGCATCGACGCGATGCTGAACTTCGACATGGTCGGCCGTATGAGGGGCGACAGTCTCATCGTCTACGGCGTTGCGTCGGCGCGCGAGCTTCCGTCGCTCCTCGACAGCGCCAACTCGAGTGTCGGGCTCCACCTGCACGGCATCGGCGACGGCTTCGGGCCTTCGGACCACAGCTCGTTTTTCGCCCGCAACATCCCCGTCCTGCATTTCTTCACGAATCTGCACGAGGACTATCACCGGGCCACGGACGATGCGGACAAGATCAACGCCGCCGGTGAAGCGCGCGTGATCACCCTTGCCGAACGGATCGTACGGGAGCTCGATCGCAGAACGGATCGGCTCACGTTCGTTCGAGGTGCCGCACCGGCTCCGATGGCGGGCGCGCGAACGGGGTCCAGCGTGTACCTCGGTTCCATTCCCGACATGAGCGCCCCCGACGTGAAGGGGTTGCGCCTGACCGGCGTCCGCGCCGGCAGCCCCGCCGATTCTGCTGGCCTCAGGGCCGGCGACATCGTCGTCGAGCTCGGGGGCAAAGAGGTGACAGACCTGCAGAGCTACTCCGACGCGCTGTACTCGCACCAGCCGGGCGACGAAGTCGAGCTCGTGGTGCTGCGCGGCGGTGAGCGGAAAACGCTCCGGGTGAGGTTAGGGAAAAGAGGGTAGCTGAAGGACGCCGAGCAGTACGACGCCAGCGCAACCTTTTCGCCCTGACCTGCGTCTAATCGTTCATTCGGCAGTCCGTCACGCCCTCGAGCCGCCCAAAATGCTGAGCAGACTGCGCGCCCTCGTCCTGACCGCAGTTGTCGTTGGCCCGCTCTCCCCCGCGGTCGCGTTCAGCCAAGCTGCAGCGTCCGCCATATCGCGGAACGGCCACGAAGTCCCAGTCCCCGCTACCCGCGCCGTTCCGCGATCCGGTCCGATCGTGTTGGACGGCCGACTCGACGAAGTTGCCTGGAGCGCGGGAGTACCGATCACGGAGTTCACGCAATTCGATCCGGACGAAGGCAAGCCCGCAACCGAGCGCACCGAAGTCCATATCCTGTTCGACGAAGACGCGCTGTATATCGGCGCCCGCATGTTCGACAGGACGCCGGGCGCGATCAGAACTCGGCTCGTCCGACGCGACGCCGACATGCAATCGGATTACTTCCAGGTCGTGATCGACGCGTACCACGATCACCTTGGCCGCGCGTTCTTCCAGGTGAACCCGTCCGGATCGAAGTTCGACGCGCTCGGCATCGGTGCGTCGAACCCGGACGGCTCCTGGGACGGTATATGGGAAGCGGCGACCCGCATCGATTCGTTGGGCTGGGTCGCGGAGATGCGCATCCCGTTTTCCCAGCTGCGGTTCTCGCGCGATCCGGAGCAGACGTGGGGACTTCAGATTCGCCGCTTCATCCATCGCCGCAACGAGGAATCGATGTGGTCGTTCTGGCATAAGAACGAGGCCGGCGGCCCTGCGCGATTCGGCCACCTCGAAGGCATCCGAATCGGAAGCGCGCCACGCCATTTCGAGCTGCTGCCGTACGTGGTCACGCGATCGAAGTACGTGCGTCCGGAGAGCAGCAAGGACCCGTTCAACGACGGCAGCTTGCAGAATGCGCGCGCCGGAGCCGACCTCAAATACTCGGTCACCTCGAACCTGCAGCTCTCGGCAACCCTGAATCCCGACTTCGGTCAGGTCGAGGTCGATCCCGCCGTCGTGAACCTCAGTCAGTACGAAACGTTCTTCCAGGAAAAGCGCCCCTTCTTCGTCGAGGGCTCGGGAGTCTTTGGGTTCGGGTCCTTCAGTTGCTATTTCTGCAGCAACGTCTCTTCCATCGAGTCCTTTTACTCGCGTCGCATCGGACGCGCCCCGACCGGCAACGACCTCGCCTATGGGAGGGGACAGTTCGTCGACACGCCCGACAACTCCACGATCGTCGGCGCCGCAAAGCTCACCGGCCGCACGAAGAAGGGCTATACGATCGGCCTGATGAACGCGTACACGCGCCGCGAACACGCCGCCGTATTCGACTCGCTGTCGCAGGCGCGCTTCGACCAACTGGTGGAGCCGCCCGCCAACTACATCGTGGGTCGCCTCAAGCGCGACTTTCTGAACGGGAATCTTGTCGTCGGGGCCATCGGGACCTCCGTCGCGCGGTCGCTCGACACCGTCTTCGCGAAGCGTATGAACAGGCATGCGGAGATGGTCGGCGCGGACATGTTGTACACGTTCAAGAACAGGACGTACGACATCATGAGCCAGGTCGCGCTGTCCAATGTCGGTGGCGACTCGATCGCGATTGGGCGCGTTCAACGTTCGCCCGCGCGGTATCTCCAGCGGCCCGACAGGGACCCGGGCTCGTATGACCCTTCGGCGACGTCGCTGCACGGACTCGCGGCGTACCTCCGGATTGCGAAAGACGGCGGCGACCTCAATTGGGAAGCGCAGGCCAACACGCGCACGACCGGTTATGAAGTGAACGACATCGCTTTCCAACGCGACGCGGACTACTACTGGATGAACGCCAACGTCCTGCGCAACTGGAACAAACCGACGACGTGGTATCGCAACCTGTTCACGATCCTCGGCGCGCAGCAGCGGTACGACTGGGAGGGGGATCTCATCGACCGGCAGTTTCACTACTTCTTGGGTGGAAGGACGCTCAACTTCTGGAACCTGTCGGGCTTCGTCATCCATCATCCAGCTTCGCTCGACGACAAGCAGCTTCGCGGCGGTCCCGTCTCCATGAAGCCGGCGAACGACTTCGTGGCGCTCAACATCAATTCCGATTCGCGCAAGGCATTCTCCTTCGGTCTCTTTCCCAACTACGGGTGGAACGCCGAAGGCGGATGGGGTTTCTCGCCTGCCATCAATGTGGACTATCGCCCGAGGCCGAACGTGCTGCTCTCGCTGGGGCCGAGCTACAGTACGTCGCAATCGGTGCAGCAATTCGTCAGGTCCGTCGACGACGTTACCGCGACGACGTTCTTCGGACGACGCTATATCCTGGCGGGACTCGACCAGCGCGTGCTGTCGCTCGATACCCGCGTGAATTGGACGTTCTCTCCGACGATGACGCTCGAGCTCTTCACTCAGCCCTTCATCGCGAGCGGTCACTACTTCGCCTTCAAGGAATTCGACCAGCCCCGTTCACTGAAGAAGAGCTTGTTCGGCCGGGACAAAGGCACCCTCACCCAGACGGCGAACGCACAGGGACGCATCACGCAGTATACCATCGATCCGGACGGTGCCGGTCCCGCGGCCGCGTTCACGATTGCCAATCCGGACTTCAACAGTCGGTCGTTGCGCGGTAACGCCGTCTATAGGTGGGAATATCGTCCGGGGTCGACCCTCTTCGTGGTGTGGACTCAGTCGCGTCAGCAGGACGCGGCCGTCGGCGTCGGCAACTTCGATTTCGCGCGCGATCGTCAGGAGCTCTTTTCCGCGCATCCGGACAACATTTTCCTTATCAAGATCAACTACTGGCTCGCGCGATAGCACGACCGGCGCGCACCGCCGCCGAGCACGGACCAGCGGCAAAGCCGCTGCCGAGTACTTTTTCTTGAATGGCGCCTCGACCCATTCCTCCGCCCACATCATACGGCGTGACGCGGTCGACTGAGGTTCCGCTCTACTGGGCGAAGTACGGCGCGCGGGGCAAGCCGCCCATGGTCGTTCTTCACGGCGGACCCGGAGCGCATCACGACTACCTCTTGCCGCAGATGCTCGCGCTTACCGACGTACACGGCGGGCGCGAGCTCCTCTTCTACGATCAGCGTGGCGGCGGCCGCTCGAAGACCGGCAGCCAAGAGCCGATCACGTGGCAGACACACGTGCGGGATCTCGCCGCAGTGATCGGCGAATTCGACCTCGAATGGTCGCCCATCGTCGGCTATTCGTGGGGGGGCATGCTGGCGCTGCTCTATGCGGCGGAGAGCATTCGGGCGAAGCGTCATGGTCCCCCGCTTCTGCTCATTGACCCCGCGCCAATCTCCCGACAGTATCGGAGGCAATTCGAGCAGGAGTTTGCTCGACGACAACAGAGCCCCGATGTCGAGCGGCTCCGCGCCGAGCTCGCGGAATCCCACCTCCGCGAACGGGATCTGGATGCGTACCGACAGAGGAACTTCGAGCTGAGCGTCGCTGGCTACTTCGCTGATCCGCGATCCGCGCAGGACCTCACGCCGTTCCGCGTCACGGCGCGCGTGCAACAATCTGTCTGGGATAGCCTTGGCGATTTCGATCTCTCCGCCGACGAAAGCTTGGCGTCCTATTTTGAATCGACGCTCGTCGTGCACGGCCGGCAGGATCCGATCCCCCTCGCATCCTCCGAAGCCTTGGCCAAACACATGGGAGCACGGCTCGTCGTGCTCGAGAATTGCGGGCATGTACCGTATGTCGAACAGCCCGCCGCGCTTTTCGGCGCGATCGAGAGTTTTCTCGAGTGGGACAGTACGCAGCCGTAGCCATGCCACTCCACGATATCATCCAGCCGCACATCGCGACCATCGAGCACGATGGCAGGCGACTGGACGTGTCGTGTCGCATCGCGTTCGATGGAATCGAGTATGTCGGCCGGCTCTGGTTCGCCGATGAGAAGCTCGCCGACTCCGGACTTCCCGATCGCGGCGCCATGGGCGGCCGCAGTCGCGATGAGGTCGTCGCGCTCGCGCAACGCCTTACGCCGCCCGAGCTCGCGCTCCGTTATCGGCGCGCCATCGCGGAGCGGCGGCGGTACTTCGAGCTGAGACGCGCCACCGACGAGATCCTTTCGAAGATTCGGTACCTGAACCAGGTCTCCATTTCGATGCGCGCCGGGCTGCTGGACGAGGAGGGCGCCGCGCAGGAGGTGGAGCTTACCGAGAAGCAGCTGCACGAGCTGGTCGAACGCTTGCGTTACCACGCGGGCGTCGAGGGCGAGAAGTAGGGACTAGTCCCTAGTCCCTATTTTTCAGCATGGACTCGAGAAGCGCCGCGCAAGTTCTCTCGCAGATCGCGGCTTTTCTGGAGCTGGCGGGCGAGAACCGGTTCAAGTCACGCGCGTATCAGATGGCGGCGCGCAGCCTGCTGGCTCTCGGTACGGATGACTTGGCGCCGCTGCTTCGCTCCGGTGAGCTGAGCAAGGTTCGTGGACTGGGACCGGCGACGCTCGCCGTCGTCCGCGATCTCGTGGAGACGGGCGAGTCGCGGTATCTCGAGCAGCTCCGCGAAGCGACGCCAGAAGGACTGCTCGAATTGATGGGTGTACCTGGACTCGGCGTCGAGAAGATCCACAAGCTGCACCAGGAGCTCGGCATCGCTTCGCTTGCGGACCTTGAGTCGGCGGCACAGGACGGTCGCCTCGCGAACGTCAAAGGCATGGGTCCGAAAATGGCGCGAAAGATCCTCGCCGGCATCGCGTTCAGTCGAGACGCCGCCGTGTTCACCCTCTATCCGCACGCGGTCGCGCAAGCAAATGCGCTGCTCGCGTCAGTGAGGTCACATCCGCACGTCGCGCGCGCCGAAATCGCGGGCTCGATTCGGCGACGTCGCGAGGTCATCGGTGACGTCGACATCGTTGCGGCGTGCGCCTGGCCGGAGCAGGTGGCTCAATCCTTCACCCGTATCGCCGGCGTCAAATCGGCGTCCGGCGCGGGTGGTTTCGCGACGATTCGCTACATCGACGGCACGAAGCTCGATTTGTATTGCGTAGCTTCCGCCGATTTCGCGGTTGCCTTTTGGCGCACCACCGGGAGCAGCGCACACGTACAGCGTGTGCAGGAGCGGATGACAACGCGCGGTATGCGCCTCGTTGGGGATTCTCTTGTCGATTCGCAGGACCGCGCGGTCGTATGCGACGACGAGGCCGCAGTGTATGCGGCCGCCGGCCTTCCTTGGATCGCGCCCGAGCTGCGTGAGGACGTCGGCGAAGTCGAAGCCGGTGCGGTCGGCGCTCTACCGCGGCTGATCGAACCGGAAGACCTTCGCGGTGTACTGCACTGTCACTCGCGCTACTCCGACGGCAAGGCTGGCATCGCCGAGATGGCGGAAGCGGCGCGAAAGAAAGGCTGGAGCTACATCGGGATCTCGGATCATTCGCAGGCGGCCTTCTATGCTTCCGGCGTGTCCCGGGAGTTGATGCTCGAGCAACACGATGAGATCGACGCGCTCAATGCGACGCTTACCGGGTTTCGCGTGCTCAAGGGAGTCGAGGCGGACATTCTTGCCGACGGTCGTCTGGATTACGACGAAGAGCTGCTTGGTCGTTTTGACTACGTCATCGCCTCCATCCACTCGCGCTTCAAGATGGACGGACACGCCATGACGGAGCGCGTGCTTCACGCAATGGACGATCCCCACACGACGATCCTCGCGCATCCGACTGGACGGTTATTGTTGTCGCGAGATGCGTACGCACTCGACGTCGAAGCCGTGCTGCAGAAGGCGGCCGAGGTGGGGGTCGCCGTTGAGGTCAACGCGGACCCGAAACGTCTGGACCTCGACTGGCGACATCTCCGGCGCGCCAAAGAGCTCAACGTCGCGATCGAGATTGGACCGGACGCGCATTCGCAGGCCGCATTGGACTGGACTGAGCTTGGAGTCGCGATGGCGCGCAAAGGATGGTTGGAGCGCGGCGACGTCCTGAACACGGGCGACGCATCCGATGTCGTGGCGTTTGCCAAACGACGCAGGCAATGAAGCGGAAGCCCGCGCGCAAGAAAGCGGTCGTCCGCAAGACGGCGCCGCGCAAGAGCAAGCGCTTCGCACCGGCGGCCGAGCGCGCGCCCGAGATCTACCGTCGTCTTGCGGCGGAGTATCCCGACGCGAAGTGCGCCCTCGACCATCGTAATCCCTATGAGCTGCTCGTCGCGACGATTTTGAGCGCACAGTGCACCGACAAGCGCGTCAACATGGTGACACCGGCGCTGTTCGCGAAATATCCCGATCCGAAGGCGATGTCGGAGGCGAATCCTGAGGATCTTCAGGAGATGATCAAGAGCACCGGATTCTTCCGGAACAAAACCAAAAGTCTTTTGGGAATGTCGCGCGCGGTCTCGGAGGCTCTCGCCGGTGCCGTCCCGGAAACGATGGAGCAGCTGGTGAAGCTTCCCGGCGTCGGCCGGAAGACGGCGAACGTCGTCCTTGGAAACGCGTTCGGTCGCAATGAAGGCGTCGTTGTCGACACGCATGTGGCGCGGTTGAGCCAGCGATTAGCATTGAGTCGGGAAACTGAGCCCGTCAAAATCGAGCAGGACCTGATGACGCTCTTTCCCCGCGAGCAATGGACGATGCTCGCGCATCTCCTCATCTCACACGGCCGCGAGATCTGCGACGCACGCAAACCGTTATGCGAGAAGTGCGTGGTGAGCGATCTCTGCCCGTCATCCCGGGTTTAGCGTGAAACACTTTTGTCGAATTGCCGGCTTCTCGATGCTCGTCGCTTGTCGCCACGATCCCGGCCTCGAAGAGGTGGCTGCGCGGCCGATGGGCGGCGGCAGCGGCGTGTCCTACGGCGACTGTGTCGAAGCGCGGAAAAGAGCCGCCGCCAAGCCCGACCTCGACGTCGATCGGCTGCCCTCTCCAATCCGTCGGAGCCCGGTCCCATTTCAAAAGATGCCTATCGCCGTGCGGAGCCAGGTCGACAAGAAGGGAGCGGTAATAAAAGTCGATGTCCTAGTGGATACCTTCGGCCGGGCGAGCATGAAGACGTTCAAGATCGTCGAAGCATCGAATCCGTGGTTCGCGGACGACCTGAAGAGCGTGCTCTCGAAATGGCGCTTTTCGCCCGCGCTCCTGGCCGGCTGCAAAGTGCCGCGCGTGTACAAGTTCTCGGCGACGAGAGCACCACTAGTCCCTAGTCCCTAGTCCCTAGTCCCTAATCCCTAATCCCTAGTCCCTAGATTATTGGCATGCCAAAACAAGCCACCTTCGAAACCAACCGCGGCACCATCGTCGCCGACATGTACGACAAGGACGCTCCGAACACGGTCGCGAACTTCGAGAAGCTCGCGAACTCGGGTTTTTACGACGGCGTCAAGTTTCATCGCGTCATTCCGGACTTTGTCGTGCAGGGAGGCGATCCGCTGTCGCGCGACTTGCCCGAGGGCGATCGCCGCGTCGGAACCGGCGGTCCGGGCTACAAGATCAAATGCGAGACCGCGGGCAATAAACGAACACACGAAGTGGGCGCGCTTTCTATGGCCCACGCGGGCAAGGACACAGGCGGCAGTCAGTTTTTCATGGTGCTGAGCGAGGCGAACACCAAGCATCTCAACGGCGTCCACACCGTGTTTGGCAAAATCGTGAAAGGGCTCGACGCCATGAAGCAGATTCGGCAGAATGATGTCATGAACAAAGTGCGCGTCGCCGACACCAAATGATTCTCTACCGAGATCACTAATGCATTCCGACCACAAGGCCGACGCCCGCGCGGCGTTCATGGGGCTCATCCTCGGCGCGATTGTGCTGTTCGGCATTCTGTACACCATCGTGCGCCTGACCAACGCGCATTACGCGGGACACAGCGAAGCACCGGCCGCGACGCACTGAGCTTTCACGTTTCTTTGAGGTGTCGTAAGTAGCGCTCCGGCGCATTCAGAAATTCCCGTGTCAGCGTCACGTGCTCGAGCGACGCATAGTCGACTTGCCGAATCGGCACACTGTCGAAGCTGAAGATTCGCGCCCCTGGAAACGCCAGCAAAATCGGCGAGTGTGTCGCGACGATGAACTGGCCATCTCGCGCGACCATGTCCGTCATCATCGCCATGAGGCCGAGCTGACTCTGCGGGGACAGCGGCGCTTCCGGTTCGTCCAGGAGATACAGTCCGCCTTCGACGAATCGCGACTGAAAGAGTCGCAGAAAGCTCTGCCCATGTGAGTTGGCATCGAGATCGATGCCGTACCGCCGCTCCATGTCGGCCAGCGACGATGCCATTGGGCCTTTCGCGAGGCCCTTGGCGTAGTCCGACCGGTCTGTGTACTCCTCTTCGATCTCGGCCATGCGTTGCAGCATGTCGGCGCGCATCTGCGCGAGTTGTTTCGTGAAGCCGAAGAAATCTTCGGCGCGAAGGAAGAATCCCTTCTTGCTGCGTTTGTTCCACACCAGCTTGAGCGCCTGACCTAGGGCGCGTTGGGCGGCCAGAGTCTGATCGTCGGTGACTTCCTTGCTCCCGATGGTCGGCAGCCCCGCAGACGCGGCGATGCCTTCGAGCAGCGTGCTCTTCCCCGACCCGTTTTCGCCAACGAAAAACGTGACGGGCATGTCGAACGAAAGCTCGGGCATCGTGCGAACGGCCGGCACGTTGAAGGGGAACGCGCTGGACGTCTGCTTGCGGATGGTGACCGAACGCAGATGGGCCATATTCAACATATGCCGACTAGCCTACCGTCCCGCGAAGAAGCGCTCGCCCTCCAGCACGAGTACACGCAGAGCGACTCGCTCCGCAAGCACATGCTCGCCGTCGAGGCGGCGATGCGCGCGTACGCGACCAAGTTTGGGGAGGACCCGGAGCGTTGGGGGCTCGCAGGTCTCATCCATGACTTCGACTATGAGCGCTACCCGAACAGCGAGCATTCGCCGACGGAGGGTCATCCAGCGCACGGCGTTGGTGTCCTTCGCGGGCGCGGCTGGCCCGAGGACATACTCCAGGCGATACTCGGCCACGCCACGTATAGCGGCGTTTCCCGGGAATCTCGCATGGCCAGGGCCCTGTTCGCTGTCGACGAGCTCACCGGTTTGGTGACCGCCACGGCTCTCGTGCGGCCCTCGCGAAGCATACTCGAGGTGGATGCGCGCTCAGTCAAAAAGAAGATGAAGGACAAGGCCTTCGCGCGTGGAGTCAATCGCGAGGACGTGCTGACCGGCGCACAGGAGCTCGGCGTCGATCTCGACGCGCATATCCAGTTCGTGGTGGACGCGATGAGTGGCGCCGCCGAGTCCCTCGGACTTCTTGGCACTCCCGCGGCCAGCGAACCGAGCATTCCGAGGGCGGCGGATGGAGGATAGAGGATGGACCAGCCTTCCTCCTCCCTCCCTTATCCTCAATCGCCCCTCCAACGTACCCGGGCGGCGGTGCGTACTTCTGGTAGGACAATTCTTTCCGGAGAGCATGACCGCCGCGATCGCGTTACGACCGCTCCCGTCGCTGTGGATGTCGACTGACGAGGCGAAGGGTACGACCGAGCGCGACTACGTCATCGCTGCGCAAAAGGGCAGTGAGACGGCGTTCGCCGAGTTGGTCCGCTTGCACAAGCGGCGGGCATACGCAGTGGCGCGGGCGATCGTGTTCTCGCACGAAGATGCCGAGGACGCAGTTCAAGACGGATTTCTCCACGCGTATCGCGCGCTGGACCGGTTCCGCTCCGATCAGCCCTTCGGCGCCTGGCTCAATCGCATCGTGGCGAACGCCGCGTTGGATCTAGTTCGGCGGCGCAAAGTTCGCGACGCGGAGGAGCTGCCGGAAACTGTTGCCCTGCCCTTCCGGGATCCGGGAGAGTCGGATGAGCTGCGGCGGCGCCTTGCCGACGCGCTGACCCATCTCACGGACCGGCAACGTGCGGTGATTGTGCTGCACGATGTGGAGGGGTACACACACGGCGAGATCGGCTCGATGCTCGGAATCCCCGAGGGGACGGCCCGATCGGACCTGCATCATGCGCGCGCCGCTCTGCGGCGCCTGTTGAACGACGTACGGAGTGATACATGAGCGATGATCTGAAGCTGCACACTGATCGCGGCGATGATGACGTCACCCGTGGGCTGCGTCAGCTGTACGCCGCGCCTGCCGGCGACGGCTATTGGCGCAGCCTCGAGGCCAGGATTCTCTCCCGGCTGACCGAGACATCGCATAGCATCACATGGTGGGACGAGCTCGACCGCTGGATGCGGCCCGCGCTCGTCGCCGCGGCTGTGGTACTGCTCGCCGCCGGCGTCGCACTGTTCCGCGACCACCAGGTGCAGCAGGACGGGGCCTACGAAGCGATGCTCACGCCGACAGCGCTGCCCGTTGAAACCGCCGTCCGCCCCGTGCTGCAGGAGCATCGTGAGGCCACGTTCCGTTATCTCATGACGAACCGTTAAAAGGATCTGATCGATGCAGCGTTCCAAGCAACAAGCTCTGATGTTTCTGCTCGGTGCCGTTCTCGTGGGCGGCGTGCTCGGCTTCTCGGCCGATCGTGTGCTCGGTCATGAGAAGGGGCATTGGGGACCCTCTCGCAATCGCATGTACGACGACCTCGCACTGTCAGAGGCACAGCGTTCGACGATGGATTCACTCCTCGACGAGCGAAATTGCCAGATCGGCGCGGTCATGCGGCCCGTGAGACCACAGCTCGATTCCATCAAGAAGGTCGCGCATCAGCAGATGCTGCAGATCCTCACGCCCGGGCAGCAGGCGAAGCTCGAGCTCCGCAGAAAAGAGATGGAGCGCCGCGACAGTCTGGAGAAGGCGCGGCGCGACTCGATTGCGAAGAAAACGACGAACGCGTGCAGGTGACGATGATGTTGAGGCAGTTGCTCGTCCTTTCGACAATCGCTCCACTGAGCGTCGCGGCCGCACAAAGCACCGCGACGATGGTCTCGCAGGACTCTCTGCATCCGATTTCCCTACAGGAGGCCGTCTCGCTCGCACAACGCAATGCGCCGGCGGCCGTACAGGCCCGCGGGCAACTGCGCACGACGGCGTCCGCGGTCCGCTCCGCCTACGGCGCGTTTCTGCCGAGCGTTTCCGCGAGCATGGCCCAGAGCAAGCAGAGTGGACAGCGCTTCGATCCGCTCCGCGGACCGGTGACGACGCCATTCTCTCCCTGGCAGTACTCGGCGGGATTGGGGGCGAACCTCGAGCTCTTCGATGGGTTCCGCCGGTTCAGCGACTTGAACGCGCGCAAGGCGGACGAAGACGCCGCCGAAGCCAACGAGGTCGCGCAACGGTTCACTATCGCGCTACAGGTGAAAACGCAGTACGCGAACATCCTCGCCGCCCGCGAATCTGAAGCCGCGGCTCGCGCGCAGCTGGAGCAGGCCCAGGCGCAGTTGGCGGCCGCGGTCGCGCGGGTCCAGGCCGGCGCAGCGACGATGTCCGACTCGCTGCGATCGCTCATCCAGGTCGGCAACGCGCGACTGGCGCTGATCACCGCCGAGAACGGCGTTCGCGTGGCGAGCGCCTCGCTCACACGACTCGTCGGCACTCCGTTCGTCGTTACCGCGAATCCCGCGGACACCGTGGATCTACCGATCACGCACGTCGACAGCGCGTCGCTCGATCGCATGGCACTCGAGGGCCCGGCGGTGCAGGAAGCCAGCATGCAGCTGCGCGCGGCCAATGCCGCGGCACGCTCGGCAAAATCGACGTACCTGCCGACGATCACGCTGTCGTACAACTACAACGGCAATCGCCAGGACAGCAGCTATCAAGTGAATTTTGGCCCGTATGCGTACGGTCAAAGCTTCAATGTTCGATTGAATTATCCGCTCTTCAACAACTTCAGCCGCGAGGATCAGCAGGTCCGCGCGCGGGTGGCGCAAGACAACGCCGAGGCACAATTCCGCGACGCCCGCCTCGCCGCGCAGCAGAGCCTCGTGCAGCAGCTCGGCGCGCTGCGCACCGCGGAAGAGCGCATTCGTATTCAGCAGGCATCGGTGCTGGCAGCGCAGGAAGATCTTCGCGTCCAGCAGCAGCGGTATTCGCTCGGCGCCTCGACGCTGCTGGACCTTCTCACGTCTCAATCGCAGCTCAACCAGGCCCGCGCCGCGCTGATCCAGGCCCGTCAGGACTATCGGATCGCGCGCGCCCAGATCGAAGCGATCATCGGCCGCGACTTGTCCTGATCATGAAGCGCTCTCTGTTCTTCGTCGCGCTTGTCGCGATCGCGCTCGCTCCGGCGTGCAGCCGCAACAAAGCCAAGACGCCGTCGGTTACGACTGCTCCGATCACGCGGCGCGACATCATCATCGACGCGCAAGCCAATGGCGTGGTTGAGCCGATCAACATCGTGGAGGTCAAGTCGAAGGCGTCGGGGTTGATCACGCGGATGCTGGTGGAAACCGGCACACAGGTCAAACCCGGCGCTCTCATTGCGCAGATCGATACGCGAGACGTGCGAAATCAGTACAACCAGGCGGACGCGGACGTGAAGGCCGCCGAGGCGAAGCTGGAGGTCTCGATCTCGCAGAAGCGCCGCTCGGACGAGATGTTCAAATCCCGCGTCATCACGGCGCAGGAGCACGAAGCGTCCGCACTGGACTACGCGAACGCCGTCGCGTCCGTAGTTCGCGCGCGGGCGAACCTCGATCTCGCCAAGCAGCGGCTCGAGGACGCGACGGTGACCGCGCCTGTCGCCGGGACCGTCATCGAGAAGACCGTTTCACAGGGGATGGTCATCACCTCCGCGACCGGCGCGTTCGGTGGCGGCACGACGCTGATCAAGATGGCCGACTTGGGTCGCGTCCGGATGCGCGCGCAGTTCAATGAAACCGACATCGGCCAGATCCGTGCGGGGCAGGTGGCGACTGTCATCGTGGACGCGTATCCGGATCGCCGTTTCAGCGGAGTCGTCGAAAAAATCGAGCCGCAAGCCGTGGTGCAGCAGGGAGTCACGATGTTCCCCGTGCTCGTGACGCTGAGTAACCTCGACGGCGCGCTCAAGCCCGGAATGAACGGCGAGGTGTCGGTCACGATCGAAGAGCGGAAGAACGTGCTTGCCGTACCGAACGACGCGGTGAAGACCATGCGCGAAGCGGTCGCCACGGCACCACTGCTCGGGCTGAATCCGGACAGCGTCCAGGCGCAGCTCCGCGCGATGGGCGGCCGCGGTGGGATGGGGAGTGGCGGGGGGGGCGGGGGGGGCGGTGGGGGCGGGATGCGCGGCGGGAACTCGAGTGGCGCCTCTACGACGGCGCAGCGCTCAACTACCTCACCGGGCGAGGTCGCGCTCGGCGCGCAGCAAGACGGTCGAGGGGGTGGCGGCTTCCAGATGCCCGAAGTCTCGGACAAGGATTGCGCGGCCGTGAAGACCGCGATGGACAAGAAGCCTGCCGAAGCGAAGAAGCTCGATGCGCTGCGCGACCGCATGCGGAGCGGTGAGATCGACCGCAACGCGATGCGCGAGGAGTCGCAAAAGATCTACGCCGCGCTCGGCGTCGATGCTCGAGTCGCGGGCGCCTGCCGCTTCCGCGAGATGCGCGCGCAGGGCACTGCTCCGCCAGCAGGGAGCGGCGCTCAACAGCCGCAGCTCCAGCTCGGGAACACCGAGCGTGGCGGTAGTGGGCTGCGCGTTCGTCCCGGACTTGTTTTCGTCGCGAAGGGCAAGAGCTTCGAGCCGCGCATGGTGATGCTCGGCGCCGGAAATTTCGACTACACTGAGGTCATCAACGGACTCGGAGAGGGCGAACAGGTCGCGCTTCTCACTTCGCTCGCGCTCCAGGCGCAGCGTCAACAGCAGAACGATCGGTTTCGACAGGGCATGGGTGGCGTTCCCGGCATGAACCAGGGCGGTGGCGGTCCTGGAGGCGGCGGGCGACCGGGCGGGGGCGGCGGTGGCCCGCGGTAACCCAAGCGACCGCGTCATGCTCCTCGGCGAAATCATCTCCGTCGCGCTTGGCGCACTTCGGGCGAATAAACTGCGTTCGCTCCTGACGATGCTTGGCATCGTCATCGGCGTCGCGGCCGTGATCGCGATGGTCGCTCTCGGCACCGGCGCTCAGACCGCCGTCAAAGAGCGCATCGCGTCGCTCGGCACCACGCTGCTGACGGTGACGCCCGGTCAACAGCGTGGGATGGGGATCGTCATCGCTGATCAGAATACCAAGCTCACGATGGATGACGCCAAGGCCATCGAGGACCGCGCGGAGAACGTGACCGCAGTCCAGCCGGAGATGAACCGCAATCTCCAAGTCACGTGGCAGAACAAGAACGGCAGCGCGTCAGTCGTGGCAACGAGCGCGAATTATCTCGAGGTGCGCAGGTACAAGCTGATGGCTGGCCGGATGTTCACGCGCAACGAAGACGAGGCCAAACAACGCGTCGCCGTCGTCGGACCCGCGGTTGCGACCAACATGGGGCTCGAGGCGACCGACGCACTCTTGGGCGAGAACATCCGCATCCGCGGCATCCAGTTTCTCGTCGTGGGCGTGCTCGAATCGAAGGGCCAAGCATCGCCCTTCGGCAATCCCGACGAGCAGATTCTGATTCCGCTCAACACGGGCCGGTTCCGCGTGTTCGGGACCGATCGTCTGCGCTCGATAAGCGTGCTAGCGGCGACCGAGGAGAAAATCCCCGACGCAATGGCGGACATTCAGAAAGCGCTCCGCCGCGAGCACCGTCTTCGGCAGAATCAGCCGGATGATTTCCAGATGCGCAGCCAAGCGGATTTCCTGAACACGCTCGGTGAGACGACGCAGGTGTTCACGTACTTGCTGTCCGGCATCGCGGCCGTGAGTCTGCTCGTCGGCGGCATCGGAATCATGAACATCATGCTCGTATCGGTCACCGAACGCACTCGGGAGATCGGCATTCGCAAGGCGCTCGGCGCGACGCGCTCGAACATCCTGTTGCAGTTCATGATCGAAGCAGTTGTGCTGTGCTGCCTCGGCGGAATCATCGGCATCGTCGTCGGGAGCGGTGGAGCGACAGCGATGAGCAAAGCGTTCGCGTGGAACGTGAAGATCTCGATCGGCGCGATCGCCCTGGCTTTCATGTTCTCGGCGGCGGTCGGCCTGATCTTCGGCGTCTGGCCAGCACGCCGTGCCGCAGTCATGGATCCGATCATCGCGCTGCGATACGAGTAGCGCGCGTCACAGCGTAAAGCGCCCAAGTTCTCGATCTTTGCGGCCCCCTAGTTGGGGCCGTTTTGTTCCGGGCTGATCCGTTATAGCTGCAACGTTATGTTATATGTCATCTGGCGGGGTATGTAATGGAACGTTACAATAGTGCGTGGATCACAAATGTCATTATTTCGTAAGCCGTTGCTGTAACGCTATATGCCGATCTGGACCAGAGGTTGCTATAGAAGACACGCAACTTTCCGCATAACCGGAGATGGAAATGAGGAAGAGCGTCAGCGTGTTCATTGGGATTGCGGTCGCCGTGGCCCTGGTTGGCACCGCTTGTAGCGACGTCGCTCCCACCGCGCCCTCGATTCAGGGAGTGGGATCAACCCCGCAGAATCTGCTGGGCCTCGGCGGCGTAATCGGCGGAACCGTCAACACGCTGACTGGCCTTCTGATTCCGCCCGTCCATCGCACGACGCCTCTTCCGGCCGACGTGAGCTGGTCGTTTACGGCCGGTCCCGGTGGTGCCGTATCGTCGAATTCAGAGGTGGGTCTCACGATCGTAATTCCCTATGGCGCGCTTAGCTCGACAGAGACGATCACGGTAACGGCTCTTGCGGGAGCGCCCGTCGCGTATCGTTTCGAGCCGCATTTGACGTTCAGCAAGAAGGTGTCGCTGACGCAGAATACAGATGGTACCGACGTTGGCTTGCTGGGCTCGTCGCTACTCAGCGGTGCTCACTTCGAGGGCGACAACCTCGAGTTGAACGCGGATGGCTTGGCCATTGTGACCGAAACGGTCCCGGCGTTCCTGAGCCTCTTCACGCACACGGCCACGTTCAACGTTGGCCATTTCTCCGGTTGGATACTGGCTTCAGGCGAAGCGGATCCTTCAGGCGAAGCGAATCCGGACGGCGCGTACTAAGCTGAGCGGCGCGGGGATGCCCCCGCGCCCAGCAATTTCAGGGAAAACACAGCAGAGAGAGAGCGGAGTGCCTTATGGTCGCCGAGCGCGACCACCCATTGGATCAGGCCAGATCGCTGGCTCGTGAAGCGCTCAGCGCGTGGCGCGGTGCGGATCCGGATCACGCGATCGATGCCTGCGATCACGCTCTCGCTCTGCTGCTGCCAGTTGGACCCAGTGATGCGTTGGCTGACGTTCTCCGGTGGAAGGGATCGATACTGCGCGATCGCGGCAACCATTCAGCGGCGTCCGACCTGTACGCCCAGAGTTTGGCGGTCGCCGACGCCATCGCCTATCGGGGGGGGCGCGCCCATGCGCTGAATTGTTTGGGGACGATCGCCCAGTACCGCGGCGATCTCAATGCGGCGGAGCGGTGGTACGGAGAAGCGGCGCGCCTCGCGCACCGCTTGGGTGACCGACGCCTTTCCGGCATGGTGCAACAGAATCTCGGGGTCGTCGCCGACGTGCAGGGCCGCACTGACGAGGCCGTGGCGCACTTCCGGTTGGCGCTCGCGGCATTCGAGCAGGAAGAGGAGCGCGACGCGGTTCTCTGGGTGCTCAACAACCTCGGCGTGCTGTACACGCGGGAAGCGTCCTATGCGCGCGCCCACGACGTCCTGGAGCGCGCGTTGGAGCTCGCGAATACGCTGAACGACATCGCGTCCGAAGCAATCGTCGAAGAAAACCGGGCCGCGCTCTTCCTCGCCACCAGCAAGTTGGATCAAGCCGATGCCGCGGCAACCCGTGCGTACGGCATCGCCGAACAACGGCGGGACAGTACGCGGAGGGCGGCGGCGCTGCGGCTGCTGTCGCGCGTCGCGCGCGTGCGAGAGCGCGCGTCACCGCACGCGATCACGCTTCTGGAACGCGCGCTCGCGCTCAGTCAGATGGGAGAAGACGTGGAGCTCCGCGTCGAGATTCTCACCGACCTCGGCGACGCCTGCCGCGACTGCGGCGAGCTGCCGCGCGCCAAGGAATCGTGGCGTCGATCTCTCGAGCTGGCTCGCATGGCGGGTTTCGGTGGAATGATCGCCGGACTCCAGGTGCGCTTGCGTTCGGGATTGGCTGATCGGGTGAGCGGCGGCACGTCAGCAGCGGCGGTGCAATGACGGAAGTGGCGGCCGCGCGTCCATCGCACGTCTCGCTGTCCTCCGATATCGGCTTTCAGAACATCGTGGGGCGGAGCCCGGCCCTGTCCGAAGCCCTGGAGCTCGCGCGACGCGTCGCAAATTCCCCGCGAACAACGGTCCTGCTCCTCGGCGAGACCGGCGCTGGGAAAGAGCTCTTTGCCCGCGGAATCCATTACGCCGGAGCGCACGCGGAACAGCCGTTCGTCGCCGTGAACTGCGCGGCCATTCCGGAAAACTTGCTCGAGTCAGAGCTGTTCGGGCACGAGCGTGGCGCATTCACCGATGCACGCAAGCGGAAGGGCGGCCTGTTCGAGCTCGCGGGCGCTGGAACGCTCTTTCTCGACGAAGTCCATCACATGCCCCTTGGGCTCCAGCCCAAGCTGCTCCGCGTGCTCGAATCGAGAAAGGTTCGCCTGCTCGGCGGCACCGAAGAAGTCGACATTCGCTGCCGCTTGATGGCGGCGGCAAATCCGCTACTCGAGCAGGCAGTTTCGACCGGCGCGTTTCGAGAAGACTTGTACTATCGACTCAACGTCTTCACGATCTCGCTCCCGCCACTCCGTGACCGCAAGGACGACATCGCGCTCATCGCGCGTCAGTGTCTGGCGGAATCCGTCAATGAGAGCGGCCGGGTCAAAGTGCTGTCGCCGGCTTCGCTCGAGGCGCTCTACTCGCATCGGTGGCCCGGCAACGTTCGCGAGCTCCGCAACGTCATCGAGCGCGCGGCGATTCTCAGTGGGGACGAGCGTACGATTCAGCCGGAGCATCTCCTCATTCTGCGCCGCACCTCCGCCAGCGGCTCTGATTCCGTCGGCGAAATCCGCATCCCGCGCACCGGCAAGACGCTCGCCGCGGTCGAGCGCGAGGCGATCGAGATCGCGCTGCGGCTCACGAACGGCAACCGTTCCGCTGCCGCACGAATGCTCGGCATCTCCCGGCCACGGCTCGCCAGGAAGATGCGCGACACGGAGCAACCGCTCGCGAGCGCGAGCGCTTGACCCCAGCTAGCGCGGGTTCGGAAGGAGAAAAGGAAACGCGGGCGAGGCCACGTCGCGCCGCCCGCGTTTCGTGCGCGGATTCGCCTTAAAGGTCCCGGTCCGCGTCCGATTCGGCCTCGCCGATTTTGCGCTGCACTTTCCCTTTCAGCTCTTGGCCCTTCCCCTTGATCTGCTCACTCGTATCACCTGTCAGACCACCGACCGCATTGCGGAGGCGTCCCTCGGCTTCCTCGACAGTGCCCTTGATCTCGTCCTTGAGTCCTTCGTCCCGAAGATCATCTGTCATACAAGTTCTCCTGAACAGGTTCGACTCTGTTTCAGGAGGCAAGTGACAGGCCGACTAGCCCATCCCAACTGACAAGCCCGGGCCCACTTGCGATATATCCAAGTTAGATATATCGTCAAGACGACATATCTTCGTAATATCGAAGGAGGGTCCATGTTTCGTGCTTTCGCGTTCGGGATTCCGCTCGGAAACGACTCGTGGTGCGCGTCCGGTCGAGGACGTTGGGGATGGGGCGGATTCGATGGCTTCTCCGCTGAGTTCTGGGGGCCGCGCGGCCGGCACCGCGGTCGCATGGGACGGGTGTTCGAGCAAGGCGATCTCAAGTACGTGATCTTGCGGTTGCTCGAGGAAAAGCCGCGGCACGGCTACGAGGTCATCAAGGAGCTGGAAGACAGGTTCGGGGGCGCGTATTCGCCAAGCCCGGGGACGGTCTATCCAACGCTGACAATGCTCGAGGATCTTGGCTATGCAAAGGCAGCCCAGGACGAGGGGGGGCGCAAAGTTTACGAGATCACGCCCGAGGGGAGCGCCTACCTCAAGGAGCACAGCACCACGGTCGATTCGATCTTCGATCGCATCGCGCGGTTCATGGAGGGATTCCTCGATGCGCCCATGATGGAGGTGAATACCGCCTTTCGTCGTGTGGCACGCTCGGCGTACGGACACGCGTCGAAAAATGTGAACGACAGCGCCAAGCTTCAGCGTATCCGGGAGATCCTAGATCGCGCCGCAGCCGAGTTGGAGCAACTGGAGAAAAACGGCGACGGCTAGACGGCGAACCGCCCCGCCATAGATTGTACGCCCGGGTCGCGGCCACCGCCGCGACCCGTTTTTTTCGTTTGCGAGGCCGTTTGGTCGACCAAGCTCCACCGCCACCGATTTCGGATTCGCCACCGCCCCGCGAGCCGCGGCCCAGCATGGTGATGCCGCAGCTCCCGCCGCAACGGGAGCACGTGGAAGCGCGACCCACGGGCAGGCGCCTGGCTATCCTGTCGCTCACAGCGCTCGGCATCGTCTACGGCGACATCGGTACGAGCCCACTATACGCGTTCCGCGAAGGCTTCACGGGACACCATGCGTACGCGCCGACGCAGGAGAACGTCTACGGACTGCTGTCGCTGATCACGTGGGCGCTGATCTTGGTCATCAGCATCAAGTACCTCGTGCTGGTAGTGAGAGCGGACAATCGTGGCGAAGGCGGCATTCTCGCGTTGCTCGCGCTCGTGCTCCAGCAAGAACGTCGAGAGGAGGACCATCGTAAGCGCGCCATTCTCGTTCTTCTCGGACTGTTCGGTACTGCGCTCCTCCTCGGCGACGGCATGATCACACCGGCGATCTCGGTGCTCAGCGCGATCGAAGGTTTGAAGGTCGCTACCCCAACGTTCGAGCCGTATGTCATTGTGATCACGCTCGGGATTCTGATCGGCTTGTTCTCTGTCCAGCAGTTCGGCACGGCGCGTGTTGGCGGCTCGTTCGGACCCATCACGCTGTTGTGGTTTGTCGTCATCGGAACCCTCGGCATCATGGAGATCGTCAGAGAGCCGCACATTCTGGCAGCTCTGAGTCCACACCACGCGGTCTTGTTCTTCGCGAACAACGGGCGGAACGGGTTTTTCGTGCTCGGCGCCGTCGTACTGGCGATCACGGGCGGCGAAGCGCTGTACGCGGACATGGGCCACTTCGGGAAGCGACCCATTCGCGTCGCCTGGTTTGCGGTCGCCTTGCCGGCCCTGCTACTCAACTATTACGGGCAGGGCGCGCTGGTGCTGCGTGACGCGAGCGCCGCCGTCAATCCATTCTATCTGCTTGCGCCACGCAGCCTGCTCTACCCGCTCGTCTTCATCGCCGCCGCGGCCGCGATCGTCGCCTCGCAGGCCATGATCTCGGGAGCATTTTCGCTCGCACAGCAGAGCATGCAACTAGGCTATTCACCGCGACTCACCATCATCCACACGTCGTACAAGCAGGCGGGACAGATTTTTGTGCCCGAGGTCAACAAGCTGCTTGCAATTGGATGCGTGATGCTAGTGCTTGCGTTCCAAACGTCAGACAACCTGAGCGCAGCGTACGGCATTGCTGTCACAGGAGCGTTTGGAATCACCACCATTCTGTATAGCGTTGTTGCGCGACAGCGCTGGCACTGGCCCATGTCCACGGTGATGGCATTCCTGGTCTTCTTTCTCTTCATTGACCTGGCGTTTTTTGCCGCCAACGCGATAAAGGTCGCGAGCGGCGGATGGGTGACGCTCGCCATTGCGCTGTTCATCTTCACGTTGATGAGCACGTGGAAGACAGGGCGCACCATGTTGACGCGGATTTTGCAGGCCGGCTCGCTCCCGATGGATTTGTTCTTGACCGACGTCGCGAGAAAGAAGCCGCCGCGCGTTCCGGGCACCGCGGTTTTCATGACATCGACACCAGATGGCGTTCCGCTCGTGCTTCTGCATCATCTCAAGCACAACAAAGTGCTGCACGAGCAGGTGGTGCTGATGTCGATCAAGACGGAGGAGATCCCCGAGATCCCATCGGAAGAGCGGCTCACGCTCGAGAAGTTGGAGCAGGGCTTCTTTCGTGTGAGCGCCCGTTACGGATTCATGGAAACACCCGACGTTCCCGAGATTCTCTACCGTCTCCGTCAGGCCGGGCTGAAGGCAAAACAGAACGACACCACCTTCTATCTCGGTCGCGAGCGCGTCATTGTCTCGGACCGCAGGCGCGGAACGCGCGCCGGGACGCGAACCGCGCCGGAAGACATGGACATGAACATGGCGCGTTGGCGCAAGAAGCTGTTCATCTTCCTGCAACGAAACGCGAAGTCGGCGACGGAGTTCTTCGGGATTCCCCCGAATCGCGTCGTGGAGCTAGGGGCGCAGGTCGAGTTCTGACCTACTCGGCGATCAGATCTCTCAGCGTGCCCACGAGCTGATCGGCGGTAAACGGCTTCGGTAAAAAACGCGTGGCCGCCTCGTCCATCGACGACAGCTCGAGCGTCCCTTGGGTGTATCCCGACATGAAGACCACGCGCAGACGTGGGTTGGTCTCGCGGAGGGTGCGTGCCAGTTCCGCCCCACCCATCGCCGGCATCACGACGTCGGTCAGCACGACGTCCACGGACTTCCCCTCGCGCTCCCAAAGGAGCAGCGCATCCTGGCCGTGCTTGGCCTCGATCACGTTGAACCCGTATTTGCGCAGCATGCGCTTCGTCGCTTCGCGCACGGCGGCTTCGTCTTCAACCAGCAGCACTGTTCCGTGTGACGCCGTGGCCGGCACCGGTTGCGCCACCACGACCGCCGGCTCCCACGCCTCGAACACGCGTGGTAGCAGAATCGTGAACGTGGTCCCCGATCCTTGGACGCTGTCCACCGCGATGTAACCTCCGGACTGTTTCACGATGCCGTACACGGTGGACAGCCCCAGCCCCGTTCCCTGCCCCGGGGGCTTCGTCGTAAAAAAAGGCTCGAAGATGCGGGCCTTGGTCTCCGCGTCCATGCCGACGCCACTGTCACGAACCTGCAGAGCGACGTACCGCCCTTCCTTGAGGCCGCGATGCGCGCGTGTCTCCGCGGCACCCACGTCTCGATTCATGGACTCGATCGTGAGCTGTCCGCCTCGGGGCATCGCGTCGCGTGCGTTGACGGCGAGGTTCACCAGCACCTGAGCGAGCTGTCCCGGATCGGCGCGCACTTGCCCGAGCGACGGTTCGAGGGCCACCGACATCGCGATGTTCTCGCCGATGAGCCGGCGGAGAATCTGCTCCGCTTCGCCGACCACGGCATTCATGTCGAGCACCCGGGGCTGCAGCATTTGCTTTCGACTGAAAGCGAGCAGCTGCTGCGTGAGCGAACGCGCGCGCCGGGAAGCGCTCTTGATCTCGTCGATGTGGGACCCGGCGGGAGAGTCGGCGGCCAGCTCCAGCGCGGCGAGCTCCGCGTTGCTCATGATTGCCATGAGGAGATTGTTGAAGTCGTGCGCGATTCCACCGGCGAGCTGTCCAACCGCTTCCATCTTCTGGGCCTGGCGCAGCTGATCCTCGCTCTCGCGCAACGCCTGCTCGGTCTTCAGGCGCTCCGTCACATCGCGCGCGATCAGAACGACCCGGTCCTCCGGGAGTGGAGAGATAGTCGCTTCGAAATAGATTCGCTCACCGCGAATCTCGAGATCGTAGGCCATCTCCACCGGCGCATTCGTGTCGAGCGCCTGATGGATGTGTTTGAGAAAGTAGTCGGCCTGGTCGCGCGAAAAAACGTCGTGCAGCCGGCGCCCGATCAGCTCCGTCGCCGGCAAGAACAACCGATCGCTCGCGCTCGGCGCGATGTCCAGGTACGTCCCCTCGCGATCGAGCACGAGAATGACGTCCTGCATCGCGCCGATGAGCGCCCTGGACCGCGCCTCGGCGCGTTGCAGTGCCTCCTCGGCGAGCTTTCGATCGCTGATGTCGATAACCTGCGAGACGAAATACGCGGGATCTCCGTGCTCGTCGCGCACCAGCGTCGTCGTGAGCAGGGCCCACATGGCGAGGCCGGATTTGTGGATGTAGCGCCGCTCCCAGCGCGCCTCCATCACGTCGCCGCGGAGCATCCGGTCCCGTAGCTCGGTTGCGCGCCCGCGATCGTCGTGATGCATCAGATCGCTCATGCGGAGCCGCCGCAGCTCGTCTACCGAGTAGCCGACGAACTCGCAGAACGCCAGGTTCGCGTGCAGATACTCTCCGGATGGCGCTGCAACCGAAATGCCCGCGGCCGATTGCTCGAACGCAATGCGAAACACATCGCCGAGAGACGGCAGGTTTCTGAATGGTGGCGAGACGGTCACGGCCGGAGGGGTTGCAACACGCTCCATGAAGCTTCAGTATCGGCCGACGCTACACAAGGTTAAGGCTTGGTGGTCCCCTCCGGTCGTGCGTTTCGCATTCGAGCGCGTTACATCGAGACCCGCGTGATTCTCAGTCGTTGCATTATCGGGGGCATCGGCGGCATTGGCGTCATCGGGGCAATGCGAGGCGCCGCGAAGACATCGCCCATGAACATGGATCGGCCTCGCGAAAGCGACGACAACGCGACCGTCTTCACCTTCACTGCGCGCGTCCTTCCCTCGCCGTAGACCCGCAGCTCCACCTCGTCGCCAGGTTTCAGTTTCTCGAGCTCGCGTTGCAACCGCTGCACCTTGGCGTGCGAGACCATTTCGTCACCGGCGTCCTCACGACCGACGCGCACGTCAACGTTGTTGATCGCGGCGATGCGATTCCCTTCCTCGATCCCCGCCTTGACCGCCGGTCCGTCGTCGTCAGCCCACATCACGAGCACGCCAAGCGTGTCGCGCTTGCTGCCGCTCGAGCCGAGACTCACTCCGAGTGCCGCCCGGCTGTCGCGGTCGTCGCGCACGCGGCGCGCGGTGCGATACAGGCTGTCGTACGCAACCGTCTTTACCTTCACAGTGCGGGTTTGTCCTCCGCTATAGACGCGGAGCTCGACCTCGTCGCCCGGCTTGACCTTGCCGAGCTCCCGGGTGAGACGGCGACTCATCACGCTGGACATGTCCCAATCATCGGCGTCGGCCGGGGCGAGCTTGAGATTCACGCCGTTGATCGCCGCGAGGCGATTGCCTTCTTCGATTCCCCCTTTCTCGGCAGGGCCACCGGCGGTCACGGAGCTCACGAGCACTCCGAGGGTGTCGCGAGCGCTACCGGTCGACGTGGTGATGCCGATGACGGCGCGGTTTTGCTCGTCATCGAATGAAAAGCCGAAAGCGCGTGGCTCCATGCGGTAGGTGCGCGCTTCGGCTTGGGCAGTCGCGATGCTCGGCCACGCGGCGGTCGCCGCGACACCCAGCGCGAGAAGCAGTCTGCTGTGCATTTTGGACCTCGGAATGCGGTTGGGGTTCTGGAGGTTCTGCCCGGTAGGACACAAGTGGGCACCCTGACGGTTTACCGCCGTTCGCCGTGCGCCGGGGACCGAGAGCCTAGAGCGTTATCTTCCTAGCGTGACCGCCACCGCTCCCACGACCGAACCCGACAACCGCGCACCCGACCTTCACGCGTTCGAGCATCATTGGCAGGACGAGGCCGACGCCGCGTTCCTGTACCGGGTGCTCGCATCCGCGGAAACGGACGCGCACAAGAAGTCCATCTACCTGCGGTTGGCCGAAGTCGAGGACAAGCACGTCCAGATTTGGGAGAAGTTGCTGGCGCAGCACGGGCGCCGTCTGAGGGCCCATCGGCCGAGCGCGCGCACGCGTCTGCTGGCCCTTCTGGGCAAACGCTTCGGCCCTCGATTCCTTCTCCCGATGTTGCTCGCTGAAGAGGGACGTGAAGTCAAAGACTACCTCGACATGCACCGCAGTACGGCCACCGGCGTTGCTGGGAAAGGTGAAGCGCTCACGCTCGCGCGAGAGTCAGCCGAACACGCAGAAACTCTCAATCAGATCTCCGGACGCACGGGCGAACCGTGGCACCGGACCGAGTCCGGCGGGTTCCTGCGGAACGTGGTGTACGGATTCAACGACGGCCTCACCGCGAATTTCGGCTTGGTGGCCGGCGTCATCGGCGCGTCGGTTTCCACGCAGCATCACACCGTGATCGTTGCGGGCGTCGCGGGCATGATTGCCGACGCGCTTTCCATGGGAAGCAGCGGGTTTCTCGCCGCGAAGAGCGAACAGGAGGTGTACGCACACGAGATCGCGATGGAGCGCGACGAGATCGCCCTCATGCCCGAAGTCGAGCGTGACGAGCTGGCGCTCATCTACGAAGCCAAGGGAATGGACGCTGATGCGGCTCGACGATTGGCGACGCAAGTCATGGCCGACCCGCAGCGAATGCTCGACGAACAGGTTCAGGAAGAGCTGGGGATTGGAGCGCCACGCATGTCGCCGCTGCGCGAGGGATGGGTCACCGGTGCTGCGACGGCCGTGGGGGCGCTGATCCCCGTGTTCCCGTTCTTCTTCTGGCAGGGTCAGACGGCGATCGTGAGCGCGTTCGTCGTCGCAATGTTGTCGCACTGGATTGTCGGGGCCGCGCGTTCGGTGTTCACGGGGCGCAGCGTCTTCCGTTCCGGACTCGATATGTTCGTGGTAGGCCTCGGAGTCGCGGTCGCGGGATACTTCGCCGGCGAGTGGGTCAGCGGGATACTCTCGTAACCTTCAGCCCAGAAACTCGACATGCATCGTTCCGCCTGTCTCCTCATGATCGCTTGCGTCGCGGTTTCAGCGTCTCGCGCAGGCGCTCAGCAAACGGTGCCGCCGGCGGCGCCCACGATCGGCGCATCCGGCGGCTTCGGCGGTGGCATCGCGATACCGATGGGCAAACTGGCTGACACGCACGCCGCCGGCTATTCGGTTTCCGGACTCGTTGATTTCTCGGCGGCAGAGCAGCCCTACTCGTTTCGCCTCGAGCTGATCTATCAACGTTATGATCGCAAATCGAGCGCGCCCGCGGCATTTCGCGACATGAACATCATGTCGCTCGGAGCTTCGCTCCTAGCGCGCAACACCAGCAAGTCATCGAGTGCATTCGTTCTCGGTGGAATTGCGGTCTACCGTATGACGGACAATGGGACGAAGCCGGGCGTCAATGCCGGCTTCGGGTTGGAGGTACCACTCACGTTCTTCATCGGGATTGCAGACGTCCGGCTTCATTACGTGCTGACGGAAGGGAAACCGATGCTGACCATTCCGATCACGCTGGGCGCGCGGTTCTAGTCTTTCACGACGATATTCAGCAGGCGCCCCTTCACGAAGATCACCCGCGCCGGGTCGGCGGTCACGAATCGAGCGATCGCAAGCTCGGCCATGGCCGCGGCGAGCGCGTCTTCCTGGGTCGCTTCGGGCGCGACCTGAATCGTGCCGCGGGTTTTTCCATTCACTTGTACGGCCATGGTGACCAGCTCGTCGGCGGCCAGCTCCGGATCGAACGACGGCCAGCCGCAGTCGAAGATCGTGCGCTTGTGCCCGAAGCGCTCCCATAGCTCCTCCGCGACGTGCGGCGCGAACGGAGCCACGAGCTGTATCAGTGGCTCCGTTTCAGCAACGTGCGGCGTGCGCTCGCCTGCCCGGAGGACATTCATGTACTCCATCATCGCCGCGATCGCCGTGTTGTAGCTCAGCTTCGGAATGTCCTCCGTCACTTTTCGAATTGTCTTGTGCAGCTTGCGCAGCACGGCGACGTCGGCAGCGCCGGAGCGCTGCGCCTCGAGCGCGGACACCCAAAGGCGGTCGAGGAACCGCCTCACCCCCGAGATGCCGCGGTCCTGAAAGTCGCCGCCCTCTTCGTACGGGCCGAGGAACATGAGATACGTGCGGAACGCGTCCGCGCCCCACTCCTCGATGTACTCGTCCGGATTGACGACGTTGCCGCGGCTCTTCGACATCTTTGCGCCGTCGCGCACGATCGTCCCGTGCGCGCGGAATTTCACGAACGGCTCGTCGAACGGCAGCATGCCGGCGTCGTGCAGCACCATCGTCACGAATCGGGAGTAGAGCAGATGCAGCACGGCGTGCTCGTTCCCGCCGATGTACGAATCGACGGGCAGCCACTTGTCGGTGAGGACCGGATCGAACGCGACGTCGTCGCGGCCCGCGCTGGGATAACGCAGGTAATACCACGAGCTGTCGAGGAAGGTGTCCGAGACGTCGGTCTCACGGCGGCCCTGCCCGCCGCACGACGGGCACTTCACCCGATACCAGCTCTCGACGCGCGCGAGCGGGGAAATGCCGGAGTCGTCGGGCTGGAAATCCTCGACTATCGGCAGCTTCACCGGCAGATCGGATTCCGGTACCGGAACGACTCCGCATTTGTCGCAGTAGATGAACGGAATCGGCGGTCCCCAGTAGCGTTGCCGGGAGATGCACCAGTCGTGCAGGCGGTAGTTCACTACGGCACGTCCGCGATCGTGCTCTGCCAGCCACTCGACGATCGCCGCTTTCGCCTTGGAGACGACGAGGCCGTTGAACCGGCCGGAATTCACGAGCTGTGCCGGATCTTCCGAGTCCGTGTACGCCCCGGTCAGGGGCGTGCGCTCGTTTTCACGCGGGCCGGCTACGACGCGCACGATGGGAAGCCCGAACGTCTTCGCGAACTCGAAGTCGCGCTCGTCGTGCCCGGGAACGGCCATGATCGCGCCCGTGCCGTATTCCATCAGGACATAGTCCGCGATCCAGATCGGTATCGGCTGGCCGTTCGCGGGATTCATCGCATAGGCGCCGGTAAAGACGCCGGTCTTTTCTTTCGTCACCTTGCGCGCGACGAGGTCCTGGCGCGCAGTTCGCGCGCGATAGTCATCGACGCTCGTTCGCTCCTCGTCCGTCGTGATTCGCTCGACGAGCGGATGCTCCGGTGCGAGGACGAGGTACGTGGCGCCGAAAACCGTGTCGGGCCGGGTCGTGAAGACGCGAATGTCGGTCGGCGGCAATGCGCTCATCTCGCTCGTGCTCGTGCGCATCACCGTCGCCGCGCCCGCGAATTCCAGGTAGTCGTGGAGGCGAAAAACGATCTCCGCGCCCTCCGAGCGGCCGATCCAGTTGCGCTGCGCGGATTTCGTGCTTTCGGACCAATCGAGATGATCGAGGTTTTCCAGCAGACGGCCGGCGTAGTCGGTGATGCGGAAGAACCATTGCTCGAGCAACCGCTGCTCGACTTTGGCGCCGCAGCGTTCGCACACGCCGTTGATCACCTGCTCGTTCGCCAGCACCGTCTTGTCGTTGGGACACCAGTTGACCGCCGCGCGCTTCTTGTACGCGAGTCCGCGCTTGTAGAGCTGAAGAATCAGCCACTGCGTCCACTTGTAGTAGCGTGGGTCCGTCGTGGAGAGCTCGTACCGCCAGTCGATCATCAGTCCGGCGCGCTTCAGCTGGCGCCGGAAGTTGTCGATGTTCCGCGGAATCAGCTCCATGGGATTCACGCCGACCTTCAGCGCGTAGTTCTCCGAGTGGATGCCGAACGCGTCGTATCCCATCGGCTCGAACACGGTGTGGCCGTGTTGACGCTGGTAGCGTCCGTGAATGTCGTTCCCGGTGAAGGCGAACAGATTGCCGACGTGCAGCCCTTCCGCGGACGGATACGGGAACATCATGAGCGTGTAGTACGGACGCACGCCGGCATCCACGTCGGTGTGATTCGTTCCGTCGCGTTCCCAGCGCGCCTGCCATTTGCGTTCGATGGCGGCGGCATCGTAAAGGTCCAGAGCCGTGTGAGCGGATTCCGTCATTGAAACGGAATGTAGGGCGCGGTGCGCTACAGGGAATTGGGAGAGGGAACAAGGACAGTTCGGCCTGTCCCCGCCCCTCTTCCCTGTTCCCCTCTACAGGGCTCTCAGCACTCTCTCCAAGACCTCGAGCATCGCCTCGAGTCCGGCCACGGTGTGGTCGCCCATGTGGCCGATGCGAAAGGTCGTCTTTGCCAACTCGGCCTGGCCGCCGCCCAACTCGTATCCTTGCTCGCGCATGCGTCGCAGCAACTCCACGTTCGTTCCGTCGATCCGAATGCAGGTCACGGAGGGCGAGCGATGCGCCGCGCGCACGAGCAGCGAGACGCCGAGCGCCGCGGATTCGGCGTGCGACACCCAGGCCGCGCAGGCCGCCGACATCGCCGCGTGGCGCGCGTAACGCGATTCCAGCGTTTCCAGCTCGATGTCGGCGAGCTGCCGGTCGAGCGCGAATAGGAGAGAAATCGCGGGCGTCGTCGGGCTCTGTGATTTCGCCGCGAACTCCTCGTAGCGAATCACGTCGAGGTAGACCCCGCGATCCTTGAGCGATTTCGCGCGGTCCACGAACTGGTCGGACACGGCCGCGAAGGCGAGCCCTGGCGGCAGCGCCAGCGCTTTTTGCGACGCAGAGACGACGGCGTCGACTCCCCACGCATCCATCGAGAATGGCGTGGCACCTGCGCTCGATACGGCGTCGACGAGCAGCAGCGCGCCGGAGTGTTCCCGTACGAGATTCGCGATTCCGGCAATGTCCGCCAGCACTCCCGTGGCGGTCTCGCTGTGAGTGGCCGTGACCGTATCGAAGTCGCCACCGCGCAGCGCGTCATGTACGGCGTCGAGCGCCACGACGTCTCCTGGTTGAGCCTTGAGCCGCACGACGCTTCGGCCACAAGCCTCCGCCATCCGCGCGAAGCGCTCGCCGAAGTCGCCGTGCACGATCGAGAGCACGCGGCGAACGGTGCCGCCGCGAATGGCGAGCTCCATCGCTCCGGTTCCGGACGCCGTGAGGATGTGCACCGGCCGGCGTGTGCCGAAGATGGGCCGGAGCCGAGTGTTCACGCGGCGCATCAGATCTTCCATCTCGCGACTGCGATGAAAGATCATGGGGCGTCGCATCGCCTCGAGAATCTCCGGCCGCACTTCGGTCGGGCCGGGAACGAAGAACCGACCGGCGTCGATCACACCGGAGCCGATGCCGACGTGGCGACTGACACGGACGAGCCTTCGCATACCGCGCTGAGCGCGCGGACGTCCCGCGGATCGCCCATGACGATCAACAACATGCCCGGTTCGAGCCGCTCGTCGTCAGGCGGGTTATAGATGTAGTTGTCATCGGCCGAGCGCGTCGCGAGCAGCAGGCAGTTGGTGCGGGAGTGCGTGTTCAGCTCGCCCAGCGTCCGACCGACGAAGGGCGAGGTGGGAGGGACGGGCACTTCTTCGACGCGCAAGTTCCGGTTCTTGTCGCGCAACATCGTGTCGAGGAAGCTGACGACGCCCGGACGAATGAGCTCGCTCGCCATGCGCATGCCGCCGATGAGCGCGGGAGATACGACCGCATCGGCGCCCGCCTGTCGCAGGCGCGTCGCGACGCGATCGTTGGCCGCTCGCGCCACGATGCGCAGGTTGGGATTCAATTGCCGCGCCGTGATGGTAGTGACCAGCAGGTCTTTGTCGGCCGTCGTGCAGATCACGATGCCGGACGCGCGATTGATCCCGGCCTGGAGCAGCGCCTGGTCGTCGGTGAAGTCGTGGATCACGACCGGAACGCTCGGGAACTCCACTTCGATGCGACGGATCCGCTCCGCATCCTGATCGATCACGACGACGGGGCGCTCCGTGTTCACCAGCTCGCGGACGACGGCCCAGCCGGTCGCGCCCGCGCCGCAGACAATGTAGTGGCCCGACATTGCGTCAATTAGTCGCCGCATCCGGCGCCTCCTGAATCCCTCGGTGAGATCTCCTTCAACTACGAACGCGGTAATGATGGACGTGGAGTACACCAGCACGCCCGCCCCGAAGATCATCAACACGACCGTGAACGCCTGACCGCCCGCGCTGTGCGAGACGTCGATCGCTTCCCGGAATCCGGTGGTCGTGAGCGCGTTCGCAGCCATGTAGGCGGCCTGCATCCACGTGGCTTGATCGCCGCCGATGAGGCGGTAGCCGATCACGGCAACCGCGAACGTGCTTGCCACCAATAACGCGGCGGCGAGCAACCTCGCGCGGAGGGACGAGTAATCCCTCACTACGACGGGATCACGGCTTCACGTACGCCGCGTCGGGCGCAGTCTTGGTCGGTACGCGTCCCTTGAAGAGAAAAGCGCAGTTCTCGACGCGTGCGCCCTTCGCATCGCAAACAGCGAAGCGCGCGCCTTCGTACGCCGACGCACCAGCGTACTCGCCCTTCTTGTTCACGGCGTAATAGTTGAGATCGAAATACGGGTGGCCGTTCTCGTCGAGCAGCCGGCGCTCGGTCATGGCGATGACGCGTTCCATCACCTTGATGAGCGCTTGCTCCGGCGACATGCCCTGGCGCATGAATTCCACGGCGAGGAATGCTCCGCACACCTTGATGTTGGCTTCGCCACGGCCTGTCGATCCCGCCGCTCCGACGTCGTTGTCGCAGTACTGACCGGCGCCGATGATCGGAGAGTCGCCGACGCGCCCCGGCAGCTTCCACGAGAGACCGCTCGTCGTCGTCACGGATGCGATGTCGCCGTTCGCGTCGACCGCATCCATGTTGATCGTTCCGTACGTGTGCGGGACGCAGTGCTCGTCGTAGTAGACGTGGAGCAGCTGGTCATCGCCCAGTCCCGGTGGAGAGCTTGGCGTCGGCCTCGGCGCGTTCGGTATCGGCCTGGGTTGTACCTTGGGAAGATCGAGCCAGTTGTCGTTCGGATTCAGGCGCGACTTCCAGCGCAGCCATTCCTGCCGGCTTTCTTCGGTCAGCAGATTCTGCTCTTTGAATCCCATCTCGAGCGCGAACTTTTTCGCGCCGGCGCCGACGAGGAAGATATGATCGGTGTGGTCCATGACCGCCTTCGCGACAGCGGCCGGAGTGGCGATGTCCTCGAGGCATCCGATCGCGCCCGCGCGCTTCGACGGGCCGTGCATGCAGCTCGCGTCGAGCTGGACGACCCCGTCTTCATTCGGAAGGCCCCCAAGGCCCACAGACTGATCGGTTGGATCCAGCTCCACGATCTGGACGCCGGCCACCGCTGCGTCGAGCGGATCGGCACCCTTCGTCAACAGGTCGTATGCGACCTGGATCGCCGGTCTGCCGTCGGCGTGTTTGCTGCGGAATCCGTTGGCCGATGAGATCACTATCGGCTTGCCCGCAAAGGGCTTCCGCGGCGCCGACCGATCGCGAACGACGATCGTAGGAAGCGCGTTCGCCAGAGTCGGCAGGGCCAAACCGGCGGCTGCTGCCGCGCCGGCGCCGAGAAAGTCGCGACGGGTCGGTGACACAATGCACTCCTCTTTCGGGGTACGGGTGTGAGATACGCGGGCAATGGGCAGCGAGCAAGTCTGCCGAACGCGCTTCCAAGTCGGCTCCCTCCCTGTGGCCGCCGGCTATTGATACCTTGCGGCGCATGTCAGCCACGATACGCGACCAACTCCGGCAGGCGCACTTTCTGGAAGGCGTGACGGAGACGTTGCTTCATCAACTGGCGAAGCTCGTCCAGGCCAAGACGTTCGAGACGGACGACATCCTCTTTCAAGAGGGCGCGCCGCGTCGATTCATGGCCATTCTGACGTCGGGTGCCGTCGCGATCGAAAAGAGCGTGAACAGCCGACCAGTGCGGCTCGTGACACTCGGCGCCGGTGAGGCCGTCGGCGAAGGCGTGCTCCTCGACGATTCGGCGCATGGGACGAGTGCGCGGGCACTTCAGCGCACCGACGCATTTCTGCTCACGGCCGATCAACTCGGTGGGATGATCAAGGACCACCCGCAACTGTACGCCGCGTTGGTCGGACGCGCTGCTCGCGCGATCTCGCAGCGCCTCGCCGCGACGGATGCGACGCTCGTCGGACGCGGCCGCACCGTGGGTTTTACGGGTTCGCGCACCAGGCGCGAGAAGGACCTTCTCGGCGAGCGTGACGTGCCCGACGACGCGCTGTACGGCATACAGACGCTGCGCGCGCTCGAGAACTTCCCCATTACCGGCGTGGCGATTCGGGAGTTTCCTTCGCTGGTCGAAGCGCTCGCGGCCGTGAAGGCCGCCGCGGCGCTTGCGAACGCGGAGCTCGGCCTGCTCGATCGAACCATCGCCGACACGATCGTGCGGGCCAGCGAGGAGATCCGCGCGGGACGGCATCACGAGCACTTCCTCGTGGACGCGCTTCAAGGCGGCGCCGGCACGTCCACGAACATGAATGCCAACGAAGTGATCGCGAATCGCGCGCTCGAGCTCATGGGGCGTCCGCGCGGCGAGTACCAGTCGGTGCATCCCAACAACCACGTCAATCTCAGTCAGTCGACGAACGACGTGTATCCGACCGCGGTGAAGATCGCGCTGCACGTCAGCATCGAGTCGTTGCGGACGGCGATGTCGGCGCTGGCCGCGGCGTTCCTGCACAAGGGCGAGGAATTCGCGCCGCACATCAAGATGGGGCGCACGCAGCTGCAGGACGCCGTGCCGATGACGCTCGGGCAGGAGTTCACCGCGTTCGGACACACGATCCTCGAGGACGTGGAGCGTCTCGCCGAAGCACAGGCGTTGATTCGCGAAATCAACATGGGCGCGACGGCGATCGGCACGGGAATCAATGCTCCCGTGGGCTACGCGGAGCGCGTCCGCTCGCATCTGTCGCGCCTCACCGGTCTCGTGCTGATCACCGCGCCCGATCTCGTAGAAGCGACCGCGGACACGGGCGCTTTCGTGCAGCTGTCGGGCGTATTGAAACGGTGCGCCGTGAAACTCTCGAAGATCTGCAACGATCTCCGGTTGCTCAGCTCGGGCCCGCGCGCCGGTTTCGGCGAGATCAATCTGCCGCCCATGCAACCCGGATCCTCGATCATGCCCGGCAAGGTAAATCCGGTGATCCCCGAAGTGGTGAATCAGGTGTGCTTCGACGTGATCGGCGGCGATGTGACCGTGACGCTCGCGGCGGAAGCCGGTCAGCTCCAGCTCAACGTGTTCGAGCCGGTCATCGCGTATCGCCTGTTGCGAAGCATCGACACGCTGTGCCGCGGCTGCGTCGTGCTTCGGCAGCGGTGCATCGAAGGGATCACGCCGAACCCCGCGCGCATGCGTCAGTTCGTCGAACAGTCCATCGGCATCGTGACCGCGCTGGTGCCGGCGATCGGATACGAGAGCGCTACCGTCATCGCGAAGGAGGCGCTGGAGAGCGGCCGGGGCGTCTACGAGCTCGTGCTCGAGCGCGGTATTCTCTCGCGCGAGGCGCTCGACCGCCTGCTCAATCCGGACGCGATGACGGGCGAAAACCGGCAATGAGCCCGCGTCGTCGCAAGCGGTTGGATCCGTCGGTCTTCCGGCTTCCCGCGGATCAGATCAGGGCAGGCGAATACTCCGATCGCTACGCGGCTCTCGTCCAGCGAGTGTTGCGGGGCGCGAAGAAGAATCCACGGGTTCTGCTACAAGTCACCGCGAAGCAGGACGGCTGGCTCTCGGGGATCGACGAGTCCATCGCGATTCTCAAAAGCGGCGTCGAAGATTGGAGCAGCCTCACGGTGAACGCCCTGTACGAAGGCGATCTCGTCGACGCGTGGGACACCGTCATGACGATCGAAGGGGAGTACGCCGCGTTCGCGCATCTCGAGACGCTGTACCTCGGCGTGCTCGGACATCGCACGCGTGTGTGCACCAACGTCCGCGAGCTCGTCGACACGGCGCGCCCAAAGCCGGTGTTGTTCCTCGGAGCGCGGGACGGACACTTTCTCATGCAGCCGGGTGACGGGTTCGCGGCTATGATCGCGGGCGCCAAAGAGGTCTCCACAGCCGCGCAGGGAGCGCTCTGGAGTGGCAAAGTGTCCGGGACCATTCCGCACGCGCTCATCGCCGCATTCGGCGGCGATACCGTCGCGGCCACGAAGCAGCTCGCAAAACAGCTCGACGAGGACGTCCAACTTCTGGCGCTCGTCGACTACGAGAACGACGTCGCGCGCACGTCCGTGGAAGTCGCTCGCGCTCTCGGGGACCGGCTCTGGGGCGTCCGGCTCGATACGTCCGAGCACATGGTGGACCGCTCGCTGCTGTCGCAGCTCGGCCATTTCCGGCCGACGGGGGTGAACCCGCAACTCGTGTGGAACGTGCGAAATGCGCTCGACAGCGAGGGATTCGGGGACGTGCATATCGTGGTGTCCGGCGGCTTCGACGTCGAGAAAGTGCAGGAGTTCGAGGACGAGAAGGCTCCGGTCGACGCGTACGGAATCGGAGCGGCGGCCTATAGGGGGACTTTCGATTTCACCACGGACGTCGTCGCCGTCGACGGCAAGCCTCAGGCGCGAGCCGGTCGTCAGCAGCGCGAGAATCCCAAGCTCGAAAGGGTGAAGTAGAATTCGGCATGGCGGGAATCAAGCTCGATGGCGCAGGCCAGGCCAAGATGACGACACTCGACGATGCCATCGTGATCCAAACGCGCATTCATGGCCTCGTCGAGCAATACGCGCTACAGATCAAACGAAGCCAGCCGGCCAGCCACATTCTGATGAACCTCAAGCGCCAGATGCCCGTTCTGGCCGGCAAGCTCAAGGGTCAGTTCGGTTTGATCTCCGACTTGGTGACGTCGATCAACATGCAAATCAGCCGCGGCTCGAGCGAGCAGATTCGCGTACGGACGATGCGCGAGGGCCTGGCCTCGATCAAACAGCAGTTGGAGATCGCGGTCACGCAGACGATCGCGAAGCACGAAGCCAAGGACGAAAAGCACGAAGCCAAGGACGAAAACCACGAAGCCAAGGGCGAAAAGCACGAAGCCTAGACAATGCCTCCCGCCTTGCGCCTGGGGCGATTACCTTGCCCCTGCTCTTCGGGTCCTTTCATCCCGAGTGTCCGCCGCGCGATTGGACACTCCGAAACCAGCCGGTAACAGGATACCGCATGCCCGCTGAATCCCGCCTGCGCAGGCTTGTAACAGCCGCGCTGACGGCCGCAGTCGCCTCGCTGATCGCGGGGTGCGTGCAGAACCCGAATTCAGTTTTTCATCACCGCACGGATTTCAACCGCGACGTCGGCAGCCTGTTCGAGCTGCTGATCTGGCTGGGCACCATCGTCTTCATTTTTACGGAAGGCATGCTGCTCTGGGCGATCGTCAAGTATCGCAGCCGACCGGGCAAGCCCCACCAGCCCGAGCAGGTGCACGGGAACACGAGGCTCGAGATTCTCTGGACCGTGATTCCCGCAGTGGTGCTTGCGATCATCGCCGTTCCCACGGTCCAAACAATCTTCAAGACGCAGGGTGCCGCGCGCGCGGACGCCCTCCAAGTGGAAGTCACGGGTCATCAATGGTGGTGGGAGTTCCGTTATCCCCAGTACGGTGTCGCCACCGCGAACGAGCTGTACCTGCCGATCGGCCGAACGGTGAGCTTCGCGCTGAAGACGCACGACGTCATTCACTCGTTCTGGATCCCGGCGCTTGGCGGGAAGCGCGATCTCGTCAACAATCGCACGAACCACATCTGGTTCACGCCGGATTCTACGACGGAAGAGGCATTCAACGGCTTCTGTGCCGAATACTGCGGCACCTCGCACGCGAACATGCGCTTCAAGGCCTTCACCGTGACCTCGGAAGAGTTTGCGAGCTGGATCGCGCACCAGCAAAGCCCGGCTCTCGTGATTCCGGCGCTCGGAGCTCCGCCGACACCACCTCCCGCGAATGCGACGAAGGCGACGAAGGCGCCGACGAAAACGACGACGGCTACTGCGACGCAGACGCAGGCGCAGCCGGCGCCCGTGCAGGCTGGATTCGTCTCGTTCGCTCGTGAGCGGATGCCGCACCATGCGATCCCTCAGACGCCGTTGCCGCCCGGCCTGACGTTCGACACGACGTTGGTCGGCGATGCATCACGCGGCGGGATGCTGGTTGCCACCGGCTTGTGCACCGGCTGTCACACGATCAAGGGTGTGCCGACGATGCAAGCACAGACGGGACCCGACCTCACGCACGTTGGCAGCCGACTCACGATCGCGGCCGGACTCTTTCCGAACGACACCCGGCATCTCGCGGCGTGGATCAAGAACTCGCGTGCGATGAAGCCGGGCATTCAGATGCCCACGATGGGAAAGGGACAGTACGATCCGATCGTGAAATCGACGTTGACGATCGGTTTCACCGATCAGCAAATCGCCGATATTGTCGCCTATCTACAGGCGCTGAAGTAACGCGGAACCCGGAGACTTAAAGAATGGCAACTGCCGCAACCGCCCCGGCTCTTCCACACACCGGATACAAATCGGAGAGTGGAGTCTGGAGCTGGCTCACAACGGTTGATCACAAGCGCATCGGTGCGCTGTACCTCTACACCGCGCTCCTCTGGTTCCTCATCGGCGGCCTGGAGGCGATGATGATTCGCATCCAGCTGCAGGGACCGAACGGTCGTTTCGTGTCAGCCGAGACGTATAACCAGCTGTTCACGATGCACGGCACGACGATGATCTTCCTGGTCATCATGCCGCTGTCGGCGGCGTTCTTCAATCTGCTCATCCCGCTGCAGATCGGCGCGCGGGACGTCGCGTTCCCGCGACTCAACGCGTTCAGCTACTGGGTGTATCTCTTCGGCTCGATCTTCATGAACGCGTCGTGGCTGATCAAGGCCGCGCCCGACGGTGGCTGGTTCGGCTACGTCCCTCTCACCAGCACGTATTCGCCGGGACTCAACATCGACTTCTGGATGCTCGGCCTTCAGATCCTCGGCGTGTCGTCGCTCGCGGCCGCGTTCAACTTCATCACGACGGTCATCAACTTGCGAGCGCCGGGCATGCACTTCATGCGCATGCCGATCTTCACTTGGATGGCGTTCATCGTCCAGTTTCTCTTGGTGCTCGCCTTCCCCGTGATCACGATCGCGCTCGTCTTCCTGCAGTTCGATCGGTTCTTCGGAACGCAGTTCTATGAGGCCGCCGCCGGCGCCGATCCGCTGCTCTGGCAGCACCTGTTCTGGATCTTCGGACACCCGGAGGTCTACATCCTGGTCCTGCCCGCGTTCGGCCTCGTGTCGGAGATTCTGCCGACGTTCTCGCGCAAGCCGCTTTTCGGCTATCCGGTGATGGTGTATTCCGGGATACTGATTGCGTTCCTCGGCTTTGGCGTCTGGGCGCACCACATGTTCGCCGTCGGTATGGGTCCGATCGCGGACACGTTGTTCGCGGTGACGACGATGCTCATCGGCATTCCGACGGGCGTGAAAATCTTCAACTGGATCTTCACGATGTGGGGCGGCGACCTTCGGTTCACTACCGCGATGAAGTTCGCCATCGGGCTCGTCGGCCTCTTCACGATCGGCGGCATCTCCGGCGTGATGCACGCCTCGCCACCCGCGGACCTCCAACAGACCGACACGTACTTCATCGTCGCTCACTTTCACTACGTGCTATTCGGTGGCTCGATGATGGGGCTGTTCGGAGGCGTGTATTACTACTATCCCAAGCTGACCGGCCGGATGCTGAGCGAGAAGCTCGGCACGTGGCACTTCTGGCTGGCGTTCATCGGAATGAATCTGACGTTCATGCCGATGCACTGGTCGGGTCTGATGGGAATGCCGCGCCGCACGTGGGTTTACGACGCCGGTCAGGGACTCGAGGTGTTCAACCTCATGAGCTCCATCGGCGCGTACATCCAGGCCGTGTCGGTGATGATTTTCGTGTGGAATCTCTGGTCGAGTCGGAAGCGCGGCGCCGTCGCGGGGAACGACCCGTGGGGCGCGCCGACGCTCGAGTGGTCGATTCCCTCGCCGCCTCCGGAGTACAACTTTGCGACGATCCCGACGGTGACATCGCGGTATCCCCTGTGGGATCGCAAGTCAGCCGAGCCCGGCGCGCCTGCCGGCGGCCGCGTTCCGTCCGCCAAAGAGCTCGGGATTCCAATGCCGAATCCGTCGATCTGGCCGCTGTTCGTCGCGCTCTTCATGACGTTCATGTTCGCGAGCCTGCTGCTGATTCACTTAGGAAAGACGCCGTTCGCGATCGCTGGAATCATCACGTTTGCTTTCCTGATGACGCTGAGTCTCTATAGATGGCTTCTCACCCCGCTGGAGGACGAGCACTAATGGCCACCGCGGCCACCGCCGACGTCGTGGGTCACGGCCATCCGCCGACGACCACAGGGCTCGATCATCGCAAGATCGCGATCTGGGCCTTCATCGGCTCGGAGTGCATGCTCTTCACGTCGCTCATCTCAACGTACCTCGTCTACAAGGGGCGGAGCGTCACGGGCCCGTTCCCGCATGAGGTATGCAATCCGCCGCAGTGCGCGACGACGTTGAAGCCGATTCTCAACATTCCGGTGACGTCCGTCTCGACGTTCGTGCTGCTGATGTCGTCGCTGGCGATGGTCCTGGCGCTCGCCGCCGTCGAGAACAAGGACAAGCCGGGTTGGGCAGGCACCGGCGCGTGGGGCCGAGCACTCGCGTCATCCAAGCTGTGGCTCCTGATGACCGCGATCCTGGGCGCGACGTTCCTCGGCTTCCAGGCGTTCGAGTTCACTTCGTTCGTGCACGAAGGGCTGACGATTCGCCAGAACCTGTTCGGATCCTCTTTTTTCACGCTGACGGGATTTCACGGCGCACACGTGACCGTCGGCGTCCTCTGGCTCCTCACGCTGCTCGCCATCGACGTCAGACGCGGGTTAGGCCCGAAGGACGCGCTCATCGTTGACATTTCCGCGCTGTACTGGCACTTCGTCGACGTGGTTTGGATCGCGATTTTCACGCTCGTCTACCTCATCCGCTAGCGACGATGGCTCACGACACCCACGACTCAGGACACGCCTCCGCCAGTCACGCGGACCACGCTTCGATGGGAGAGGTGCACGAGCATCCCAATTGGGGCACGTACAAGTGGGTCGCGTTGATCCTCTCGGTCATCACCGTGGTCGAAGTCTGGGTCTACTACGTGCCATCGTTCGTCGCCTCGCGGCTCTTCGTGCCGGTGCTCCTCACGATGTCGGCCGTGAAGTTCGCGATCGTCGTGATGTTCTACATGCACCTGAAGTACGACCACAAGCTGTTCCGTGCCCTGTTCACCGGGCCGTTGATCATTGCGATCCTCACGATGGTCATCTTGCTTTTTCTGTTCGGGCATTTGGCGATTCGCGCGGGCTGAGGTCGGGGAGGTCTGATGCCAACGCTCTCCGTTTTTCCGCTGTTGCATGTCGGAGCGAGCATCGCTTGGAACAGCTTTACGGTTCATTGGAGTACTGTTGCTGGGCTGGTGGCATTTGCCGCAGTGTACGAATTGGCGGCTCGCCGCACTGCCCATTTCCGCCGTTCTTGCTTCTACGCCGGCCTCACCGTCATCTTCTTCTGTCTCAACGGCTGGCTGCACGACCTGAGCGACTACTATCTGTTCAGCGCGCACATGGTGCAGCATCTCCTGCTCACCATCCTCGTGCCGCCGCTGCTCATCGCCGGGACCCCGGGATGGATGCTGCGGCCGCTCCTTCGGAATCCCATCGTCGCCCGCATCGCCAGCGCACTCACGAAACCGAAGGTGTGCTTCGCCACCTTCAATATCGTGTTGGCTGCCTGGCATACGCCGCCGCTCTACAACGCGGCAATGGCGCATCACGGCCTGCACATCGTGCAACATCTCATGTTCATGGCGGCGGCCGTGATGTTATGGTGGCCGATTCTCAGCCCGCTGCCGGAACTGCCGCGGCTGTCCTACCCGCTACAGATGCTGTATCTCTTTCTCACGACGATCCCCATGTCGGTCGTTGCGGTGTACATCACGTATGGGGGCACGCTGCTCTATCCCGCGTACGCTGCAGCTCCGCGCATCGCCGGTCTCACGCCACTCGACGATCAACTGCTCGGCGGTCTCATCATGTGGATTCTGGGCGGCTTGGTCCTTTTCGCCGTCATTTCCGTCATATTCTTCAAGTGGCAGTCGCACGGCGCCGAGGATTCGGCCGCGAGCGCCCAGGTGGATTGGCGCCCTGCCTCCGGCGCCTAGCGGACTCGACGTTTCGTGTAGGCGATGCCGAGCGTCCACTAGTGTGTCGGACGCCTTTTTCTTGCAACATGGAGCTGTATGAGCGCGACGCTCGCACCTCCGGTCGAAGCACAAACACCGCGCGGTAACGCCGGACCCACGTCGGGCACCGCGGCGCCGAACACGCGCGAGCGGCTGCTGTCGCTCGACGTGTTTCGCGGGCTCACGGTGGCGGGGATGCTGCTCGTCAACAATCCCGGGACCTGGAGTGCCATCTATCCGCCGCTGGAACATGCGCCGTGGCACGGCTGGACGCCGACAGATCTGATCTTTCCGTTCTTCCTCTTCATCGTCGGCATCACCACACAACTCTCGCTCGATGCACGGCGGGTGCGCGGCGACGACGAGGGCGCGATCACGCGCCAGATTCTGAGGCGTGGCGCGCTGATCTTTCTCTTCGGCTTCCTCATCAACGGATTCCCGTTCTTCACCTGGGGCGCCGTCGAAGGCGTGCGCGACCCGAGCTTTGCCGCTCGCATCGTGGATCGTCTGCTGCACTGGCGCATCCTTGGTGTGCTGCAACGCATCGGACTCGCATACATCGTTTCTGCGCTCATCGCGTCGCGCGCGAAAGTGCGCACGCAGATGATCGTCACCGCCGTGCTGCTGTTCGTCTACTGGTTCGTGATGACGGTGCCGCCAGTGCCCGGAGCGAACGGCACGCCGGGGGCGCTCCTGCTGGGTAAACCGGAAACGTCGATGGCCGCGTACTGGGATCGCGTCCTGCTGGACTGGAGCCGTTTCGGTCTTGGCAACCATCTCTGGGTGAACGGCGTCACGTGGGATCCCGAGGGGCCGCTGTCGACGATCGGCGCCATCTGCACCGCGTTGCTTGGAAACCTTGCGGGACGCTGGATCGCGCAACGCCGCCCGTTGTTCGAGCGCGTGTGCGGACTGTTCGCCGCCGGCGCGATCGCGATGATGGTTGGACTCATGTGGCACTGGTCCTTCCCGATCAACAAGAATCTTTGGACCGGCTCCTATGTGGTCTTCACCGCGGGAATGGCATGCGTTGCGCTCGCGACCATCATGTGGCTCGTGGACCTGCAAAACTGGCGTTGGTGGACCAAGCCGTTTGTGGTGTACGGCGTGAACCCGATGGTTGCGTTCGTAGGGTCTGCGGTCATGGCACGGCTCATTTATTCGATCATCAAGGTCGAATATCACGGCCAGCGGATCTCGCTCGAGTCCGCGATCTACCAAAGCGTGTTCGCGTCCTGGCTGTCCCCCGTCAACGCTTCGCTTGCGTTTGCGCTCACGTTCGTGCTGTTCTGGTACGCGATTCTCACGGTGCTCTACCGCCGAAACATCGTTCTCAAGGTTTAATCGCATTCCGATGCTGGAACGCGAGTTGCCCTCCTGAGTCGCATGCGGGCTGACTCCGCTTGCGGACTACTCCGTCGCGCGCTTCTCATTGGAGCGCCGCTGACCTTGCTTGGATTTTCGCCATTCTCTGACGTCCTGCCGCAGGGGACCGAGAGGGATGTGGCGTCGTCGGTTCGCGCCGTTGGGGAAGGGTCGAACAAGGCGACGGTTCCACAAAAGCGTCGCACACCTGCACGTCACGGCCGACCGCGTCGCACGCCTGTTCGGACGGCGCGCGCGACCGCGCCGGTTGGGCCGGCATGGACGTCGCCGCGCACCGCGTTGGCGTTGGCGACGGATCTTGGAGGCATCCTGCACGCCCGTACACGGGGCGGAGATTGGGGCGTCATCGTCGTCTCGGTCACACGCGGCGACACCTTGTACTCCGAGCAGCCCGACCTTCTGCTGAAGCCGGCGTCCACCATGAAGTTGCTGACGACGGCGGTGGCGCTCGAGAAGCTCGGCCCCGAGCACACGTTCGAAACGGCGGTGCTGCGTGACCATCAGGTGAATGCTGGCGTGCTCGACGGCAACCTGTACCTGCGCGGGGGCGGCGATCCGACGCTCTCGTTGCGGTTCTGGCAGGGTGAGTCCCCGATGGACGCCCTCGCGCGGCAAGTCGCAGGAGCGGGCATCCGCACAATTCGCGGCGACATCGTGGCCGACGAGAGCGCGTTCGACTCGGAGCGCATTCCGTCGGGCTGGAAGAACAGCTATCTCATGTCGTCGTACGCCGCGCCCGTGTCCGCGCTTTCCCTCAACGAAAACCTCGTTTGGATCGTCGCGCGTCCGGCGGATGGCAAAGCCGTGGTCGAGTTGGATCCGGCGTCCACCTCGATTCCCGTGACGAACAACGTTCGCGTCGTCGGCGGCAGCGGAGGACGAATCTCCGCGCATCGCGCCGGCGACGGCGTCGTGGTCAGCGGCTCGATCGGCGCGAGCTCGGCCCCTCGCCGATACTCGCTCGTCGTCCAGGAGCCACCCGCGTTCGCGGCCGGCGCGCTGCAAGCATCACTGCTCAAAGCGGGCGTCGAGGTCGCTGGGCACTTGCGCACCGGCGTCACGCCGACCGACGCTTCGCCCGTCGCGGAGGTTCGCTCGCTGCCACTCGCGAACATCGTGTCTTACATGAACCGCGAGAGCATCAACCATTTCGCGGAGCTGCTCTTTCGGGACGCCGCGCATCAGAGTGGTCGCGCCGGATCTGCGGCAGCGGGACTCGAAACGCTGCGGGATTTTCTTGCGGCCAAGGCAGGAGCGAACAAGGAGGACGTCCGCGTGGCGGACGGCAGCGGTCTGTCTGAAGCCGACTCGGTGACGGCGCGCGCCATGGTCCAGCTCCTGTCCTACGCGCATCGCGCTCCCTGGGGTTCCGTGTTCCACGCCTCCATGCCCGTCGCTGGCGAGTCGGAGCTTCTCCAGCGTCGCATGCGTTCCACGCCCGCGCAGGGAAACCTGCACGCGAAAACCGGAACGACGAACACGGTGGCGTCGCTCGCCGGCTACGTCACCGCGTTGAACGGCGAAGTGCTTGCATTTGCGTTCATCTACAACGGGCGGGACCGCTGGAATGCGAAGGCGACGATGGATCGCATGGGCCCGACGCTCGCGAACTTCTATCGCGATTAGCCTTCAATCCGGCGAACGCTGATGCCGCGCTTCGCCAGCTCGGCTACGTAAAGCTCGGGCGGCATCGCTTCGTCAGGAGTGAGGACGCCCGCGGCCGCGACCTGCTGGCGCATTTGCATCATCCCGGTGATGGCCAACGAGAATCCCGTTGTGCGCTCCATGGCGCTGATGTCATGCTCGGCGTCGAAGTAGTCCAACAGTTCCCACGCGACAGTCTTGGCTTTGCCGCCTTTGGTTCCTAGCGTCGTTACACGCAGCGCCACGAGATCCTTGCTGTTCGGCTTTCTCAGACGTGGGCCGACGGTAGCGATGAAGGCGTCGCGCGGCACCACGTGATGTCCCTTGACGTCGACGGGGTCGAGATCGAGTAGGCCGAGGTCGCGAATCGCCTCCATCAGCGCGGCATGTCCGGGGTAGCGGAGGGTCTTGTATTCCATCGTCGGGATTCGCCCCTCGTAGCGAAACGCCATCGTCGACAGTCCACCCGCCGTATGGAATGCTTCGAGCGTCCCGATGGGCTGAGGGAACTCGACCTCCTCGCGCTCCGACAGCGCCTTGACGCGCGTGCGCTTCCCGCCACGCAGCACCCATGAGAGGGTCGTGTAGTAGTCCAGAACCCCCTCGAGTGAGTAGACGATCTGGTACTTGAGGGGCGGCTCCGGATTCTGCGGCAGTCCACCGACGTAGATGCGCACGGCGTCTACCTTGTCCAGTTGCTGAATGCCGTACTCCGCGAGGATGTTCACCATGCCTGGCGCGAGACCGCAGTCCGGAATGACCGAAACCTCTTCCGACTTCGCGCGCTCGTGAAGCGTCTTCTGTTTGAAAACGATTTCGGTGTTGCCCCCCAGGTCGCAGAAGTGGACGCCCGCGTCCACCGCGCACACGGCCATGTCGTAATTGAAGTAGTACGGCAGCGCGCTCATGACGGCATCGCTGTCGCGCATCAGCCCGAACACGGCATCGCTGTCGCGGACGTCGAGCGGCGTGGGGATCAGGCGATGGCCGGAGTACGGCGCGAGAAACGGCGGAAGCTCGTTGATCTTGATGTCCGCGAGACGCACTTCCTCCACGTCTTTATTCTGCAAGAGATCATAGGCGCACGCGGAGCCCTGCAGCCCCGCGCCGAGTACGAGCATTTTCATCGTGAAACAGGAAAAAGAGGATGAGGACGGAGGAGGAGATAGAAGGAAAGGAGTCTCGCACGAAGCTACATTCTAAACGGTCGCTGTCGCTTCCTCCTTCTTCCTCCTTCCACTCGTCGAGCACGATCCTCGCAGAGCCCTGGAGCATGACCACGCCCACAGCCACGGATTGGCGGTCTCATCTCATCGAGGACGACGAGGGAATCCGTCGCGTCCTTCATGACACGCGTCGCATCGCCGTACTCGGCATCAAGGTGGAATCGGGGCAGCCGGCGTACTACGTGGCGGCGTACGCGAAACGTGTGGGACTCGAGATCGTGCCCGTTCCCGTCTACTACCCCGACGCGACCGAGATTCTTGGAGAGCGCGTGTACCGCCGGCTAGCTGACATTCCGGGCGATGTCGACATGGTGAACGTCTTTCGGCGACCCCGAGACATTCCCCCACACGTCGATGACATCATCAGCAAGCATCCGAAGTCCGTCTGGTTCCAACTTGGAATCCGCAATGAAGAGTCGGCCGAGCGGCTGGCGCGCGCGGGCATCGACGTGATTCAGGACCGGTGCCTCATGGTGGAGATGCAACACCTTCGTTGAACAAGGAGCCGAGTGACTGACGCATCACGCATGACTCGTGCTGATGCATGACTCGTGACTCGTGGTGACGCGTGATGCGTGACGCTTCAACACACTACGGCAGCAGGACAATATCTCCATACTTTCCGTCCCACATCCACGCGCGCGTGGCGAGCAGCATCGCCGGCATGGAAGCAGTGGTGGGCTGCCAATGTTCGCCGATGAGTAGCCGCACGCCGTTGCGGTCAAAGAGCGCTGGGACGCGCAGCCCGGGCTGCGGTTGCGAGCGCCTGGTTACGCGGCGCAGCACCAGGACGCCGCGCCTCGGATCGAAGGATGGCGCGTAGGGCGACAGAACGTCGAATCCGATCCGTACTTTGTCGTCCGGCGCCCCGATCGTCGCAGGAACATTGGAGAAGACGATGCCGCCGATTCGCAACGCGTCCGCCACCGCGACGGTGCTGCCCCGCTCATTTCCGAAGGTGCGAAGCTCGCGCCGTACGGCGGCCGGAACGACGAGTCCTGTCGCTCGAGGATCGATCACGGCCGGCAGTTGGGTTTTTCCCAGACGCAGTAACAGGGTGCCGAGCCCCTGCCCATCGGCGATCGGACGATAGCTCAGGAGAACGATGGTATCTCGAAACGATGCTTGTGGGGGGCGCTCCGTGAGCCAACGGGCCCTCCTTCGCTCCGACGGCGTCAGGACGTTCGGCCGCAGCGAATCGATGGCGGCAAAGTCGCCGAGTCGTTCGTAGAGGGGCACGAGCGCGCGCGCGAGCGCGATCGAGTCGCCACCGAAGAATCGTGCTTCCTCGAGCAGAACGGCGCCGACTCGCGTTCCGCCTCGAGCCGCCAGAAATTTGCCGAGCGCGGTGCGCGCGACGGGATCGCGAGGACGCGCCCTCGCCGCCGCGTAATAAGCGGATTCCGCCGACGCGAGCCGTCCCATCGCCAGGAGCGAATCGGCGGCCCACTCACCCCACTGTCCCCACGCCGGACGGACGCACAACCCCATTGCCAGCGCCACAAAAACGGCTTTCCCGGTCACTGCGGTCAGCGATATACCCGATAGATCGTGCCGCTGGCGTCGTCCGACACCAACAGCGAGCCGTCGCGGTATACGAGCACGTCGACGGGCCGCCCCCACCGGCTTCCATCCGTGCGCTGCCAGCCCGTCACGAAGTCCTCCACGCGTTGCGGCGAGCCGTTCTCGACCCGGACGCGCACGACTTTCGTGCCGGTGGGGTGCGATCGGTTCCACGATCCGTGAAACGCGACGACGGCATCCGCTCGATAGTCGTCGGGAAAATTCGTCGCGCGTTCCAGGAAGGTGATCCCGAGCGGAGCCGAGTGAGCTTGCATGCCGAGCGCGGGCACGATCGTCTGCGCGCAGCGCGCCGCGTCATTGTACTCGGGATTGGGGATGCGCGCCGAGTGGCAGTACGGCCATCCGTAGTCGCCGCCATCCTGAAGGACGTCGATCTCCTCCGGCGGAAGATTCTCGTGATCGGGCGTCAGGTTGTCCCGCTCGTTCGTGACGACCCACAGCTTACCGGTCGGCGCGTGCACGGCGACTCCGACCGCGTTGCGCAGGCCGGTTGCGTAGACGCGGCCACCGCTGCCGTCTTCGTTGAAGCGCATCACGCCCGCGCGTCCGACCGCCGTCTCGACGCAGAGGTTGCACGTCGATCCGATCGACACATACATGGCGCTGTCCGCGCCGAAGACGATGGTGCGCGTCGAGTGCCCTCCGTAGGCGCTGTAATGATTGACGTATTGCGGAGTGCCGCTCGAGCGCCCGTCTGCCCCGAGCTGAACGCGCACGACGCCATCTGTGTTCGCGACGTAGAGAAAACCCTTGTGGAAGGCGAGTCCGTGCGGGTACGTCAGCCCGCTGACCGCAACGACTCGGCTCTCGGCGACGCCGTCGCCGTTCTGATCGACGAGGCGAAGCACGGTACCGCTCGGAGGTTGCGAGACGTAGACCGCACCGTCGGGCGCCAGCGCCATGAAGCGCGCTTCCGAGACATTGCGCGCGAAATAGTCCACCTTGAACCCGGCCGGCACCCGCAATAACCCGCCGAGCGCATCGACACGTGTGGTGTCGCCACTGCTTGGCTCTCCGGTCGCGGCGTTGCCGCACGCCGCGGTGACGACGCTCAGCGCCAACAGAATCCGTCGCATACTCCAAAACCTAAACCGCGATTGCCCCGGTGTTCCTCTAGCGCCCGAAAAGCTTGCCGAGCAATCCGCTCTCCGCCGGAACGCCGCCCGCGGCCGTCGCGAGCGCGTCGCCGAATTCGACCACCGTTTGGTAACGATCGTCCGGGTTTCTCTGCATGGCTTTCGCGAGGACCTTCTCCACAGCCTCGGGAATATCGAAATCCGGACGCATGCGGCGGATCGGCACCGGATCGCTACGGAGCCGGGCGATCATCATTTCCTGCTGCGTGCGTCCCTGGAAGGGCAGCTTGCCCGTGAGCATCTCGTATGTCATGAGCGCGAGCGAGTAGATGTCGGTGCGCGGATCGAGTGGCTTGCCGCGGAGCTGCTCGGGGCTCATGAATTCCGGCGTTCCCAGGATGATCCCGGTGGCGGTGAGCTTTTGGAGCTCGCCCTCCGCTTTGCGCTGCTTCGCGAGTCCGAAGTCCATGACCACGGCGTGCTCCGTTCCGTCGGCGGCGCGGCAAATCATCACGTTCTCGGGCTTCAGGTCGCGATGCAGAATATTCAGCTCGTGGGCGACGAAGAGGCCGGCGGACATGTCCTTCACGAATTTCACGGTATCGGCCAGCGGGATGTGCCCCAGCCGGTTATTGCGGTCGGCGAGAATCTCGCCATTCACGTACGGCATGACGACGTAGACGAGACGATCCTCCGTCTCGCCCAGCCGCATGATGTGACATACGTTCGGATGCGCGAGTCGCATGCCCAGCGCGGCCTCCCGGCGCAGCCGCGCCATGGCATTGGCATCCTGGGATAGTGCTTCCGACAGGACCTTGATCGCGAACTGGGCCTGCGTCGCGATGTCGGTGGCAAGATAGACGAACGACATGCCGCCTTCGCCGAGCTTGCGCTCGATTTTGTAGCGCTTGTCGAGCGTCTGCCCCACGAGATTCGTGTAGCCCGGCGCGGGCTTGGGCTCGCCGCGACTCGGCCCGGCGGTCGCCCGTGGCCCGCTGACCGCTAGCGGAGAGGCCGCACCAGGTGCGTCGCCCTTGGCCAGCAACCGCGAGCCGTCTTTCGTGCAGAATTTGGCATCGTCGGGGTACTCCGTGCCGCACTTTGGACAGCGATTCATCAGGTGCACACTTGGTTGCGGCCGCCGGATTTGGCTCGGTAGAGGGCTTCGTCCGCACGGGCGAATAGATCTTCGGTCGAGGCCACCCGAGGAGAGGGAAAAGTGGCAACGCCCACGCTGCACGTCAAATGGAGACTGCGCTCGCCGCCGAGATCGAACGGATGCTCGTTGACCCGCTCCCGCAGACGCTCCCCGAAGACAGCGGCACCTTCGATCGACGTCTCCGGTAGGATGAGGACGAACTCCTCTCCGCCATAGCGGGCCACGACGTCGATGGTGCGCACCGCGCCGGCGAGGAGCGTTCCCATCTGTCGCAAAATATCGTCGCCGACCAAATGCCCGTGCTGATCGTTGACGGACTTGAAGTGATCGAGGTCCACCATCAACAGCGAGAGCTGCTGCTTGAATCGCCGCGCGCGATCGACCTCGACGCTGAGGCGCTCCAGCAGCGCGCGTCGGTTCAATAGTCTCGTGAGGGCGTCAGTCGTCGCGAGCTCCTCGAGACGCCGGTTGTCCGCGCGCGTCGATTCCAGCGCCTGGGCGCGTCGAATGGCGGCCACCGCGGCACGAATCACGACCTCCGCGAAATCCGCGTCGTCCGCGCTGAGCGAGCGCTCGCCGCGCTCGGTGCGAAGAAAGAAGACGCCCGCGCGTCGGCGGTCGAGCGCGAACGGAATCGCGAGCACCGAACGGACGGGCGCCGTCCGCCCTTCGCGCTTCCAGAGCTCGCGGACTTCCGAGAACATCGGATCCTGGAGGACGTCCGCCACCAGCACCGCGCGTCCCGTTCGGAGCGCGTTCATCAATTCCGGGTAGCGGGCGATCTGCACCTGGAGATCCGTTATCGACGGATCGTCATACGTCGCGACGACGGTGCCTGTGGCGTCGCCGGACGATGCGAGGACTACCGAGCAATGCCGCAGGTCGAGCGCGCGCGCGACGCGGCGCGCGAGGACGCGATAGATCTCGGCGGCGGTCAGCTCCGCCGTCACTTCGTTCAGGATTTCGACCAGCTGGCGCGTCGTCGCGATGTCGTCCTGCGCGCGCTGCAGTTCCTCTTCCCGGCTCAGGATCACTTCGCGCATCAGACGCACTTCGGCGCGAGCGCGAAGCTGTGCTCCGATTCGCGCGAGGAGCTCGGCCACGCGCAGCGGCTTCGGGAGCCAGTCATCGGCGCCTTGCAGCAGTACGGCCGCCGCGTCGTTGGCGTGCGAGACCCCCGCGACGATCACGGGGACGTCCCGGCCTCCCTCCGCCGATCGCACCCTTCGGAGCGTGTCGTCGATCGACCCCGCGCGGCCGTTGGCATCGAGCAAAACGAGGTCGGGAGAGCTCGTGCGCAACACCTCGATCAACGCCTCACCAGCGTTCACCGTGGACACGTCGTAGCCGCGCTCTCGCAGCAGCCATGAGAGCACTCCCGATTCACGGGGATCGTCGTCCGCGACGACGACGTGTGCGAGCGCGGTCATCCCATCGTTGCTGACAGGCCGTCCCATTCGATGTTGCCGCCGCTCAGTACGAGCACGGCCGGCGTGGACACTTGTACCGCGCGCTCCATCACCGCCGCGACCGTGATCGCACCGCTGGGCTCCGAGACCAGCTTCGCCCGATCGAGAAGCGCGCGCATCGCGCGGCGCATCGCGGCGTCGTCGACCAGCACGACATCGTCGATGTACCGCTGATGATGCGCAAAGGTCAGATGCCCGATCTCCACCGCGAGGAGACCGTCGGCGATGCTGGAGGTGCGATCGAGCCTCACCGGCGTCCCGGCCTCGCGGGCGCGGGAAAGTTTCGGCGCGCCGGCCGGCTCGACGCCAATGACACGGGCCTTCGGGCGGCGCAGCTTCACGGCCGCCGCAACTCCCGCGCTCAGGCCGCCGCCGCCGACCGGCACGAGGACCGTCGCGACGTCGGGAAGGTCTTGCACGATCTCGAGGCCAACCGTTCCCTGGCCGGCAATGATCAGCGGGTCGTCGTATGGCGGGACGAGCGTCGCGCCCTCTTTGCGCACGATCTCGAGCGCGCGCTGCATGCGATCGGCCGTCGTCGTGCCCGCCAGCTCGACTCGAGCACCCAGCCGCTCGGCGCCGGCGCGCTTCGCCGCCGTCACGGTCGTGGGCATCACGACGATGGATGGCGCGCCGAGCAGTTTCGCGGCGAGCGCGACGGCCTGCGCGTGATTGCCCGATGAAGGTGCTACGACGCCACGAGCCCGCACGCTTGGGGCAAGGCGGCTGAGAAAGTTGTACGCGCCGCGCAGTTTGAACGCGCCGCCGCGTTGCAGCATCTCGGGCTTGAGCCAGATGCCGTCGCCAAGAAAAGGCGCGGGCAGAAGTGGCGTGCGGACCGTGACTCCGTCGAGCGTACGCGCGGCCGACTCGATATCAGCGGCGGTAACGAGATCAGAAGCCGTGGCAGTCACTCAGGGAAACTACTTACGCGAAGACCCGATTGCGCCCCTGCTGCTTCGCCTTGTACAGCGATCGGTCCGCCTCTTTCAACAGCTCTTCCGGCGAGATCGGGTCAGTGCCACGGGCGAGAGCGACTCCCACCGAGATCGTGATCGTCATCGGTGAGCCCGGAGGCCCGAACGTGAAGTCGTCGACGCGCCGGCGGAGGCGTTCCGCGAAGGTGAGCGCGCCTTGCCAACCGGTGTCCGGGAGAAGAATGACGAACTCGTCGCCGCCGAAACGCGCCACCGCGTCGGTATCGCGCGCCGTTCCCTTCATGATGCCCGCGAGCTGCTGGAGCACGATGTCACCGACAGGATGGCCGCGCGTGTCGTTGATCTGCTTGAAACGATCGAGGTCGATTGCCGCGAGCGCGATGTGCGTGCCACGCCGTTTGGCGAGGCGCCAATCCGCCTTGAGACGCGCCTCGAGGGCCCGCCGATTGAGGCAGCCGGTGAGCGGATCGGTCCCGATCTGTTCCGCGAGACCGTTGCGCATGGCGTCGAAGCTGCGTGCCAGCAATGTGAGATCGTCGGGATACTTCGCGCCGGTGAGATCGAGAGCGCTCGTCAGATCGCCCTCTTCGATCACCTTGCAGAAGAGTCGCAGTTGGTTCATGCGCGCGCGGAAGCTGCCGAACGTGTAGGTGAGCACCGCCGCGACGACGCCGAAGAGCGCCACATTGAGTATTCCGTGCGGCCGCGGCCCCGGAACGAGTGGCGGCACAACGTGCGCAAGCAGCACGTAGATCCCGGCGGACAGGAGCGTCGCGTACACGCCGAGTCCCCATCCGAAGTAGAAGGCCGCAAACTGAACCGAGAGCAAGGCGAGAATGAGAAAGCGATAGCTCAGCAGCGGCGGCGAGGTGATGAAAATGATCGTTCCGATCGTGATGAGATCGGCTGTCACGAGCACTGCGGGAAGCCACTGGGCCGTCGTCAGCGCCGGCGCGTGCCGCACCGCGTATCCGCTGAGGAACACACACGCGACGTAACCGACCGCAACGATGAGCAGCGGGAGTCGGGCGAGCTCCTCGCGTCGTCCGCTCAGCATCACCGCTGCGGCACACAGCACGAGGACGGCGAGGTACCGCACCCACCGCTGCCAGAGAATCACTTCGCGCTGCAGCTCCGACTGGTCGCGCCGCAGCGCGTCGCGCGCCTCCGGCGATGGTTCGTGCGCGGCTTCTGGAGAAACTTCCGTCAACGGCGTAAAGACCGACGGCGGAGACTGCTGACGGGCGGAGGCAGGAGTGGTCATCACATCGCTCGGCGCGTGGATGGACGCGAAGGTGGCCTAAAGTATCATTTGCGCCATGGACGGTAAAGCACTGCGGTCGACGCTCGTGGGCGCGGCCTTCTTGATGGCGACGTCCGCCATTGGACCTGGGTTCCTGACGCAGACCGCGGTGTTCACCGAACGGCTCGGCGCGAGCTTCGCATTTGCCATTCTCGTTTCGATCGTCGTTGACCTGGTCGCGCAACTCAACATCTGGCGTGTGCTCACCGTGAGCGCGCGGCGCGCCCAGGATGTCGCGAACGACGTCGCACCGGGTCTGGGTTGGGTGCTCGCCGTGCTCGTCGCCACCGGCGGGCTCGCGTTCAACATCGGCAACATCGCGGGATGCGCGTTGGGGCTTCAGGCGCTCCTCGGCATGGATGCTCGCGTCGGAGCGGTGCTCAGCGCGGTGATCGGCGTAGCGCTGTTCGTCGTACCGGAAGCGGGGCGCGCGATGGATCGCTTCGCGCAAATTCTGGGTGTGCTCATGATCGTGCTCGCGCTGTACGTCGCGATCGTGTCGCATCCGCCGTACGGAGCCGCGCTGCGCTCCACGGTGCTCCCCAGCCGCGTCGATGTCCTGTCGATCGTCACGATCGTCGGCGGCACGGTCGGTGGCTACATCACGTTCGCCGGCGCGCACCGATTGATCGACGCCGGAATCATTGGCCGCGAGAACGTTCCGGCGGTAACGCGGTCCGCGTCGCTCGCGATCGGCGTCGCGTCGATCATGCGCATCGTCCTCTTTCTCGGCGCGCTCGGGATCGTCACGCGCGGCTTCGCGCTCGATCCGCTGAATCCCTCCGCGGACGTCTTTCGGCGCGCCGCCGGCACCGTCGGCTACCGGGTCTTCGGCATCGTCATGTGGGCCGCCGCGATCACCTCAGTCGTCGGTTCGGCGTACACGTCGGTCTCGTTCGTTCGCTCGCTGAGCAGGCCGATCGAGCAGCACTGGAAAGCCGTGACGATCACGTTCATCGTCGTGTCGACGATCGTGTTTCTCATCGTCGGCCGCCCCGTGAAAGTTCTCGTGGCCGTGGGGGCGCTGAATGCCCTGATTCTCCCGCTTTCGCTCGGCGCAATGCTCGCGGCGTCACGACGGCCACGGATCGTGGGCGAATACCGTCATCCCGCTTGGCTCATCGCGAGCGGCATCCTCGTCGCGGCCGCCATGGCGGCCATGGGCGCGTACACGGTCTACAGTGAACTGCCCAAGCTCTGGAGGTCCTAGGTGGTAGCTCGTAGGTGGTGGGTGGTAGGGACCACCACCTACCATCTACCACCTACCACCTATTCTTCGTCCGGCTCCGCCCCAACCGGCTCGAGCGCCTCTTCCCCCTCTTCGCCCTCGTCGTCCGGCACAACGCGCGCAACGTCGATCACTTTGTCCGTCTCATCGAGGTTCACGAGACGCACGCCCTGCGTGTTTCGGCCCGACACGCGAATGCCCTTCACCGGCATCCGGATCACCATGCCACCCTTGGTGATGAGCATCAGCTCGTCGTCGGGTAACACTTCCTTGATCGAAACGGCGTCGCCGGTCTTGTCGGTGCGATGAACGGTGATGATCCCCTTTCCGCCGCGCTTCTGGACGCGGTAGTCGTCGATGGGCGAGCACTTGCCCATGCCGCGTTCCGTCACCACCAGCATGTTCGCGTCGCGCTTGATCACGACCATTCCGATGACTAGATCGCCTTCGGCGAGTTCGATGCCCTTCACGCCTGTCGTGTCGCGACCCATGTCGCGCACGTCCTGCTCGTGGAAGCGAATCGAGAGACCGTGACGAGTCGCGAGCACGATGTCGTTCGTACCGCTGGTGATCTGCACGTCGATCAGCTCGTCGCCGTCCTCGATCTTGATCGCCTTGATGCCGGTCGATCGCGGATTCGAGTACTCGGACAACGCCGTTTTCTTCACGGTGCCATTCTGCGTGGCGAAGAGGAGGAATTGGTCCTCCGAGAACTGACGAACCGGGACCAGCGCTGACACCTTCGTCTCCGCGCTGACGTTGATGAGGTTCACCACCGGCTTGCCCTTGGTGGCGCGACCGAGTTGTGGGAGCTCGTGCACCTTGAGCCAGAAGCACCGGCCGTCATCCGTGAAAAACAGGATGTAGTCGTGTGTCGACGCGATGAAGAGGTGCTCGACAAAATCCTCGTCCTTCAGATTCTGTCCGTTGAGTCCCTTGCCGCCACGGCGCTGGCGTTTGTAGGTCGACACCGATGTGCGCTTGATGTAACCGGAGTGGGAGATGGTGACGACCATGTCCTCTTCGGCGATGAGATCTTCGACGCTGAACTCCCCCTCGTCGCTGGTGATCTCAGAGCGCCGGCCGTCTCCGTACTTCTTCGTGACGTCGGCAAGCTCCTCCTTCATGAGCTTCATGCGCTTCGGCTTGGAGCCGAGCAGCTCCTTGAGCTCCTTGATCTGCCCGCGCACTTCCTTCAGCTCCGTCTCGAGTTTGTCGATCTCGAGGCCGGTGAGCTTCGCGAGGCGCATGTTGAGAATCGCCTCGGCCTGTCGCTCCGTGAGCTTGAACCGCTTCTGCAGTTGCGTGCTCGCGGCCGCCGGATCCTCGGCTTTCTTGATGACCTTGATCACCTCGTCGATGTTGTCGACGGCGATCTTGAGTCCCTCGAGAATGTGCTCGCGTTCCTGCGCCTTGTCGAGCTCGTACTGCGCGCGCCGGACGATGACGGTGTGGCGGTGCTCGATGTAGTGCTCGAGCACTTCCTTGAGCGGCATCACCTTCGGCACGAGACGGCCGGTCTGCGAATCCGGCACGAGCGCGAGCATGATGACGCCGAACGTCGACTGCATCGCGGTGTGCTTGTACAGCTGGTTCAGCACCACCTTCGGAATCGCGTCGCGCTTCAACTCAATGACGATCCGCAATCCGTCGCGGTCCGATTCGTTGCGGAGATCGCTGATGCCGTCGAGCTTCTTGTCGCGAACAAGGTTTGCGATGTCCTCGAGTAGCTTCGCGCTATTGACCTGATACGGGATCTCCGTGACGACGATCTGCGTCTTACCGCTTCGCTCCTTCTCTTCGATGACGGCGCGCGCGCGCATCACGATGCGGCCACGGCCCGTCTCCTGATAATCCTTGATCCCCTGCTTGCCGTAGATGAAGCCCGCCGTCGGGAAATCCGGCCCCTTGATGAGCTTGCGGATGTCCGCGGGCGTCGCGGCGGGATTGTCGATGAGATGCAGGATGGCGCTCACAACTTCCCGCAGATTGTGCGGCGGAATGTTCGTCGCCATGCCCACGGCGATGCCGCTCGACCCGTTGACGACGAGATTCGGAATGCCGCTCGGCAGAACGCTCGGCTCCTGGAGCCGATCGTCGAAATTTGGAACGAAATCGACCGTATTCTTGTCGATGTCACCGAGCATCTCGATCGCCACAGGCGTGAGACGCGACTCGGTGTACCGGTACGCCGCCGCAGGATCGCCTTCGACCGATCCGAAGTTCCCTTGACCGTCGATGAGCGGATAGCGCAGCGAGAAATCCTGCACCATGCGAACGAGCGCATCGTAGACGCTCTGGTCGCCGTGCGGGTGATACTTACCGAGAACGTCGCCGACGACGGTCGCGGACTTCTTGTAGGGACGGCCCGGAACGAGTCCAAGCTCGTTCATCGCGTACAGCACTCGGCGATGCACCGGCTTCAATCCGTCGCGCACGTCGGGCAATGCGCGCGACACGATGACGCTCATCGAATAATTGATGAACGACTCTTTGATCTCGTCGTCGATGAGGCGCGGAAGAATGCGTTCGCGATTGTTCGGAGCGGTCATAGATCTGTCAGTGGCCGTGCGTCTTGGAGCGCTTCGGAAGGGTGCTAAAGAATAGCGATTTCAGCCTCCGGAATCAACCTCGTGGCATGGGCCTAACTGATTATCGCAAAACGGTTTAAATGGCGTCGACAAATGTTTCAACTGTCACATTTGTGAGATGTCTTGACGTCGCTGTTACCGGCATTTCTTGACGTCGTGTGGACGCCGCGGGACTATTGTCTTCTGATGGGGTCGTTCCCGCCAGAAACACCCGCCAAGGACCACCAGCTCTCATTCGGCGACGCTCGCCGCCGCCTCCTCGAAGAGACGCTGGGAACGCAGTACGAAATTCTTCGCCTGTTAGGCCAGGGCGGCGCGGGCACGGTGTACCTCGCTCGTGAGCGCCTGCTCGAGCGACTCGTCGCCATCAAAGTCCTGCGAAGCGAATTCGTCTCCGCCGACAGCCGAGAGCGTTTCATCCGTGAAGCGCGAACCGCCGCGAAGCTGATGCACGCGAACATCGTCCCGCTGTATTCGTTCGGCCAAGCGGGCGACACGTTGTTCTACATCATGGGCTATGTCGAGGGAGAGTCCCTCGAAGCGATGCTCACGCGAGTCGGGCGCCTGGACTTCAATGAATCGCGCCGGATTCTCGTTGAAGTCGCCGACGCGCTCGGTTACGCGCACCGGAACGGTGTCGTGCACCGCGACGTGAAGCCCGACAACATTCTGATCGAGCGCGAGTCCCGGCGCGCGCTACTCACGGACTTCGGGATAGCCAAGGTTCAGTCCACACAAAGCACGCTCACCCAGACGGGCCACATCGTGGGCACGCCCCTTTACATGAGCCCCGAGCAGGCGGCCGGCGACAGCGTGATCGACGGACGCAGCGATCTCTATTCACTGGGCGTCATCGGGTACCGCATGGTGGCGGGACGACTCCCGATCGAGGGAACGTCGGCGCAGGAGGTCATGCGCCGGCACGTGATGCAGGATCCTGCCCCCCTTTCGGGACTAGCGCCTGATGCCCCATCCGATCTGACCTGGGCCGTGACGCGCTGTCTCGACAAAGATGCTACGCGGCGTTGGCCTACCGTCGAGGCGTTTCGACAAGCGCTCGAGTCCGGGGATGAGGCCGTCACCGATTTGCCCGAGCCGTTGGAGCACTTGTCAGGAAGGGCCGTAATCGCAGCCTGCACAGGCTGGGGGCTCGCCGTCGCCGCAACCTTTTCATACGCGCGATCGGGAAGCTCGACATGGATCCTTGTCGCCGGAGCGCTACTGATAGTCGCGCTCGCGTCGCTCGTTCCGGCGTACCGGAGCGCGCAGCAGTTCGGCCTCTCATCCTCGCGCACTTGGCGTCTGCTCGCGGCGCCCCCGGAACGGTGGGCTGGGTGGTGGCCGCGCCCGTTGCGTCGCAGCGGCGACGTCTGGGATCAGCTTCCGCCCTTCGTGCGCCGATATCGAGCGGCGCGGACGGCCGTCATCGTCACTGGCGCTGGAGTCATCGCGCCCGTCGTGATGTGGCTGACCGTGGCTGGATTGGCGGGCCGCACGCGTCTCTTCGACGTCGCGCTCTGGGTATTCGTCGGCGCACTCGCCGTCTCTGCCGCGATGATCGCGACGTTCCAGAGCAGCGCCCAAAGCGAGCTGAAAGGCAAAGGCGTGCAGGGACGCTTGATACGCAAGTGGCTGACGGAGCCCACCTGGGGATCGACCTTCTGGCGGCGCTCGGAGGCCGCGCCACTTCTGGCGGAGCCGAAGCCGGCCAGGCCCCCCATTGACACCGCGCCCGAAGACCCATACTGTATTACTACACCAACACAGCCAGAGCTACCGCAAGGAATGTTTGACCACGTCGATCCACGAAGCCCCACGCCGCTGTACGCGCAGATCGCGTCGCGACTGCGAGTGGCGATCGCTTCCGGGGAGCTCCGACCGGGCGACGGTCTTCCTTCTGTGCGTCAACTCGCAGGACGGCTGCGAATCAATCCCGCCACGGTGGTGCAAGCGTATCGCGAGCTGGAGGTCGAGGGACTCGTGAACACGAAACACGGTGCTGGCACGTTCGTGCAGGAAGTGGCCGCGGATCGCCGCAATCGCGATCGCGAGCTCGAGGCGCGTCGGCTCGTTCGGGAGTTGCTCGCCGAAGCCGGGAGTATCGGCATCACGGCGACGGAGCTGCGGAGCGCGATGGACCACGAGCTCAAGTCCGGGAGCTCGCGATGACGCTGGCGATCGAAACCAAGGAACTCCGGTACAGCATCGGTCGCACGTTCCAGGTCGCGCATCTCGAGATGCACGTGCCGCATCGGTCCGTCTACGGTTTCCTCGGCCCGAACGGCGCCGGAAAGACGACGACGATTCGACTGCTGCTCGGACTGCTCAAGCCAATCGCCGGACGGATCACTGTGCTGGGCAGTCCGATGCCTGAGTCGTATGCGTCGGTCCTGGCGCGCGTGGGGTACGTGCCGGAGCGTCCGCACGTGTATCCCAGTCTCACCGTGTCCGAAGCGATACGGCTGCATTCCGCGTTTTATCCAACGTGGGATCAACGCTGGGCCGATGAGCTGCTGAAGCAGTTCGCGCTCGGGCTCGATCGCAAGGTGAGCACCTTGTCGAAAGGCGAAAGCGGGAAGCTGCTGATGCTTCTCGCGCTCGCGCAGCGTCCGGAGCTGCTCGTGCTCGACGAGCCAACGGACGGTCTCGATCCGGTGGTGCGGCGTGACATTCTGGCCGCGGTGCTCGAGTATGTGACGGACAAAGAGGCGACCGTGCTCATCTCGAGCCACCTCGTTCACGAGCTGGAACGCATCTGTGACTGGGTCGGATTGATGGATGGCGGCAAGCTGGTCGCGGAGCTGCCGATGCAGGAATTCAAGAACGGCATCAAGCGTCTGCGCATCACGTCGGCGCCCGCCGAGCTGGGAAGCGCACCGTTCACCGTGCTCTCGCGCGAAAGGAACCAGGGCAGCGTCGAGCACTGGCTGGTGCGTGGATGGGTGCCCGGGATGCAGGACTATCTGACTTCAGTCGGCGCATCCGTACGTGAAGTCGTCGACCTCGATCTCGAGGAAGGTTTCGTCGAGATGCTGCGATCGTCGCGCATTCGCTAGGGGGACTGATGTTTCGAGCCATAGCCTTTACCCAATGGAAGTGGACGCGCACCGTCGCGCTGTTGGCGACTGTCGTGGCGTTTTCGCTTCCGATCGCGTCGCTGCAATCGGCTCGTGATGCGAGTAATGCGCAGGAGTTCATTTTTCGCATGCAGGCGTGGGGACTCGGGTACGCCCTGTTAGCCGCGGGAGCGGGACTTGTGATCGCGCTCGCGGCATGGGGTCACGATCACCAGGGGCGCCACGTCTATGCGCTCTCGCTACCGATCACGCGTGCGCGCTATGCGCTTTTGCGATTCGCAGCAGGTGCTCTCTTTCTTGTGCCGGTCGCGCTCGGCGTGCTGCTCGGCTCTGTCGCTGTCATCGCGAGCGGCGCGATTCCCGAGGGGCTACACGCCTTTCCGTTGAGTCTCACCCTGCGCTTCGCATTCGCTGCCTTGGTCTCTTTCGCGCTCTTTTTCGCTATCGGTTCCGCGACGACCAGGACTGCGGCAGCCGTTTTGGGTGCCATTGCGGTGCTGCTCTTTGCGCAGTTTCTCCTTTCCAGTCTCAACATCGACTACGACCTGCTCAGTCGTGTCGGCACTTTCGTTTTTGCCCGGCCCGGTATCCTCTCGGTGTTCTCGGGACGCTGGATGCTGATCGATGTATAGTGCGCCGGCCGCACGGACATTCCTCGTCGTGGCGGCATTGGCTTGTCCCATCGGCCAGTCGTTTGCGCAGACCATGCGACAGTACGAGCAGCGTGTGGACACGCTGGCGCAGGCATGGCGACGCGCCACAGCGCTACGAATCGAGTACAACGAGGCGCACGGCCGAGATTATCGGGGCTTCGACACGGTGACCGTAGGTCCGATGCGTGTGCTGACTGAGCGAAGCACGGATACGCTTGCGCGCCGCGGCGCCGAGTTCGCGGTCGCGTCGTTGTCGCCGCTGTACGGCAGAGCGTTGGACGAGCTTCGGACTCACACCCTGGTCGTTCGCACCGAACGCGCGACGGACGTAGAGGACACCACGAAGGCCTTCGTCATGGTTGCCGAAGCGCGGCAGGGCGCCGCCAAAGATCCGTCGCGTTTTGTTTTGCGCTCGGGACGAGAGAAGGAGCGCTTCCCGGTGGTTGTTGCCGCAGAGAAGGAACTTGTCGCTGCCGTACTTCGCGACGCGGCGCTAAAACTTATGTTGGCGGCGGCCGACACCGGCCTGGGACGATGGTTGTTTTCACAGCTACCCGTAGACACCCTGCCGTCCACGGAATGGACTCGCGCCAGAATCGACCTGCTCTCGTCGCAAGCCGTCGTTGCCAGACGCTGCTACGCTGGAAGTGTTCACGACTGCCGACTCTCTCTGGGCATCACGGAAAGTGCCGATCCCGCGGTCGACTGGTTCGACGCCGCGGATCGCCGCAAACTCGTCGAAGGCATCCGGAAGAACGACTATAACGGCAGCGATCCCGTGGCCACCGAAGCCTGCTACGCGGGTAGTGATTCCGCGTGCGTGTCGATTCTTCGCAGCGCGACGCTCCCAACGCCCGTTTCGAGTAACCAACGCATAAATATTGTCAGGTTGGCCATCTCGCTTGGCGGATCGGGATCAATGGAACGTTTGCTCCTGACGCCCGGGACTGTCGACGCCCGGATCGCTGCCGCCGCTTGCGTGCCGACCGATTCGGTCGTTCAGCTTTGGGTGGCTCGTGCGCGCAGCGCTAGAACGGTGTCAGATGACATGTCGCCGGGCATTGCCGCGAGCTCACTCGGATGGATTCTCCTCTGTGGAGTATTGGCGCTTCGGAGCTCGCGATGGCGCTGACCTTGTGGCGGTGGGTTGCACTTTCCGCGGTTTTGTGCGGCATCGTAACGATCGCGATTCTGCGTGAGCCGAAAGCATCGCGCCGCAACAAATACGACGCGAGCCCATTCGAAGAGCGCGAGAACCTCACGCGATCCCATGTGTCGACCGCCTCAGAGCGATTGCGGCTACTGGCGATTCTCGACTCCTTGAGGCCCGTGATGCGTAACGGCGCTCCGGGACAATCTCGCGTCTTCATGTCCAGCAATCTGAGGCCGAATCTGCGTCGCGTCCTGGAATTGTTGATCGACCGCATCGCGCCGGCTCGGCCGTCACGACCGGTGACTCCGGTCGACGTGATGTTCGTCCTCGACACTTCACGGGAGATGCGCGGAGTTCCCAGTGCGGGATTCGGCGGAATCATGAGAGCGGATTATCTCCTGCCGCGACCAAACTCGAGCGACCGGTGCGTGGTACTCGCTCGATTAAAGGCGTTCGAAGATCCAAAAGCTTTCCGAAGACTTTACGCGGGGTTACTGGGAGACGCGACACGCGCGCGCCTGTTGGGTCCTTGTGGATTCTACGAGTGGTTCGGCATTCCGGGACCACAGATCGATAGCTGGTTGAGAGTGCGCGGCTGGAACCTCGGATTGGCGTCCGCCTGGGACTCGCCGTATCCGCGTTGGAATCCTAGGCGGTGGTGGTCTCGATACGACCGGTCCGGGATCTTCGGCACTTGGCCCGTGCGCGAAGTCATGACCCATCGCGGTTTCGCCTGCGCGGCGGGCTCCGAGGTCTCCTGCGACATGGCTGTCGTCGAAGGCCCGTCCCCAGGCGCCGATGTCATCATGAGCGTCAAGGTGTGGTCTACGGGTATCGTTTCACCGCGCACGAGTGTGAATCCCGCCGATCGGCTCGCGGGATGGTGGTATCAGTCCAGCGAGGAACTTGGCCCGCGAGAGTGGACGATCCTCGCCGAGATGGCTCGGACGCTTGGACCTGACCGCTTTGCAAAGATGTGGCGCTCCGATCTACCAATTCGCGAAGCGTTTCGGGCGGCGGCGGGAATGGAGCTTGGCGACTGGACGCAGGAATGGTCGCAGCGGCTTTATGGCCCGCAGGGTCGCGGCCCTGGCATCCCAACGTTGTCCGCCATCATGGGACTGACGGTTGCCGTAGTTGCATTCGCATTCGCGCTCGTCATGGTGCAGCGACGACAGGTCGCTTGAGCAATCAGGACTCTGTGATCGGAGGACGGCCGCGC
>DATBRO010000267.1:0-2786 GCA_036560265.1 Gemmatimonadaceae bacterium | reverse complement strand
AAGACGAGCGTGTTCAACCGGTCGGGCGCCAGCAGCTCGGCCTTCACGTCCTCCAGCGTCGCCGGCCGTTCGACCGGCTGGTCCGGCGACCGCTCGCGGATGATGCGCGCGATCGAGGGCACCAGTGTGTACGGATCCTTGGCCTGTGTGCGCACGAACAGCCGTCCGCCGAACCACGGCTGATACATCGTCATTGCGGCCTGTGGGATGATGTTCTCGTCGTCGATGTCCGCCACGACGCCCACGATCCGGATCGGATCGCCCTTCTCGCCGGCGAACTGTCGCAGCATCGCATCGGTCAACATGAGGTTGTGGTCGACCGCGGCCTCGATGCTGGGGAACATCCGTTGGGCGAGGCTCTGGCTCACGACCACGGTGCGCGGGCCGGTACCCGAGCCCTCGGTCTCCGTAAAATCGCGGCCCGCGATGATGCGCATGCCAAGCGTCGCAAAGAATCCGGGCGACACGGTGCGGATACGCGCGCGCGGATCCTCCTCGCCGTCTTCTTTCGGGTAGCCCTCTACCGTGAATTGCGCCGTGATCATGTTGCCGGCGTCGCGCCACGGCACGGTGGATCCCACCGACGCGTGCTCCACGCCAGGCAGTTGCCTCACCTGCCGCAAGACGTCCTCATAGAACGCGCGCGTCTCGGCCGGCGTCCGATTGCCGCCGCGCATGACGGGCACGTTGACCGCGAGCACCCGCGCTGTCTCGAATGGAGTCGGCGCGCGCTGCAGCGCGATGAGCGTCGTCAACAGCATGCTGGCGCCCGCCAACAGCACGAACGACGCACCGATCTGCGTCACCGCAAAGGCCCGCAGACGCCGGCCCGTGCTCGACGTGATGCGCAGACTGCCGCTGAACGGCCCGAGCCCGCCCGCCGTGTCGGCCGACGGCAAGCGCGGCACGAACGCGAGCAGCACCGCCGCCACCATGGCGAGGGTCACGCCAACCCAGAGCAGGCTCGGGTCCACGCTCAGCTCGAGCGCGCGGACGGAAAAGCGCGCCGCGTACCGGCCCAGGACCGGCACCGTCCAGAGCGCGATGAGCACGCCAAGCATGGCGCCGGTGCCGCCGAGCAGCAGACTTTCCGCCAGCAGCGTGCGGCGGAGCGCCACGCGGGTGGCGCCGAGCGCGGCGCGCAGGGCCAGCTCGCCCTCGCGCTGAACGGATCTCGCGAGAATCAGGTTGGCGACGTTCGAGCAGGCGATGATGAAGATCAGCGCCGACGCGGCCAGCAGGACAAGGAGCACAGTACGCGCGCGCGACACGATCTGGTCGCGCAGCAGACGCGCCTCGAGGCGATACGCGCCCTTCACCGGATACGACTCCGGGAATTCCTTGACGAGAGAACTCTCAACCGTGTTCAGCTCCGCGCGCACCGATTCCAGCGTGGCGCCGGGCGCCAGGCGCGCGAACAGCTCGGTCATTCGATGCGTGCGGCTCGTTGTCATCGTCGCGCCCATGTGGTGAGGGCTCGTGACGACGTTGGCGATGATCTCGGTCTCGGTGGGGTACGGCACCGACGGCTCGAGGATGCCGATGACCGTCGCCGTGCGCTCGCCGCTCGAGCCCAGACGCACTTGCTTGCCAATGACGTTTGAGTCGCCGCCAAGTCCCGTGGTCCAGAAGCGATGCGTCAGCACCACGACCGGGGCGGCGTTCGGCCCGTCGTCGGACGCGTTGATGAGACGTCCGCGAATGGCGCGCAGGCCCATGACCTGGAAGAACGATCCGCCCACCACGCCGGCGCGCACGACGCGTGGCTCGCCGAGTCCGACCATCGTGAAGCCGATGACGGAGAAGTCGCCGATCGCAGTGATGCTCCTCATGCGCGAGCGCAGGTCGATCATCTCGGGCACCGAGAACGTCGCGTTCTCGACGTCGATGCCCGCCGCGGTCTGACGGATGTAGATCAGACGCGACTCGTCGCGGTTGACGAGAGGCCGCAGGAGCACGCCGCGGACGACGCTGAACATGGCCGCGTTGGCGCCGATGCCCAGTGCGAGCGTGATGACGACGGTGAGCGTGAGCCCTTTGGCGCGAAGGAGCGACCGGTGGGCGACTTTCAAATCGGCGAGGATGGTCATTAGCCCTTGCGGAGTGGCGAGTGCGCTCACCAATCGCACTCGGCATGCCCGCCAATCCCGGTATAACCGATTGGCCGGAAAGGGGTTACCGTCCGGCCCAACTGGTCACTCTGCCCGTTCATGGGACGCTGCGTCCGGAAATGAACAGCTGGCAGCAACCTAGCTCCGGCTCGGGCGCTCGGCTTTCACGAGGCCGTTGCGTCTGGGGGGAAGCTCCAACATACGAGCGAGTCTTCGCGTGCCGAGAACCAGTAGGTCGCCGGGTTCACCAAACACGACGTCGTCGGTGGCGAGCGTTCCGGCAGCGTAGACCCTCGCGGGCCCTGTCCATCGCTCCAGCAACCGTCAGCGACTCTACCTGTCGAGGAACACGACCGGGTCTTGAAGGAAGAGCGCAACCAGATTGCAAGGAATGTCGAGCGTTTTGAGCCTGGCCTCGACGGCATGTCGAGTCTCTTCGTCCGCGACGCCGAACTCGAGGCGGTTGTGCGCCTCCTGAATGTCGAGCGACCTCCAATTCTCGCCCTCAACAGCTCGCGGGACCACGTACGCGAACCATTCGGACAGTTGCGCGAAGTCCCAGCGCGCCTTCAGGGCGACGGCCTTCTCGAACGGGAAAGAACCGGCGGACCCTTTGGCGGCGAGTCCCGCGAACGCCTCGGCTTTCTTCGTGGTGTCCACGAGCCACACGTAATA
>DATBRO010000266.1:0-16074 GCA_036560265.1 Gemmatimonadaceae bacterium | reverse complement strand
CCGTCGTCCGCCATCGCGTCCCACCATTTTCGCTTCGGTGCTCCGGCCGGCGATCGGGCGATCAGCGCGTCGAGCACGAGCTTGACGTCGGCGAGCTTGAGCGCGCCCACCCGTTCACGCGCTTCCTCCTCGGTCGCGCCGCGCGCGAGGACGTCGGATTCGACGTGTCCTTCCGGCGCGCTCGCGCCGATGCGGGCCCACTTCACGAAGAACAGGTAAGCGCCCCACCGATCCGGGCCATCCCCCGGCGCGGTGGGATCTTCGTCCGCGAGAATTTCGACGCTGTAAGAGAAACCGTCCGAGCCCTCGAACGCCGCCGGCCGGTCGTGCACCGCGGTGTAGCCGCCGAGCGTATTCGGATCGCCCTTCGAGAAGTCCGGCTGCTTGAACTGGGCCATGCTATCGGCTCTCGGCTCTTGGCTCTCGGCTCTCAGCGGTCATTTCACGCGCCGCGACAAAGCTTCGCGCACGATGTTGCCGGTCATGAATGCCAGATTCGCCGGTCGCTCGGCCAGCCGGCGCATGAGGTAGGGATACCATTGGGTGCCGAAGGGGACATACACGCGCATGCGATACCCATCGCGCACGAGCGCCTCCTGGAGATCGCGACGCACGCCGTACAGCATCTGGAGCTCGAATCGCTCTCCGCTGATGCCGCGTTGCCGCGCGAATCGCTTGGCTTCGAGAATGATCTTCGGATCGTGCGTGGCAATCGCCGGGTAGTTCCCCTGCTCCAGCAGGGCCTGCATGCACTTCACGTAGCTCGCGTCCACGTCTTTCTTGTCGGGAAAGGCGACGGTCGGTGGCTCCTTGTACGCGCCTTTGCACAATCGTACGCGGCAGCGCAGCTCGATGGCACGCTGGACGTCCGTCCACGTCCGGTAGAGATAGCTCTGAAGAACGACGCCGACGTGCTCGCGATACGACGGGTAAAACCGTTCTTCGAACAGGCGCAGCGTAATGTCCGTATACGCGCTCGACTCCATGTCGATGCGAACGAATGTTCCGTGCTGCCGCGCGCGATCGAGCAGGTCCTGCATGAGCGTGACGCACAGCTCCTCCGAGATGTCGAGTCCCATCGCCGTGAGCTTGACCGAGACGTTCGCCTCGAGCTTCGCCGCGGCGATGCGATCGAGGATGCGCAGGTACTGATCGCGCGTCGCGCGCGCTTCGCGTTCGTTCGTGACGCTTTCGCCGAGCTCGTCAAGCGACGCCGTGATGTGCTTCGCGTTCAAGGCGCGCACGGCCGCGAGCGCGTCGTCGAGCGTTTCACCTGCGACGAACCGGCGCGCGAAGGACTTGGCGAGGCGGTTGTGGCGAACGAACCGAAAGACGCGCGGTTGATTCGACAGATACAGCAGAGTCGACCTCAGCATCAACGCTGGTACGTCAATTCCCGCGGACCTGGCGCAGAGGCACCGTGATGCGCTCCGCGACGCGCGAGACGGGATAGCGTCCCGAACGCAGCCACGCGTCCGTGAAGTTCCACGTCACCAGCCCATCGTCGCTCTGCGGCTCGAGGAGATACAGGGCGAGGATGCCGAGCGGCTGCCCCGCGCGCACGACATACATGGCCGGATCGATCGTGAGTGAATCCGTCTCCCAGTGTCCGCCGACGCGGATCTCCTGATGTCCCTGAAATGGGCGCGGGTTCTGGATCACGGAATCGACGAGAAACCGCTCCGCGTGCACGGTCGTGCGCTCAACGACCTGCTCGATGAACAACCCATGACGTCGCAGGGGCTCGAGCAGCGGCGCCTGCTGCGCCGGGATGATCCATGCGTACGGCAGCTTTTGCTCCAGCACCGGGTCGAACCGGTCGAACACCGGAATCTTCGCGTTGCGCAGTTTTCCGGTGCGTCGCAGTCCTGGCGGCATCCCCGGCTCGTAGCGCGTGCTGTCGGCAGTGCGCACGATCTCCTCGAGGAGCATGTCCTCGATGTGCGGCGAGCGCGTAATGCGCGACCGAATCGCGATTGGCGGCGAGCTGTTCGGCATGCTCGCGAACGCGGTCGTCCGGCGGTCCGCCTCGCGGCCAACCTCGACGATGTCCTCGTGGTTCGCGGCGAGTAGCGAGAGCACCTCGCTCACGAACGAGTACGTGCTCGCGATCCGCTTGCGAAACGGATCGTGCGAGTACGCCTCGGAGAGAATCGCCATGCGGCCGCGCAGACCATAGTAGTTCGTGCCGAATCGCGGGCGATGATCGTACGTGTACCAGCCACGTTCGGTGGAGTCCTGTGACAGGAAATTTCCGTAGGCGAACGTTTCGATGCGCTCCTTCGTTCTCAGCGCGAATCGTATCGCGGGCAGCACGGTGTCGCGCGTGAACGGTCCGGAGAAGCGCGCCGCTGGATTCAGCGGGGGAGCCCAGGTGAGCGCGTATCCGTGATAGCTGCCGTCCGTCGTGTGCAGATCCATGAAGACGTCGGGGTCCCACGCGCGCAGGAATTCCAGCGCCGCCCGCGTCTCGGGCGCCTCGGCCTTGATGTAATCCCGATTGAGGTCGAGTCCTTGCGCGTTGGCCCGCTGCCCCACGATCGCGGGGCCGTTCTGCTCCGAGCGATTCGTTTCCTGCGGACCCACTGCCTCGTTGCCGTCGATATTGTAGATCGGTGCCGTCACGATGATGAGGGAATCGATCACGTTCAGGTATTGATCGCGCGCGAGATCGCGCAGCAGCGCGAGCAGCGCTTCTTTGCCTTCGACCTCGCCGCCGTGAATGTTGCCCTGGATGTACACGATCGGGCGATTCAGTCGCTTGGCGTCCGCCGGCGTACGCACGACGGGACGGGAGATCACGACCACCGGAATGTCACGCCCTTGCGACGTGCGGCCCATCGTCGTGACGTAGATCTCCTTGCTCGAAGACTTCAGCGAGTCGATGAACCCCATGACGTCCGCGTAGCGCGAGGTCTCGGAAAACCCGGTGCGCTCGGGACGCGTCAGGGGTCGCCGGCTCTGAAGATCGCGCGGCGGGTAGATGCCGTAGGGCTCCGGTCCGATCGCGGAGCCCGGGGCGCCGGCGCTGCACGCCGACATCGACATCGCGCCTGCCAAGCCAATGAGCCGACAGGCGTTTCTCGAGTTGCTCACAGATTTTCGAGAATGAACCGGGTAAATGTCTCGTACACCTGCGGCGTCGCGCCCCGCTCGTTGATGCCGTGGGTTCGATTCGGGTACAGCTCCATGTAGAACAGCTTGCCTGCCGCCTCCAACCGATCCGCCATCTGAATCGTGTTCTGCGGGTGCACGTTGTCGTCGCCGGTGCCGTGCACCAGCATCAGTCGCGCGGTGAGGCCCGGCGCGTACTGCTGCGGAGAGGAGACGCGATATCCCTCGGCGTTCTCCTGCGGAATCCACATGTACCGTTCGGTGTAGATCGTGTCGTACAGCTTCCAATCGCTGACCGGCGCGACGGACAGCCCCGCCTTGAACACGTCGCCGCCGCGCGTCGCCGTCATCAGCGTCATGTATCCGCCGTAGCTCCAGCCCCAGATGCCGATGCGCTTCGCGTCGACGTAGCTCCTGGTCGCGAGCCACTTCGCCGCGTCGATCTGGTCCTGTGATTCACGGACCCCGAGCCGGTACTGCGTGACCTTGCGGAAGTCGCTGCCGCGCCAGGCCGCGCCGCGATTGTCCACGCTCACCACGATGTAGCCGCGCTGCGCGAGCATCTGATGCCAGAGGTAGCGCGAGCCGCCGTAGCTATCGGTCACGGTCGGCGCCGCGGGGCCGCCGTACACGTACATCAGGACCGGATACTTCTTCGTGCTGTCGAAGTCGGGCGGCACGATCCGCCATCCGTCGAGCAGCGTCCCGTCGGGCATCGGAACCTTGATGAACTCGGCCGGCATGATGCGCAGCGCGGCAAGCTTGGCTCTGAGCAGAGCGTTGTCGGAGAGCATGCGCACACGGCGCATCGCCGGCAGCTCGAACAGCGTCGCGATGGCGGGCGAGTTGAGCTGACTGTAGACGTCCACCGCCCATCGTCCACCGGGCGCCATGTTGAACGTGTGGCTGCCGCTGCCCTGCGTCACACGCTCGGACGGAACCCCGCCGCCGATGCGCGCGCGATACACGTTGCGCTCGAGCGGCGTGGGCGCCGCCGCGGAGTAATACACCCAGCCGTTGCGTGCGTCCACGCCGACGATCGCGAGCACGTCCGAGCCGTTGGCCGAGAGCTGGCGCACGACCTTTCCGTTGCGATCCACGAGGTACAGTTGGCGCCAGCCGCTGCGGTCAGAGAGCCAGAGAAACTGCCGGTCGCCATTCACAAAGCGGAGATCGCCATTTTCGACGTCGACGTACGCGGAGTCGCGCTCGGTCATGACCAGTCGAGGCTTGCCGGTCGTCGCGCTCACCATGAGCAGATCGACGCTGTTCTGCTTGCGTGGCAATCGCTGCACGAGGACGCTGTCGCCGCCGACCCAGTCGAGTCGCGCGAGGTATTGGTCGTTTCCGCTGCCGACGTCCAGCCATGTCGTGCTGGTCGTTCCCGAGGGGCCGTCCGCCGCCGTCGTATCGAAGTGGACGACGCCGATCTGGACGCGCGAGTTCTGCTCGCCCGCTTTGGGGTAGCGCAGCGTGACGACCTTGGGATACAACTCGAGCTCGTCGACCAATGGGAACTGCGGCACGGGCGATTGATCGAAGCGCCAGAACGCGATGTGCTTGCCGTCGGGACTCCACCTGAACGCGTCCGCGAGCCCCAGCTCCTCCTCATACACCCAGTCGGTGGTGCCGTTGATGATCGTCTCGCTTCCGTCGCGCGTGAGTTGCATCTCGCGCCCGGTCGCGAGATCGTCGACGAAAAGATTGTTGTCGCGCACGAAGGCGACGCGTTTCCCGTCGGGCGAGAGCTTCGCGAACATCTGGAGTCCCGCAGTGCGCGACACGGGAATCATCTTGCCCGTCTGCGCGTCGAACACGTGGTACACCCCTCGTGTGTTACGTCGCCAGACGCGCACGCTGTTGTGGTACACGACGACCCGGCTCTCGTCGTCGGAGAGCTGGACGTCCTCCACCTCGATCGGCTGGCCGTCGTCGCCGACGAGCTGTCGCCCGGTCGCGATCGGCGTTACCGCGCCAGTCGCGACGTCGACACGCACGAGGTCCGTGCCGCCCTGGCCGCTCTGCCGCAGCTCGGCGTACGCCGCGCCTCCCGAAAGCCAGGTGAGGCTCGGCACGGTGGCGCTGCGAAACTCGTTGGCGCGGAAAATCCGCTGGACCGACAGTTCACTACTGGCCGCTTGTTGAGCCGCGAGAGGTGATATGAGAAGCGCGGTCAGAGCGGCGCCGCGCCTGAAGGAACGAGTCATGAGCACCACGGTTTGTGAGACAAGAATTGTACTCTCCTCCAATCACCGAGTCCCTAGTCCCTAATCCCTACACTGGCCTCCCCTCCAACGGATAGAACCGCTTGTGCCCGTGCGCCATGTCCACGAGGATGTCGGCCGGCGTGAAGCGCCCCGGAAACCGTCCGTCGAGCATTTGAAGTCTGCCGATGATGTCCTCGACGCCAACCGCGTCGACGTATCTGAACGGACCGCCCCGGAACGGTGGGAATCCGATGCCGAATACCGCGCCGATGTCGCCATCCCGGGGCGACCGGAGAATTTTCTCCTCGAGGCATCGCGCTGCTTCGTTCACGAACGACAGCACGCAGCGATCGGTGATTTCCTCCTTCTCGATGCCGACAACCGGCCCCATCGACTTGGGAATCGCGCGTCGATCGCCGGAATGAATCATCTCGTACACCGACGGATCTACGCCCCCCTTCTTTCCTTTCTCGTCGTAGAGATAGAACCCGCTGCGGCTCTTTCGACCCTGGCGTCCCGATTCGACTACACGCCGGACGCCTTCGCCGGGCGCCATGCGCGACCCAAAGGCCTCCGCCATCACCAGCCCCACCTTGCCGCCGATGTCGAGGCCGACTTCGTCCATCAACGTGATGGGCCCGACCGGAAATCCGAACTCCACGAGCGCGCGGTCGAGCGTGTCGATCGACACGCTCTCGTCGAGCAAGCGTCCCGCTTCATTCAGGTAGGCTGAGAGCGTGCGTGTCGTGTAGAAGCCGGGTCCGTCGTTCACGACGATCACGGTCTTGCCGAGTTTACGGCCGTACGCCACCGCCGTCACCGTCGCCTCCGGTACCGTCTGTGGTGTCACGATCACTTCGAGCAGTGGCATCTTGTGCACGGGTGAGAAAAAATGCATGCCGAGCACCCGGTCGCGACGCTTCAGTCCCTCGGCGATCCGCGTGATGGGAATCGTGCTCGTGTTGGACGCCACGATCGCGTTCGACGGAATCAGCTGCTCCACGACCTGAAGCACGCTGTGCTTCAGCGCGAGATCCTCGAACACCGCCTCGATCACGAGATCGACATTGCCGAACCCCGAGTACTCGATGGTGCCGCCGGCGAGGGCCATCATGTCGTCGAACTGTTGACGCGTGATCTGTCGCCGGTCGAGCTTTTCCTTGAGCACGTCGCGGATCGCGGCCAGCCCTTTGCCGATGCGCGAGACGTCGGTGTCCTTGAGGCGCACCAGCGTGCCCTGCTGCACGGCCACGCTCGTGATCCCGGCGCCCATGAACCCTGCCCCGAGCACCGCGATCTTGTCGACCGGAGCCGGTGTAGGCGCCGGCTCGGGCACTCCCATGTCCTTCTTTAAGGAAGTGGTCGCGAAGAACAAGAACACGAGCTCGCGCGAGACCGGCGTGAGCGCCATCTGACCGAAGACGCGCGCTTCCTCGTGGAGCCCCTTCTCGAACCCACGCTCGAGCCCCGTACGAACCACATTGATCGCGGCGAGCGGCGCGGGGTAGTGGCCGCCCGTTTTTTCCATCACGCCGTCACGCGCCTTCTTGTAGACCAGCGCCCGACCGAGGGGGTTGGCATCGAGCGCGACTCCGGCGATCCCCTTCGCCATGCTGCGCTTCGGCTTGAGCGTCCGGTCGGCCAGCTCGGCCGCGCGCCGAATGGCGACCTCCAGCAGAATCGCGGGGTGCACCATCTCGTCCACGAGTCCCATCTGGAGCGCTTTCTTGGCGCGAATGTTCTTGCCCGTAAGAATCATGTCGAGGGCGCTGCGCGCGCCGACGAGCCGCGGCAGACGCTGCGTTCCACCCGCGCCCGGAATGAGTCCGAGCTGCACCTCGGGAAGACCGAGCAGCGTCTTCGGATGGTCGGTGCAGATGCGATAGCGGCATGCGAGCGCGAACTCGAGACCCGCGCCCAAGCACGCGCCGTGAATCGCCGCAACGACCGGGATTCGCGACTTCTCGAGCAGGTTGAAGAGACGTTGCCCGAACCGGCTTGCGTTCTCGGCGTCCTTTTCGGTTTTGAACTGGAGGAATTGCTCGATGTCGGCGCCGGCGACGAAGATGTCCGGTTTTCCGCTCGTCACGACCACTGCGCGCAGCGATCGGTCGCGGTCCGTGAGCTCGAGGATCCGTTCGAGCTCCGCGCCGAGCATGCGGTCCACTTTGTTGACCGGGTCGCCCGGCTGATCGATGCTGGCGATGAGAATGCCGTCGCGGTTCTCGGTTGTAATCGCGATACTCGGGACTCCTCGCGACCCGTGACTCGCGCGCGCAAAAACGCCGCCAGTCATGCCGCTCGCTCGACCACCATCGCGTGGCCCATGCCGCCGGCCGCGCAGACCGTCATCAGCCCAAACTGGCCACCGCGTCGCGCGAGCTCGTTGCAGAGCGTCGTGAGAATCCGGCCGCCTGTCGCTCCGAACGGATGGCCAATGGAGATCGAGCCGCCCATCACATTGAGCTTGGACCGATCGACCTCGCCGACAGGTTTCGAGTAGCCCGCGCGCTTTGCCCATTCCTGCGACACGAGTCCCTTGAGGTTGCACAGGACCTGCGCCGCGAAGGCTTCGTGCATCTCGACGAGATCCATGTCCTTGAGCTCGAGGCCGGCGCGGTCGAGCGCAACGGGAGCGGCGAGCACGGGCCCCATGAGCAGCTGCTCACCGGGGTCGAGTGCAGCGTATGCGTACGATCGCATGTATGCGAGCGGTTTATAGCCCAGGACGCGCGCTTTCTCCTCGCTCATCAATAGCACGGCACTGGCCCCGTCGGTGAGCGGCGACGAGTTGCCGGCGGTCACGGTGCCATAGCGGCGATCGAAGACGGGCTTGAGCGCGCGGAGCTGTTCGATGCTCGTATCCATGCGGACGCCGTTGTCCTTCGTGAGCGTCTCCGCGAATTTCGGCGGGATCCACATCGGCTCCATCTCGGCCGTGAGCCGGCCGTCTTCCAGTCCGACGGCCGCAAGGCGGTGCGAGCGCAGCGCGAACTGATCCTGCTCTTCACGCGGGATGTGATTGATCTTCGCCATTTTTTCGGCGCTCTGACCCATCGATTCGCCCGTCGACGGCTCCGCGATCGCCGGTGCGATCGGCACGAGGTCCTTGGGACGAACCGAGCCCGCGATTGCCAGGCGCTGTCCGAGCGTCTTGGCGCGCGAGAACGCGACGAGCTTCTCGGACATCGAGCGTGAATGGAGGATCGGGACGTTCGACAGCGACTCCGCTCCGCCCGCGATGATCACGTCGTGATGGCCGAGGACGATCTGATCGGCGGCGTCGGTGATCGCCTGGTTCGCGGACGCGCACGCGCGACCGACCGTGACGGATTCGACGCCCTTGGGCAGCAGCGGCAGGAGCGACACTTCGCGCGCGATGTTGGGCGCGACGACCGACGGAACGACGGTTCCGTAGACCAGTGCGTCCACCTGGTCGCCTTCGAGCTCGGTGCGCTGCAGCAGCTCGGCCACGCACAGCTTGCCCAGCTCGATGGCGCTCAGGTTCTTGAGCGACGTTCCCGCCTTCGCGAAGGGCGTTCGCACGCCTGCGACAATGGCGACTCGACGGCCGTTGGTGCCGAAGGGGATCATGTGGGAGAAGTTACCTCGCCAAAGGCGGAAATGGAGAATGGGAAATGGCGAATGGGCACCGCGCACGGACTCGTGGATGAACCCATTTCCCATTTTCCATTTCCCCGCCCGCGCTTCGCGCGGGCACCCGCCGCTGTTAGGTATTAGCCATGCTCGACCGCATGACGCGCCTCGCTGAGCTGTCCAGCGGCACCTTCGACGTCCTCGTCATCGGCGGCGGCATCACCGGCGCCGGCATCGCGCGGGACGCCGCAATGCGTGGGCTTTCGGTCGCACTGATCGACAAAGGCGACTTTGCCAGCGGCACGTCGAGCCGATCGTCGCGTCTGATCCATGGCGGGGTGCGGTACCTCGAGCACGGTCATCTGCACCTCGTGTTCGAAGCGAGCGCGGAGCGACGGCGCCTGCTTCACCTCGCGCCGCATCTCGTCCGGCCGCTCGCGTTCACGTGGCCCGTGTACAAAGGACAGCGACTGTCGCTGTGGAAGTTGGCGGCCGGCTTGACACTCTACGATCTGCTCTCGTTGTTCCGCAACGTCGAACGGCATCGCCGGCTGAGCGCGCGCGAGGTGCTCGAACGCGAGCCGAAGCTCAATCCACGCCAATTGCGAGGCGGCGTGCGCTACTTCGACGCCACGACGAACGACGCGCGTCTGACGCTCGCCAACGTGCTCGACGCCGAACGGCTCGGCGCCGTCGTGGCGAATTATGTCGCGTTCACGGGCATCCGCTCGGACGGGCAGGTGCGGATCGCGCGTCTCGAAGACACGCTCGCGGATGCGCACTTCGAAGCCCGCGCGCGCGTGATCGTGAATGCGACGGGACCATGGAGCGACGCGGTCCGTCAACTCGAGGGCGGCGCGCCGACCACACACGTCCAGGGCAGCAAAGGTTCTCACATCGCGGTGAGTCGGGAGCGGGTCGGCAATCGTGACGCGGTTACGGTACTTCATCCGAAAGATGGGAGAGTGATGTTCGCACTCCCCACGAAAACGAACACCATCATCGGAACGACCGACACCTTCACCAATGTCTCGCCCGATGAAGTGCGGGCGAACGAAACCGACGTGTCGTACCTGCTGGAAGCTGCCAATACGTTCTTTCCGGAGGCGCGACTCGAACGAGAGGACGTCGTGAGTGCGTGGGCGGGCATTCGGCCGCTGATGCCGAGCGCTGGGTCATCGGTCCAAGCGTCGCGGGAACACGCCATCGAGCGCCGCGACGGGACTGTCACGATTACCGGCGGCAAACTCACGACGTATCGCGTCATGGCGGCCCAGGTCGTGGACGTCGTTCAGAACGTGCTCGGTCAACCGCGGCTCCACGCGCTCACGGACGCACGCCCGCTTGCCCACGGCGGCAACTCGGACCACGGCGAGACGTTTACCGGGGTTCCTGACATGACGGAGATCGAGCCGGGACTTCCGTACTCCATGCTCCAAATGCGCATTGGAGTGGACGCCGAGCATGCGTGCACACTCGGCGACCTGCTCATCCGGCGGACGCACGTTGCTTTCGAGACGCGCGACAACGGCCGCGCTGCCGCCCGTCACGTCGCACACTACGTCGCGCCGCTACTCGGCTGGGACGAGACGCGCCAGCAGCGTGAGCTGGAACGCTATGAAGCCGAAGTCGCGCGAATTTTCACGATCGATGAGTAATGATGTTACGACGCCGCGACGTCGTCATGGATCGTCTGCAGCTCGACCAGCTTGAGCTTGCGGGTCGCCGCGGGCAGACGGAGGACGAACGACTCGCCGACGGCTTTGCCGAGCAGCGTGCGTCCGATCGGCGAGGACATCGTGACCTGGCCCTCCTCGAACTCCACCGCGTCGCCGAAGACGAGATGGTACTCCTCGCGCACACGCGTCTTCTCATCCTCCACCACCACGCGCGATCCGAGTCCCACCTTGTCCTGCGGAATCTGCGACATGTCGATGGACGACAGCTTGCTCAGCCGCGAACGCAGGTGACCGAGCCGCGCCTGCACGAACTGCTGGCGCTCCAGTGCCGCCTTGTATTCGCTGTTCTCGCGCAGATCGCCATGCTCCACCGCCTTTCGAATCTCGGACGGAAGCGTGACGTTTAGCTCGTGCTGCAACTTCTCGACTTCTTCACCGAGCTTACGCTTGAGCTCTTCGAGCATCTGAGAACCGCCAGAGACAAAAAAAGGGCAGCGCCCAACTCGGTGAGCCGGGCGCCGGCAGAGTGCTATTGCATTGTACCCTGAACCGCAAACCCCGTCCAGACCCGAACGGCCAGCTCAGCGAGCAAACCGCTGGCGGCCGACGCTCGCATGGTTGACCGCGATCTGCCTGTTCGCGGCCGGCGCGGTGTACGTAATCGGCGGCCACGAGTTCCTCCGTAAGCTGTTGCAGGTGCGCTCGAGCGCCACCGCGGCACTTCAGCCGCCGACGCAAGCCGAGATGCAGCGCGCTTCACAGGATACGGCCGCCGCCGCGACAACGGACACTGGAGTGCCGTCGGTTTCGCTTCGGATCATCCTTATATGGAGCGGAGCCGTGGTGGTCGCCGCCGTCGCGCTGTTCTTCGCCACCGGACGCACGCAGGAGAGAGGTCGTGATTGAAGTCACCCGATACGACGACGTGCAACGCCTCCGCATGTGGACGCGCCGTAGCGCCGCCGTCGGTTATGACGTGAGCGCGTACTTCGTGCGAGGCCTCCTCGTCGATACCGGATTCCGTCATGTCGCGAGCGACCTCGAGCGCACACTGGTCGATCTGCGCCCGCGCGGCATCATCGTTACGCATTGGCACGAGGATCACGCCGGCAACGCGCCGCGTCTCGCCGCTTCGCGCATGCCGATGTGGATGGCGGACTACACCGAGCGGAAGCTGCGCGAGCGTCCGCGCGTGAAGGTGTATCGGCACTGGACGTGGGGACGCCCAACTGCCCTCGGCGGCGAGATCACGCGACTCGATCCCGCTCCGCTACATGTGGTCGCGACACCCGGTCATTCGCCCGATCATCATGTCGTCTTCGACGCGGACACGGCCACGCTGTTCTCGGCCGACCTCTGGCTCGGCGTGAAGGTCCGGGTCATGGGCTACACCGAGAACCCATACGAGATCATCGCGAGCCTGACGAAGGCGATTGCGCTCCAGCCTCGCCGCATGTTCGACGCGCATCGCGGGATGGTGGACAAACCGATTGACGCGCTGGCCGCCAAGCGCGCGTGGCTCGAGGACACGGTCGGCGCGATCGAACGCCGCCTGGATGCCGGCGACAGCGAGCGCGCCATCGTGCGCGCCATACTCCGCGGCGAGGAACGTACCGCGCTCGTGAGTCAGGGCGAATACTCGCGCAGAAATCTTGTGCGCGTCGTCGCGCAAAATCGTTCACGTAATCCAAGGTCGTGAAGGGGGATCCAAGCCCTGAGTACAGCAGTTGAAATCCGCGTCTGTTATGGAGTAGGCGATTTTGGCCTGCCGTCAGCGTCGATGAAGCGAACGTCGCCGAGATTCAGCGAGCGGACTCCCTGTTCGATCTTGGCGCGATCGCCGACGACAACCCATACCTGCGCGTCTGGCCGCATCACTTCCTTCACCGTCGCGGCGACCGCGTCCGGCGTCACCGCGCGCACGCGCTGCGCATAGGTGGCGTAGTAGTCCTCCGGGAGTCCGAACTCCGTGATCTCCATCAACGCGTTGATGATGTTGAGTCCCGTCTCCCACCGGCCCGCGAGCGTGCGTGTCTGTCGATTGAGCGCGTCCGCCAACTCGGTGGGCGTCACCGGACGGGTCCCGGCGACGTCCGTCAGCTCCTTCATGACTTCCTGCAACGACTCTTTGGTCTTGTCGGTCTGAACGGGCGCATACAAAACCCACAGCCGCTGACCGCGCGCATCGGTCACCGATGCGCCGGCACCGTACGACCAGTGCTTGTCCTCGCGCAGGTTCATGTTCACGCGCGATACGAACGCGCCGCCGAATGCATCGTTGAACGACTGGAGGGCGAACTCGTTCGCGTAGCTCTTGGGCGGCGCGAGTTGCGCCGAGATGATGAGCGTCTGCTCCGCGCCCGGGCGGTCGAGGATGTAGACCTCACTGCGGGACTTTGGTGCCACGCTGGCAATCGCTTTCGTCGGCACCGCCCCCGGCGTCCATGACGAGAACGCCCGCTCGAGTTTCGGGACGAGCTCCGCCATCGTGATGTCGCCGACGACGATCATCGTCGCGTTGTTGGGCTTGAACCACGTTTGATGGAAGCGACGCAGCTGCTCGCGCGTCATCGCCGCGGCGCTCTCTTCCGTTCCGGAGCCGGTCAGCGGGTTCCCGTAGGCGTGACCCGGACCGTAGATCAGCAGTGGAACAACTCGCTGTGCGATGAGAAACGGCTCGACTTTCTCCTGCTGGATGTTCGCGATGGTGTTTTTCTTCACGCGATCCAGATCGCTCTGCGGGAACGACGGGTGCAGGACGACGTCGGCGAAGAGATCGAGCGCGGGATCGAGTTTGTCCTTGAGCGCGTACAGCGTGACGCGGGACGCATCCAGCTCGGAGCCGGTGTAGATCTCCGCGCCCAGCGCCTCGAGCCGGTCGCTGATCTGCTGCGACGTGCGCGACGTCGTGCCCTCGTCGAGCATGTTGAGCGTCATCTGCGCCGTGCCGGGTGCCACTCCCCTGTCGGCGGCGTAGCCGGCGTCGAGCAGCAGCCGCATGTCTACGACCGGCACCGCGGTGCGGTGCACCAGCTGCACCTTGAGTCCGTTCGAGAGCGTGGCCTTCTCCGCCTTCGGAAAACTCGCGGTCGGTGGAGTGGAGACGTCCGGCACTTTGCTGCGATCGACGCCGCTCTGCGCGACGGTGTGCTCGGGGAATGGCTGCACTTCCAACGTGTACACACCGTCGCCGAGCCAGCGCCGCGCGGCGGCATGGAGATCCGCGGCGGTCAGCTTCTGCCCCGCCACAGTTCTCTTCCAGATGAAGTCCGGATCGCCTCGATAGACTTCGCCCTGCGCCAGAAGATCCGATTTCCCGCCGAATCCGCCAATGCGCTCGATGCCGCGGATGTACTGGCGACGATCGTTTACCTGCGCCAGCGAGACCTCCGCCGGCGCGGGGCCCGTGCTCACCAGCCGCGCGATCTCCTCGTCCATGGCCCGTTCGACTTTGCGCGCGTCGCCGCCAGGCTGTACGTCCGCCCACACGATCACCTGACCGCCGATTTCGGCATCGCTGTAAAAGGCGACGACGCTCGACGCCGTGCGGTCCTTGTACACGAGCCGCTTGTACAAGCGCGACGTCTTCCCCTCGCCGAGAATGTGCGTCAGCAGCAAGAGCGTCGGCTCTTCCGCGTCGCCAATGCCGGGAACGTTCCACTCCTTGAGGATGCGCGTCTGCGGCACACGGTCCTGCATGATTTGGCGCTGCGACCCGGCGCGCTTCGCTACCCACTGCTGGTGCTTCGCGATGGGCGGGCCGGCAGGAATGTCACCGAAGTACTTCTCGACGCGCGCCTTGGCGTCTTCGGGCTTCACGTCGCCCGCGATCACGATGATCGCGTTGGACGGGCCGTAGTATGTGCGAAACCATTCCTTGACGTCGTCCAGCGCCGCCGCGTTGAGATCCTCCATGGACCCGATCACGCTCCACGAGTACGGATGACCGCGCGGATAGATCGCTTCGGTCATGGTGATCCATTGCTTGCCGTACGGACTATTCTCCCCCTGCCGCTTCTCGTTTTGCACCACGCCGCGCTGCTCGTCGAGGACCTTTTGATCGATGGCGCCGAGCAAGTGTCCCATGCGATCCGACTCGAGCCAGAGAATGCGATCGAGCGCGGAGAGCGGGACGTTTTGGAAGTAGTTCGTGCGATCTTCGTTCGTCGTCCCGTTCAAATCCGTTGCTCCAACGGGCTCGACGGCCTTGAAGTAGTCGTCCTTGAAGTTCTCGCTGCCGTTGAACATCAAGTGCTCGAACAGGTGGGCGAATCCCGTCTTTCCGACCTTCTCGTTCTTCGATCCGACGTGATACCACACGTTCACCGCGGCGATCGGAGCCTTGTGATCTTCGTGCACGATGAGGGTCAGGCCATTTTGCAGCACGTACTTCGTGTACGGAATCTTCGGGACCGTCTGCGCGGCGAGGGGCGACGAAAGAGCAACGGCGAGAACAGCAGCAGCGAGGCGCATTGGAGGAACGGGGAACAGGGAAAGGGGAATAGGGAAGGGTTTAACCTCAACGGCGGGAATGGGGAAGGGGACCGGAGACGGGGAAGGAGAACGGGACAAAGGCGGATCACCGTTCCAAGCCCCGTTCGCTTTCCCCGTTCCCCTTCCCCGTCCCCGAAGTTGTACTTAAACCCTTCCGCCTTCCCTACTCCCCGTTCCCCGCTCTGCGATAAGCGTCGACCAACTGCTGCATCATCGCGCCACGTCTGTCATAGAGCCGCTTGAGCTGGCGCGGTGCGTGTCGAGCGTGGGCGTACGACGTCAGCAGCGGCAGCGCGACGGTGGAATCCAGATAGCACACGACGGCATCGGGCAGACGATCGGGATCGATCTTGCCCCAGCTCACCGCCTCGGCTGGTGTCGCGCCCGACAACCCGCCCGTATCCGGCCGCGCGTCCGTGATCTGTAAGAAGAAGTCGTGTCCCTTCTCGTCGATGCCCAGCACTTCTTGAATCTGTGGCTCCGTCTGGAGCGCGAAATTCTTTGGGCTGCCCCCGCCGCAGATCAGCACGGCAGAGCGGCCGCCGCCGCGCTTTGCCTCGAGCACGATGGCGGCGGTCTCGTTGACGTCCGCGTTCGGATCGATGACGCACTTGTTCCCGTCGAGCGCCAGCGCGGCGATGTTCATGCCGATCGACGAGTCGCCGGGCGAGGACGTGTAGATCGGAACGCCGTATTCGTGCGCGGCGCCAAGCAGCGACTTTCGCCCGATGCCGAGTCGCTTCTCGCGTTCGAGCACGTACTTGCCGCACAGATAGTGGAACTCCGCGCTCGACATGGGCCGCTGGAACTCCGGCGACTGGATGATCGCGCGAAAAAACGCGTCTGTCGACAGCAGCACGTCGTAATCGAAGAAGACGTCGTAGATGCGGACGATACCCTCTTCGCGCAGCACGACGTCAGATTCCTGCGGATTCCCGCGATGCATCGCGAGTCCGAGCCCGAAATGCGTGTCGTGGTACAGG
>DATBRO010000265.1:0-16421 GCA_036560265.1 Gemmatimonadaceae bacterium | reverse complement strand
TCGATCGCGAAACACGACCGCGTTCCGACGTATCAAGCAGCGGACCGCTTGGCGGAGCAGCGAATTCGGATGGTGGGCTCGATGGTGAGGACGTGGCCGCAGTGGCCCAACAAATAGGTGGGAGGTGGGAGGTGGGAGGTGATTGGTTACCCTACCACCTACCACCCAACACCTATCACCTCATGGTGTGTCACCGGTCACACGCAATCCGCTGGTGCTTCGAGTCACACGCGCGCCTCGCCCGTGTCACCGGTCACAGGCACGTAAGCTCCCGCGGTCGTACGGTGGATGCGAATTCGTAGAACGCACCATCGAAAGCGACCGCGTTCGTAGAGCATCCCGCCGGCGCGGGCGGTGCGCGGCCTTACGGTGGCCACTCCTCCGTGGAGTGCCTCATGTCCAGTCGCTTCCGCGCCAGGCTCATTGGGCCCGCGCTCGTCGTTGTCATCGCCGCTTGTTCCCGCGATGCCGTCGCCCCGGAGCCCGTCGTGTCGGACGCTTTGCTCTCGGCACGCGCGGCTGCCTCCGCTGCACCTTCTTCTTTGCCCGATGGCGAGCTGGTGTCGATCACGTTCTTCATCAATCATGCGACCTGCGCCGGCCTTTCCAGCTTCGCGTTCTCGTTGAATGACGTTACGGTCGGAACGAGCCCGACCACGGTTGGATGCCGATGCAACTCCGACGAGCTGCAAGTGACGCTCAGCGGTCCGGAAGCGCGTGCCGCATGGAACGCGCGAAAGGGCGCCACGAACACAATCGCCGTGGCAATCACGGGGCCGACCGTCTTGGTCGGCTACATCCGCGTTGTCGTCGTGACCGCCGCGGGCTCGGCGACCGTGCCCCTCTTCGACAAAACCGGAGGCTCGGCGGAGAACCGCAATATCTGTTTGGGTTTCGCCAATGACAGGACGTTGTTCTCGATAAAATTTGCGCCGCCTCCCACGCTGCCCGTTGGCGACTTGCTGTCGATCACGTTCTTCATCAATCACATGGACTGTGAGGGTCTCGCCGGACAGTTCACGTTCTCGCTGAACGGCGTACCACTCGGAACTTCCAGGTCGACGGTCGATTGCCGCTGCAACTCGCGGGAGCTTCAGGCGACGTTCGGCGGCCCGGAGGCACGGGGCGCCTGGCATCTCGGCGCGGCCAACACGATTTCCGTTCACCTGAACGACAAGGTTGTCCTGGTCGGGTACATCAGGCTCGTGGTCGAAACGACCGCGGGTTCCGTCACCGTGCCGCTCTTCGACGCGATTTATCGGGGAGAGGCCTCGACGCGCGATCTCTGCGAGGCCAGCGTTCGCGATCAGAAGGAATTCACAGCCACGTTCGAGCCCACAGCGCCGTCCAATCAGCCTCCGTCGGCGAACGCCGGCGCAGACCAAGTCGCCGAATGTGTGGACGGAGGAGCCCAGGTGACGCTCGACGGCTCCGCGTCCTCCGACCCCGACAACGATCCGCTCGAGTATCACTGGTTCGAGGGTGGCTCGGAGATCGCCTCGGGGATGACCGCATCCGTGCACCTCGGCATGGGGTCGCACACATTGACGCTGCACGTGGCCGACAATCACGATGCGAGTGATGACGACGACGTCGTCGTGAACGTCGCGGACACGAAAGCGCCGGCCGTCAGCTTGCCCATGAACATCACGCAGCTGTGGCCACCCAATCACACCATGCAGCGGGTCGCGAGCCGGATCTCCGCCACGGACGCGTGTGACCCGTCGCCGACACTGGTGGTGTCGGTCACGAGCAACGAGCCGGTCAACGGCTCGGAGCACGGCGACACGGCGGCGCCGGATTGGGAAGTCGTGAACAACGGCGACGGCACGTTCAATGTGTTCGTTCGCGCCGAGCGCAGCGGCTCGGGCAACGGACGGGTATATACGATCGCCGCGATATCATCCTACGCGTCGGGCAACGTCGCGGTCGCCACCGCGTCGGTGTTTGTGCCGCACAGTCAAAAGGCCCGCCTCGCGGCCGCGAAGAAATAGCCAATTGTCCCGCAGAGAAGGGTGGGCCAAGTTTCCGGTGTGACAACTGAAACGATTCTGATTGCGGCCGACCATGCGGGTTACGAGCTCAAGGCGAAGCTCGAGGCCGAGCTGAAAAAGCTCGGCTTCGGCGTGCGCGATCTCGGCACCGACTCGTCGAGCTCGACCGACTATCCGGACTACGCGCATCCGCTCGCAAAGGAAGTGTCGGAAGGCAAGGTGAAGCGGGGGGTGCTCATCTGCGGAACCGGTCTGGGGATGTCGTACGTCGCCAACCGATATCCGAACGTTCGTGCGGCTGTGACCTGGTCACCCGAAGTCGCCGAGCTTGCCAAAAGCCACAACGACGCCAACGTGCTCGTCCTCCCGGCCCGGTTCGTGACGGACGAAGATGCCGTGAAGATCCTGCGCACGTGGCTGGAGACCGAATTCGAAGGCGGGCGACACGAGCGTCGCGTCGTCAAAATCGAGAATCGCAAATAATGACAAACTGGTCACAGTGGGATCGCTGCCCACCGGGCGAGGCGCTGCGCGAGACGGATCCCGAGATTGCGGACCTCATCGAACGCGAGATCGCGCGGCAGAACGACGGTCTCGAGCTGATCGCCAGCGAGAACTTCGTTTCGCCCGCGGTGCTCGAGGCCATGGGATCACCGCTCACCAACAAGTACGCCGAAGGGCTTCCCGGGAAGCGCTACTACGGCGGCTGCGAGATCATTGATCAGGTCGAGCAGCTCGCGATCGATCGCGCGAAGCAGCTGTTCGGCGCCGAGCACGCAAACGTCCAGCCGCACTCGGGCGCTCAGGCGAACATGACGGTATTCATGGCGCTGCTGAAGCCGGGCGACGTCTTCCTCGGAATGGATCTGTCGAACGGCGGGCACCTGACGCACGGATCGCCGGTGAACTTCTCTGGAATTCTCTACAAGGCGATCTCCTACGGCGTCACCAAGGACGGACTACTCGACTACGACGACATGCGGCGCAAAGCGCACGAGCACAAGCCGAAGATGATCATCGCCGGCTACAGCGCGTACTCGCGCGTCGTGGACTTCGCGAAGTTCGCCGAGGTCGCGAAGGAGATCGGCGCCATTCTCATGGTGGACATGGCGCACTTCGCCGGCCTGGTGGCGACGGGCGTCTATCCGTCGCCGGTGCCGCACGCCGACGTCGTGACGACGACGACACACAAGACGCTGCGCGGCCCGCGCGGCGGGATCGTCCTGTGCAAGGCGCAGCACGCGAAGGTAATCGACAAATCCGTGTTTCCGGGCACGCAGGGCGGTCCGCTCGAGCACGTGATCGCCGCGAAAGCGGTGGCGCTGAAAGAAGCGCTCGACCCCTCGTTCAAGACGTACTGCAAGCAGGTTGTCGCCAACGCGCGCACCCTCGCCGCGGCGCTGATGGAGAAGGGATTTCAGGTGGTCTCCGGCGGGACGGACAACCATCTCATGCTGCTCGACCTGCGAAACCGCGGTGAGAACCTCACCGGCAAAGTCGCCGAGACTGCGCTCGACAAGGCGGGGATCACGGTCAACAAGAACACCGTCCCCAACGAGACGCGTTCGCCGTTTGTGACGAGCGGTCTGCGAGTCGGCACTCCTGCTGTGACGACGCGCGGAATGCAGGAGGCGGAGATGCGCCGGATCGCCGGCATGATCGACCGCGTGCTGCGCGCGCCCGAAGACGACTCGATGCTTCGCGCCGTGCGTACTGAGGTGCGAGAGCTAGCCGCCGAGTTCCCACTGTACCCGGCGCCGGCCACGACAGGTGCTAGGTCATAGGTGCTGGATGCTAGGCGGTAGCCCGGCGGTCTAGCACCCAACACCTGACACCCAGCACCTTTGCGTCATGAGCGATAGTCGCCAACCTGCGCTCCAGCGCCAGATCGGGCTCTGGAGCGCGATCCTCATCGTCATCGGGACGACGATTGGATCGGGGATCTTTCGATCGCCGGCGGGAATCGCGCAACGTCTTCCGGGTCCGCTCCCGCTCGCCGCGATTTGGCTCGCCGGCGGACTGCTCGCACTGTGCGGCGCGCTCTCGCTCTCCGAAGTCGCGTCCGCGTTTCCGAAAACCGGCGGAGTGTTCGTCTTCATCAAGGAAGGCTTCGGCCGGCTGCCGGCGTTTCTGTTTGGCTGGGCCGAGCTGACGGTCATTCGCGCGGCCGCTGTTGGGGCGCTGGCAATCACTTTCGCGGCGTACTTCCTGCGCGTGCTTGGTTTCGATCCCGCTATTGCACCGTACGACGCCTACGCGCGCTACGTCGCCGCAGTCGCGATCATCGCGATGGGGACCGTCAACATTCTGGGCGTGCAGTGGGGAACGCGCGTGATCGGCCTGACCACGATCGCCAAGTACGGCGGGCTGTTGTTCATCATCGTCGCCGCGCTCGCCATCGGCTTGCCGCGCACCGGCGGGCATTTCACGCCGGCCGTGCCGCCGGGCAGCTTCTCGATCAGCCAGTTCGGTCTCGCGCTCGTGTCGGTGCTGTGGGTCTACGACGGCTGGGCCGATCTCAGCTTCGCGAGCGGCGAAGTCAAGGATCCGGAGCGGAACCTGCCGCGCGCGCTGATCGGCGGCACCATCGCCGTGATCATGATCTATCTGCTCGCCAACATCGCCTATCTCGCGGTGCTGTCGGTGGAGGAGATCCAGCATTCGCCGCTCGTTGCGGCGGACGTCGCGCAACGCATCATCGGTCCCGTCGGCGTCGTCTTCGTGAGCGTCACGGTCATGCTGTCCACGTTCGGCGCGCTCACCGGCTCGCTGTTCACGTCACCGCGCATCTTCTTCGCGATGGCCGACGAGGGGCTGTTCTTCCGCGGCGTCGCGAAGGTGCACCCCAAATTCCATACGCCGCACGTCGCGATCACGATCAACATCGTGCTCGCGGTGGCGTTCGTGCTGATGCGCAGCTTTGAGCAGCTCGCCGACGCGTTCGTGACCGCGATCGTTCCGTTCTACGCGCTGGGCGTGGCGTCGCTCTTCGTGCTGCGCAAGCGTCCGGACTACAGGCCGGCGTTCCGCACGCCGGGGTATCCGGTCGTGCCCGCGTTGTTCGTGCTCTCGACGCTCTATCTGCTGCTCAACGCGCTCATCGACCCGTCGAGCCGCGTGGCGACCGCCATCACGCTTGGCATCGTCCTCCTGGGCATCCCCGTGTTTTACATGACCGTTGGCCGAGCGCAAGAGGCTAGGGCACAGACGTAATAAACGGTGACTGGCCCGCTTTTTGGCTGTTGTGTACGGCGCGACACCTCCACATTTTGTTCTCCCGACGGGCGCGTGACGCCCGTCGGTTTTGTTTTTGAGAGGAGTATCGTCCGACCGTGTCCGACTTGAGTTTTCGCGACGGCATCATGGATCGCATCCGCCTGCGTGAGCGGCGGTACGACGAGCGCGCGTATCTCTTCGTGCTCGCGGGCCTCGAGTATTGCCAGCAGCGGCTCGACGAGCGTCGTCACATCACCGGGCAGGAGCTCGCGGCCGGCTGTCGCGACCTCGCGCTCGAACGGTTCGGAGTCATGTCTCAGCTGGTGCTGGAGCACTGGGGCATCCGCGCGACAGGGGACATCGGGCAAATCGTGTTCACGTTGGTCGAGCTCGGAATGCTGCTCAGCCAGCCGACCGACACGCGCGAGGATTTCGAGGACGTCTTCGACTTCGATCGGGCGTTCGGGCGCGACTATCCGTGGTGCGCGGGGATCGGCGCGACGGGCTAGCCTCGATCAATAGCAAGTACGGGAACGCGCGCGTTCCCGTTCTTGCCTATGATCTAGCATGCCCCTCGCGCCTCATTTGGTACGGGTCGTAACGAGCGCCGAAGCGGACGCGCGCGATCGGGCCGCAATTGACGCGGGCACGCCGTCGCGAGCTTTGATGCAGCGCGCCGGAGCTGCGACTGCCGCCGAGATCGCTCTTCGATTCCGCTCGCGGCTACGGGCCGGCGCGCTTGTCTTCGCCGGTCCTGGCAACAACGGTGGCGACGCGTGGGTGGTTGCGCGCGCGCTGGCGGCCGCCGGTGTCGTCGTGCGCGTCTCCGAACCGATTCCCGCGAATACCGACGATGCCCGCGCCGAGCGGGAGCTCGCGCTCCCATTCGTGGAAGTCGTCGCGAGCGACGCCGGCGCGGCGGCATCCGGCGACGCATTCAGAGGGGAAGGCATCGTCATCGACGGCTTGCTCGGCACCGGATCCGCCGGTGCGCCGCGCGGATCGATCGCCGCCGCGGTGGCCGGAATGCGCCCGATGCGCGAGCGCGGCGCCGCGATCGTCGCGCTCGACATGCCCACCGGCGTCGACGCGACCACGGGCCAAACGCACAAACCGGCGCGCGCGGACGTCACGTTCACGTACGGCACGCTCAAGCGCGGTCACCTCGTCGCGCGCGCCGCGTGCGGCCGCATCATCGTCCTCGACATCGGGCTGGGCGCGCACGCGGACCTCGACGACGGTGCTCCGATCGTCGTGACCGGCAGGTGGGTCGCGGCGAAGGTTCCGGACATCCCTGCCGACGCGCACAAAGGCACTCGCAAGAAGCTCGCGATCGTCGGCGGCGGACCGGGGATGAGCGGCGCCGCGATTCTCACGGCTCGTGCCGCATGGCGCAGCGGCATCGGCATGGTGAAGCTGGTCGTCGCGCAAGAAACGCTCGCGAGTGTTCGCGAAGCCGAGCCGCAATCGCTCACCGCGCCGTGGCCACAGTCGGCCGACGACGTCGAGCGCGATGTCACCAAGTGGGCAGACGTCGTCGCGCTCGGCCCCGGCCTGGGCGGAGGAGCTGCCGCGCGCGCGCTGGTCGAGCGCGTGCTGCGCGATTTCAAGGGGCCGGTCGTCATCGACGCGGACGCGATCAACATCTTCGACTCGGACGTGGGCGCGCTCTCGATCCTGCTCGACGGACGCGCTGCCGTGCTGACGCCGCATCCGATGGAGTTTGCCCGGCTCGCCGGCAAGCCGATCGACGACGTCCTGAAGAACCGGTTCGATGTCGCCGTTCCCATGGCCCGCCACACGCGCGCCGTCGTGCTGCTCAAGGGACAACCGACGATCGTGAGCGCGCCGGACGGCGTTCGACTCGTCAGCGCGAGCGGCACTCCGCTGCTGGCCGCGGCTGGCAGCGGCGATCTCCTCACGGGCATGGTCGCGACACTGCTCGCGCAAACCGGCGATCCGCTGAACGCCGCCGCGTGCGCGGCCTGGGTCCACGGACACGCGGCACGTCTGGCGCAGCACGGGCAGAAGGACACGCGCGGCTTTTCGCTCGACGACGCGCTCGCGCAGCTGCCGAACGCCTGGTCGATCACAACAGCTCCATCGCGCTACCCGGTTCTGCTGGAACTTCCCGATCTTTCGTCGCGTTGACTCATGACGCGTGACTTCGCGTTAGGGCCGGGCAACGAGTTCGATCTCATCCGACGCCTCCGCGATCGCTGGGGTCCTCTCGCCGTGGACATCGGCGACGACGCGTCGGTGCTGCGCGTCCCGCGCGGGGAGCAAATGGTCGTGAGCACCGACGCCGCCATCGAGGACGTGCATTTCCGTCGCGACTGGCTCACGCTCCGGGAGATCGGCTACCGCGCCGTCACCGCCGCGCTCAGCGATCTCGCCGCCATGGCCGCGTCACCGCAAGGAGTCCTGGTCTCGCTGCAACTCTCACCGCGTGCCCGCGAAGGGCTGATGGAGCTCGCCGACGGCATCGGCGATGCCGTGCGCGCCGCGGGCACCGTCGTGCTGGGCGGCAATCTCGCGCATGGCGACGTGCTCGGCATTACGACGACGGCCGTCGGGTCTGCGTTCACGCCGCTCACGCGCGCGGGGGCCCGGCCCGGCGACTTGCTCTACGTGACCGGCGCACTCGGCGGACCCCATGCCGCGTTGCGGGCGTTCGAGGCGAAGACGACGCTCGCGCCCGAGCTACGCGCGCGCTTCGCGCATCCCACGGCCCGCATCGCCGAGGCCCGCTGGCTCGCCGTGCGTGGGGCGCTCGCGGCGATCGATATCTCCGATGGTCTCTCCGGGGACGCCGCTCATCTCGCCGCCGCGAGCGACGTCGCGATCGAGATTCAAAGGGAACGGGTGCCGACATTCGCCGGCGCCACGATCGACGACGCGCTCGCCGGCGGTGAGGACTACGAGCTGCTCCTCGTCGCGCGTACGCCGCTACCCGAGGCCGAGTTTGCCAAACACTTCGCGATTCCGCTCACGGCGGTTGGACGCGTCATCGAAGGGAAGCCCGGTGTGCATTTCACTCGCGCCGGAACGCGCGTTGCGGCACCTCCGGGGTACGATCACTTTTCGCGCTGATGCACACGCCGTTCGTTCTCATCGGCACTCTCATCCTCACGGCGCTCCTCGGCCCGGTGGTGCTCGTCGCCGGCATGTTGGGCATCGAGGAGAAACCGCGCGGGATCTATCAGCGATGCATGCACGCCTGGTGTCGCGGGATCCTCCGCATTTCCGGCGTGAAGGTCAAGGTGCACGACCCGGAACGCATGTCCGAGACGAAGGGACACGTGTACATCGCCAATCACGTGAGCTGGTACGACATCTTCGCGCTGGCGGCGGTCATCCCGCGCTACACCTGGATCGCGAAAGCCGAGCTTCGGAAGCTCCCGATCTTCGGGCGCGCGGCAGAGGCGGCGGGCATCGTCTTCATCGATCGCGACAACAAGAAGGCGGCATTCGAGTCGTACAAGCACGCCGCCGACGACGTGAAGCGCGGCCGCTCCGTCATTATCCACCCCGAAGGGACGCGCGGACGCGACTATCACTTGCGTCCCTTCAAGAAGGGACCGTTCGTGCTCGCGATCGCGTCACAGTCGCCCGTCATCCCGACAATCGTTCACGGAACGCGCGAGGTGATGCCGAAGGGTTCCTTCATCGTCCGCAGCGGCACCGTCCATATACATTTCCTCGAGCCCGTTCCGACCCAGGGCTACACGTACGATGACCGCACGCGGCTCATGGAGCTCGTGTGGTCGCGCATGGCGACGGAGATGCAGCGCCTGTACGGCGTTCACACCGCGGAACACGCAGTCGCACCCGAGGGAGAGAGAAGGGAATAGCCCGAGAATGCCAGCCATCATCGACAGAATCATCGCCCGCGAAATCCTCGACAGCCGTGGAAATCCGACTGTCGAAGCAGACGTCTACCTGACGTCGGGCATCTTGGGCCGGGCCGCGGTGCCCAGCGGCGCGAGCACCGGCGAGCATGAAGCGATCGAGCTACGCGACGGCGACGCGGAACGATACAACGGCAAAGGCGTGCGTCAGGCCGTGCAGAACGTCGAGGAGACGATCGCGCCGACGCTGAAAGGCATGGATGCCGGCGAACAGCTCGCGATCGACAGCGCGATGATCGATCTGGATGGGACACCGAACAAAGCCAACCTCGGCGCCAACGCCATCCTCGCCGTTTCCATGGCAAGTGCGCGCGCGGCGGCGCAATCGGTCGGCATGCCGCTGTTTCGCTACCTCGGCGGTCCGCTCGCGCGCGTCCTTCCGGTGCCGATGATGAACATTCTCAACGGCGGCGCGCACGCCACGAACACCATCGACTTTCAGGAGTTCATGATCGTGCCCGTGGGCGCGAAGACGTTCAGCGACGCGCTGCGCATGGGGGCGGAGGTCTTTCATGCGCTCAAGAAAGTGCTCGTGGCGCGCAAGCTCGCGACCGGCGTCGGCGACGAGGGCGGCTTCGCGCCGGATCTGCGCGACGACGAGGAAGCGCTCAAGGTGATCCTCGAGGCGATCGAGGCCGCGGGATACCAGCCGGGGAAGGAGATCGCGCTCGCGCTCGATCCCGCGGCGAGCGAGTTCTACAAGGACGGTTTGTACCTCTTCAAGAAGAGCGGCGCGGGCAAGAAAGACTCCGACGCGATGGTCGAGTTGTATAAGCGCTGGATCGACGAATACCCGATCGTGTCGATCGAGGACGGTCTCGCCGAGGATGATTGGGAAGGTTGGACGAAGCTCACGGCCGCGATTGGCGATCGCTGCCAGCTCGTCGGCGACGATCTCTTCGTGACCAACACCGAGCGACTGGCGCGCGGCATCGAGGGTGGCGTCGCCAACGCAATTCTGATCAAGGTCAACCAGATCGGCACGCTCAGCGAGACGCTCGAGGCGATCGACATGGCGCGCGCCGCGGGGTACCTGTCGGTGATCTCGCACCGCTCCGGCGAAACCGAGGACACGTTCATCGCGGACCTCGCGGTCGGCACCGGGGCCGGACAGATCAAGACCGGCTCGGCGAGCCGCACTGATCGCGTCGCGAAGTACAATCAGCTCCTGCGTATCGAGGAGCAGCTCGGCAATGCGGCAGAATATCCGGGTGGGGCGGTATACGGGCTCTGAACAGGAACACCTGTGACGTCGTCACGCGAGCGCCTGCAGCGACTCCTCTGGATAGCCGTTGGCGCCGCGGCGATTTGGTTCGCCATTCAGGGCGGCGAGTACGGTACCATGGACCTGTACCGGCAGCACCGGCAACACATCCGTCTCGTGCGCGAGATCGACTCCATCGGCCATCTCGTCGACTCGCTCAAGCGCTACAAGGAGCGCGTGCTCACCGATCCAAAGACGCAAGAGCGCATCGCGCGCGAGGAGTTCGGCATGGTGAGAGGCAAGGAATTGCTGTACCGTATTGCTGAACCGGACTCACGATGACCCTTCCCTTCGATCGCGAACTTCGACTGACGTCGCCGCGTGGCCCGAGTCGGCTCGTGCGCAACACGCTCATCGCGGTCGTCCTGTTCTTCCTCATCGGCACGCCGGTAGCGGCGCGCCTCGCCGACTGGCTGTGGTATACGGACGTCGGCTTCGAGCGCGTCTTCCTCACCAAGATCATCGCGCAGTGGTCGCTCGGCCTCGCCGCCGGCATCGGCGGGTTCATCATCATGTACGCGAACGCGCGCATCGCGCTGCGAGGTGTGCCGACGAAGAATCTCCACATTCGCGACGCATCGGAGTGGGCGCAGGCGGGGCCCAAGGTGCTCATCGAGCGGCTGTCGACCTGGTTCGTCGTCCCGATCGCCCTGCTGCTGTCACTGATCCTCGCGCTCGGTTCGGCCGGCAACTGGCGCGAGCTCGCGCAGTTCTTCTATCGCACGCCGTTCGGCGTCACCGATCCCGTGTTCGGCCGCGACGTTGCGTACTACGTCTTCACCATTCCGATGGTCGAGAACGTGCTCACGTTCGCGAGCGCGACGTTGTTCCTGTCGCTGGTCCTCATCGTGCTTCCGATTTACATCGGACGCAGCGACATCGGCATGACGATGCAGGCGCGGGGGCAGGTGCAGGGGATCCGCTTCTACGTCACGCCGCGGGCGCAGATGCACCTGGCCATACTCGGCGCTGCGATCCTGTTGGTTGCCGCGACGCGCGTGCTGCTGGTGGACGTGCCGTCGCTCCTGCTCGCGCGACGCACCGTGCTGTTCGGCGCCTCGTATACGGATCTCCATGTCCGGCTTCCGCTGCTTCGCGCCGTCGCCGTCGTGATGGTCGCGGCCGCGGCCACCCTTATATGGTATGCGCGCAGCGGACGCGTCGTGCGGGGCGCGGCGATCGCCGTGGCGGCGGTGGTCGCCGGGAACGTCGTGTTCGGCGGCGTGCTTCCCGGGTTATACCAGCGGCTCGTCGTGCAACCCAACGAGCTCACGCAAGAGACGCGGCAGATCCAGTACCACATCGCGGCGACGCGTCAGGCGTGGGGGCTCGACGCGGTCGAGCGGCGTGATCTCAATCTGGCTCATCCGCTCACGATGAAGGACATCGAAGCGAACCAGGTCACCGTTCGCAACGTGCGCCTGTGGGATCGCGAGCCGTTGCTCCAGACGTACGGCCAGATCCAATCGATTCGCACGTACTACGATTTTGTCTCCGTCGACGACGACCGCTACAACATCAACGGCGAGGAGCGGCAGGTGCTGCTGTCGCCGCGCGAGCTCAACACGGCCGCGCTTCCGACCCGCACGTTCATCAACGAGCATCTCACGTACACGCACGGCATGGGCGTGACGCTGGGCCCGTCGAACCAGGTGACCGCCGAGGGGCTGCCGGTGCTCTGGATCAAGGATCTTCCGCCAGTGTCGTCGGTGCCGATCACGGTGAAGCGGCCAGAGATCTACTTCGGCGAGATCTCCAACGAGTTCGTGCTCGCGCCGTCACGGCAGAAGGAATTCGACTACCCGTCGGGGCAGGGCGACGCGGCGGTGTATTCGTCGTACGACGGCGGCGCGGGCGTCCCCATCGGCTCGTTCGCGCGCCGCCTGCTCTTCGCGTTCCACTTCGGGTCGATGAACATCGTGCTGTCGAACGACCTCACCGACAAGACGCGCATCCTCTTCCATCGCGACGTCATCGAGCGCGCCCAGCTCGCGCTCCCGTTCCTGGTCTTCGATCCCGATCCCTACATGGTGATCACGAACGAGGGGCGGCTGGTGTGGCTCGTCGACGCGTACACGGCGACCGATCGGTACCCGTACTCGCAGCCGCTCGCGAACGACATGAACTACATGCGCAACAGCGTGAAGGTCGTGATCGACGCTTACACCGGATCGACGCGGGCTTTTCTCGCGGACCCAAACGATCCGATGATCCGCACGCTCGGGCGCATCTATCCCGGGTTGCTGCACCCGATGTCGGAGATGCCCGCCGACATCCGCGCGCACGTGCGATACCCTGGCGTGCTGTTCGCGGCGCAGTCGTTCCTGTACGGCACGTTTCACATGACGGACCCCGAGACGTTCTACCATCGCGAGGATCAGTGGCAGATCCCGACCGTCCAGCGCGGGACCGAGCCCAACGCCGAAGCGTTCATGCGGCACATCGTCACGCGTCTGCCCGGGGAGAAGAACGCCGAGTACGTCCTCATGCGTCCCTTCACGCCGCGGCAGAAGGACAACCTCGCGGCGTGGATGGTGGTGCGGAACGACGGCGACAACTACGGCAAGCTCGTCGTGTATCGCTTCCCGCGGCAGAGCCTCGTATTCGGGCCGTCGCAGATCGTGAACCGCATCAATCAAGACACCGAAGTCGCGCGGCAGATCTCGCTCTGGGACCAGCGCGGCTCCGAGGTGATTCGCGGCGAGCTCCTCGTGATTCCGATCGAGGAATCGTTGATCTACGTCCAACCGTTGTATCTGCGAGCGCAGGGCGGACGCATTCCCGAGCTCAAGCGCGTCGTTGCCGCGCACGAGAGCCGGGTGGCGATGGAGGAGACGCTCGAGGCGGCGCTCGTGCGGCTCTTCGGCGGCGGTACCAGCGCGCCCAACGTCGCGCGCGCGGAGGCGCCGATCGGCGCGAACGAGACGGCGGCGCAGCTCGCGCGCGATGCGTCCGACGCATACGAAAAGGCCAGGGCTGCGCTCCGCGGCGAGGACTGGGCGACCTACGGCGCCGAGATGAAGCGACTCGGCGATCTGCTGCGCCGGCTGGGTGCCGGACGTCCCTGAGTTGAGCGAGGCCGGCGGCGCGCCAGTCGCCCGCATTCGTCAGTTCGCGCTCACGGGTCGGCCGGCTGTGGGCCTCGTCGCCGGCGCGCTCTTCGGCATGCTGTTGTGGGAGCTCGGCGTCTGGTCCCTGAACAGCGAGAACCTCGCGATCCCCGGCGTGCTGGTGTCTGCACTCGCCGGTGCCGTTGGCAGCGTGTCGGTGCGATTCACGCGGTATCTCCTGGCCATCGATATCGCGCTGCTCTGTGCGATGTGGCTCCTCGCCTTCACGCCGGTCATGACCAGCCTCTCGATTCACGGCATTCGCGCGGACTCGCTGCCGGCCGGTGGCGTGGACGCCGTCGTCGTCCTCGCCGCGAACGTCACGACCGGTAAATCGTTGTCGGACATTGGCGCCGACCGGCTGTTGACGGGCATCGAGCTCGTGCGACGGGGCGTCGCGCCGCGACTTCTGACGACGCGTGTCACATTTCGTAGATCCGGCCTGGCCTTCACGTCCGATGCGGACCAACAGCGGCTCGTGGAGTTGGCGGGGGTGCGCGATCGCTGGATCCTCGTTCCGGACCCCGTCCGCAACACGCACGACGAAGCGCTCGCAATGGATCGTCGACTTCGGCCACTCGGCGCGCGCAGCATTGCGCTTGTCACCTCACCGTGGCACACGCGGCGCGCCTGCGCGACGTTCGAAAACGTGGGATTCCGGGTATTCTGCGTGCCCGCGCTCGAGCGTGGCGCGCAGACGAACAAACCGCTCATCGCGCGAGACCGTCTCATGTCATTCCGGTTCTATCTCTACGAGCAAGTCGGATTCCTCGAGTATCGGCGTCGCGGATGGGTGACGTCGCGGTGAGACGTTGACGCTTCGATCGAGGAGCAGCGAGGCGCTCGCGCGCATTCGCGAATCGCTGCGAACGGGACTTGCGGCGTCCGGTTTCGTCGCCGGTGCGTTGCTCGGAATGCTCGCGGCGGAGCTTGGTCTCGGGACGGTTTTGAATTGGGACCTTTCGATTCAAGACGTCGTGATATTCGCCCTTCTGTGCGCGCTCGGCAGCTCCTTCGGGCGATTGGTGCGCCGCTTGTGGATCGCGGACATCGTCCTCCTGACCCTCGTGTTCCTCATCGCGATGACGACCGTCTTTTCCGGATCGATCGCTCGTTGGGTTCGCGCCGACGCACTTCCGAGTCAGGGGGTGGATGCCGTGGTGGTGCCTTCGAGTGCGGTGACGTCGAGCGGAACGCTGACGGTATTCGGCAGCGACCGGCTTCTGATGGCTCTCGATCTCATTCGCCGCGGCGTCGCGCCGAGGCTCGTCACGAGTCGGGTGTGCTGCGGATCCGACGCTACAGTCGATAGCGATGCCGACCAGCGACGGCTCATCAACCTCGCGGGCGTCTCGGATCGCTGGATACTGGTTGAAAACTCCGGCCAGTCGACGCACGACGAAACGATCGCCATCGATCGCCGGCTGCGCGAGTTGGGCGCGCGGAGCATTGCGGTCGTCACGTCACCACTGCACACGCGCCGCGCGTGCGCGACGTACGAACATGACGGCATGCGCGTCACGTGTCTCCCTTCGTTGGAGCGGGGCGACCAGACGCGGTCAGCGCACGATCCTCACGACCGGTTGGCGGCATTCCGCACCTATGTCTACGAGCGAATCGGCTGGTGGCTCTATCGGAGGCGCGGATGGGTGAACGCGGCGCGAGAAGTTGACCCATCCCGCCGGTATTTGTAGGTTTACTCCACTGACGCGGGGTGGAGCAGCCTGGTAGCTCGTCGGGCTCATAACCCGAAGGTCGCGGGTTCAAATCCCGCCCCCGCTATGAAAGGCCGGCCGGTCCGAAAGGGCCGGCCGGTCTTTTTTGCCCTGACGCGAGTGAGGCAGTCTTGAAATCACAGTTTGTGATTTCAAAAGACAAACGGGGCGACACCCGAGAGTGTCCACCCCGTCTGCAGCGACCTGCGAAGTACTGAGAATTTACCTGCGTGCGCCAACGGGTGTCAATCGCAGTGAGTTGCCCGTACTCGGACCGGGACTCGAACCCGGACGACCTTTCGGTCAGCGATTTCGCAGGTCGCTGCGTCTACCAGTTCCGCCACCCGAGCCGGTTCCACCGCACAGCGTGGAAGACACGCATGCTGCGACACGCGTGCTGCACCTCGACACAAAAGTCGCTCAGGCGGGTCCCACACCGTCATCGCTGGCGCGCGGGAGACAGCAAATCGTTTCAATGCGTGAGTTAATGCGAAGCTTGTTTCGCGCTACATTTGTTGTGAATTGGCAGGGTAGCTCAGGTGGTTAGAGCACGGCACTCATAATGCCGGGGTCGTGGGTTCGAGTCCCACCCCTGCTATTGAGAGGCGACGACTTACAACCGTTGCCTCTTGGCATTTCCACGCGTGGTCCCGCTACTTCGTCCAGATGGCGACGGTGCCGCAGACGGTATTCTGCGTGCGAAGCACCATCGGCGTGGTCGCAGGCCCGCGATAGATCTCGATCCCCCGGATGCTGGAGACGGGGATCTCGTTGATGTCGAACGCGGTCGATTTCGCGCCGTCGCGAGCGTTCAGCGGAGCCGGGCCGGGCGCCATCGGGACGCCGTCCACGAACAGTTGCGCCCCCGCGCACACCTTCTTGATCGAAATCTCCCCGCGCTGGATTGCCACCGTCCCGTTCCGGTCGATCTCGACACCGGGAATTGTGCGGAAGACGTCTATCGTTTGCATGAAATGTCTCGCCGCGATCTGATCGGCGGTGACGAACGTTCCCAGCCCGCCGCGTCGCCGAACATCAAAGCCTGATGGATCGCTGAGCAGGGTCGCGGCCGAATCTCCACGGACGATCACCCGAGGGAGATCCTGACTGGAAATGTCGAGCGCGATCGGTACGACGAGCTGCTCATCCGGCCGCGTCGTGCTGCTGCTCACGTCCGGCGATCGACCGGTTGCCGAAATCGTGGACGTCAA
>DATBRO010000264.1:0-5402 GCA_036560265.1 Gemmatimonadaceae bacterium | reverse complement strand
CAGTCGGGGCGCTCCGCGCGCAGGCGCCGAGCAGCACAAGAGCCGCTGCGGCGAGTGGAAGGGAAAGTCTCTGTGAGTTCATCGAGTCGAGCTTACCGTAGCCAGAGCCCGATGTTCGATGCCAGCAGGGTCGCCCACGCGAGGTAGAACCAGCGCGTCTGTTCGCCAAAGCGTCGTTCCATCGTGGCTTCGAGGGCGCCAAGTCGCCGCTCGATCTTGAGCTCAAAGTCAGCCAGTTGCGCATGAAGCTCTGCCCCAAGCCGTTCGATTTTCACATCTTGCTGCGCGAATCGCTGCTCGACCTTGGCCTCGAACTGGGCGAGTCGCTGTTCGAGCTTGGCATCGAACTGGGCGAGTCGTTGTTCGAGCTTCGCGTCGAACCGCGCGAAATTCAGCTCGTTGATGTCTCGAAGGTCGGCCCTATACGTGGCGTCCACCTGATTGAACCACTCCACCAATTCGTTGGCGATCTGTTCGCCCAAGGTATCGTAGAATAGCTTGGACAACTTTGCTGTCACCGGCACGCCGACTCCCTGATCTCGACGGGCCCATGATAAAGCTACGCTCGGCGAGACGAGTACCGAAAGTCCGCGCACCGTATCGGGCCGTACTGTACGAAACCCGGCTCAATTCTCATGGCTGACCCAAGCAGTTCATCCGCCAATTTCGTTCAATCCACCGCATCCGGCCGTCTCGTCGTCATTGTGGCCACTGCGGCTGCGCTGGCCGTCATTCCGATATCACCGGTCTCCGCTCAAACGAAAGTGCTCCGGTTCAAAGCGGTCGTCGTCGGCGACGGAAGCGTTGTTCCGAACGGCGTCATCTTCGTGGACGGCGACAGGATCATGCGCGTGATGCCGTGGGCTACCGACAGGCCGCTGCCCACACCGAGTGGCGCGGAGATCATCGATCTCGCGCGCTACACCGCGATCCCCGGCCTCATCGACGTCCACACGCACGTCACGTACTCCTGGGATCCCGAATCCGGCACCGACCCCTGGCGTCAGCCGTCGAAGACCAAGGAGCAGTTGGTCGTGCAGGCGAAGACGAACCTGTTTCGGACCCTCGAGAGCGGCGTGACCACGATCCGCGACCTCGGCGCGAGTCGCTATGCAGACGTCGCGCTGCGCGATTCTGTGGCGAAGGGAGGCTGGACCGGTCCCCGCCTGTTCGTCGCCGGCTGGGGGCTTTCAAAGCGTCGTCTGTCACCGGATTCCTCACTCGAGTCCATCCGTCGCTTCGTAAAGACGCAGGCGGACAGCGGCGCGGACTACATCAAGGTGTACGGTTCGACGGGCAGCGGCGCCGACGTCACCGGAGTCGAGACGTTCACGCTGTCGGAGATGCAAGCTGCAGTCGACGCCGCGCGGGCGGCAGGGAAGCCCATCGCGATTCACTCGTACGGTCCCGACGGTGCGCGCGACGCGGTGCGCGCGGGCGCGACCACCGTGGAGCACGCGATCGACATCGACGACGCAACGTTGGCCGAGATGGTGCGACGCGGCACGTATTACGTGCCGACCATCGATCACAATCGGTATTACGCCGAGTACGCGAAGGACTTCCGCTACACGCCGGCCCAAGTCGCGGCACTCGATTCGTTCCGTCTCCGGAACATCGAGACAGCGCGCCGCGCGTTCAAAGCGGGCGTGAAGTTCGGCATGGGCTCCGACGCGGTCTTCCACATGTTCGGGCAGAACACTCGCGAGCTCGGATGGTACGTGCAGGTCGGGATGACACCGGCGCAGGCGCTCGCCACCGCTACGGCGAATGGCGCCGCGATCCTCGGCATGGAGAAAAGCCTCGGCAAGCTCGCGCCGGGCTACTTCGCCGACATCGTCGCAGTCGAAGGCGATCCGCTCGCCGACATCGGCATGGTGATCAACGGTGTGAAGTGGGTGATGAAAAGCGGGGCCGTCGTCGTCGACAAGCCGCGTTAGGTCGCGCGGGGGTGGTCCGGCGTCATTGAGTGCCCCAAGCGAGGGTCGCGGTGCTCCCGGGTGGCCTGGAGTGTACCTTTCCTAAAGGCGTTCCAGCAGAGACGCCGCGAGGAGAGTATTGAATGAGAGTTCTTCCGGACCGCATCAGCATGGCATGGATCGAGACGCTCACCGACGTTGACCTCCTCGATGTGGAAGCGCGGGTGCACGCGCGCTTCACGGTGCTCGAGCGGCGCGAGAAGCGCGCCCGCGGCGACAAGTATCAGCTGATGCGAGGCCCGGCCGACTTGATGGAAGCCTGGGACCGCTGGAGCCGCCTGCTCGCCGCCACGCGCGAGCGGTCGCTCAACCCGCGCCGCGAGCCAGCCAACGCCTAGCGGTACGGTACGCTGATGCGGTGCTGTGTTACAGTGCCCGCTCCAGCGTGTAGCCGTACCCGCGCAACGTCTTGATGGTGTTCGGCAAGCCGATGCGCGCGAGCTTGCGTCGCAATTGGCAGACGTACACGTCCACGATCTGTCGCGACCGGCCCGACGACGCGTTCTCCCAGACGTAGCCGAGGATTTGATCCGCCCGTACCGGCCGTCCGGGGTGCTGCGCCAGACAGTGGAGCAGCGCAAATTCACGCTGGCTGAGTCGCGTCGCCTTGTCGCGATACCGCACCACTCGGCCGATAGGATCGAACAGCAGGCGCAGCGTCGGCTCCACGCTGGCGGCGCTGTGCGTCTCGCCGAGCACGGCGACGATGCGATCGAGCGCGCACTGGTCGAGCGGTAACTGGACGCACGACGCTCCGCCCACGCGTTCGAGCTCGGCGCAATCCCGACGGTGAGTCGCGTCGACGGACAGCAGGATCGTCCCTTCGATGCCCGCGGTACGCGCGTACACCAGTGCTCCGAGGGGATCGTCTGTCGCGAGCAGCATGATGCCGGCGGCGACGCGTTGCGCGAACGTGACCCATGTGGGGGTCAGGTGATCGGTGACGAACAGCTCGATACGCGGATCGTCGCGCAGCGGCTCGAGCAGCACCGCGTCTCCACCTCCGCGGCAGACGACGAGGAGCGGCAATGCCACGACCACCTCACTCTGCGTAGTCGGGGCGCCGTTCGCGTGTTTTCCGTTGGCCGTACCGTGCGCAACTCGGCTCAGGATCGACTCGGCAGGGGAGAAACCGCTTGGAGGAGGCCAACGCCGGCCGACGTACGCTTACCAAACGAATGTGTAGCCCAAATCACACTCGTGCAAGATCATCGCTGGAGAGCGTCCGACGTTAAGGAGTGGCTGGGGTCCGCCTCACCTTAAGGATCCTTAAGGAACGGACTGGGTTCCCTCGCGCAGACGTTGCGCGACTCGTGGGAACTCCAGCCCGCCCGTCGTGCAGTTACGCGCCGGCTTGCGGTGGCTCGTTCACGATCTCCGGATCCGGACTCGTGTACTGCTGGCCGTTCACCGCGACGGTGATCCTGTACTGCCACCGCCCCATCACCGTCCACAGGTCGTTGATCTGCATCACCTGGCCGCCGGGATTCACCGATGGAGTGAACTGACCCGCCGGAGCGTTCTTTACCTGCGCCCCCACGAACGTCCACCCTGTGCTTCCCAGCCGGTTGAAGATCACCTTACCCGCCGCCGTCATCCTCACGGGATCGTTATCGAATGTGAACTGCGGGTTGTTCTGTGGGTTGAAGGTCACACCAACCGTCTGATCAGGATTTGGCGGCATCTCAGAGTTCCTTTGGAGGGTTGACGGAGACTTTTTCTCGGACGAGCGCTACCCAGCGGGGACGACGATAGCCGCGGCGCACCAGTTCCCCAACATCGGGCCGTGCGTCCTCGACCCGGTTCAGGCGCAGCAGCGCCATCGAGCGCAGCGCCAGATTGTCCGTGAGACGTCCGGCGCGCGCGAGCGAGTCGATGGTCGTGAACGACGCCGTCCACGCCGCGCGCGCGCCCGTGAAATCGCTCTTCCGTTCCAACACCTCGCCCAACGCGAGCTGCGCGTCGGCCGCGAACGACCGCAGGTTCTGATCGAGCGGTTTTCTTTTGAGCGCCGGCTCCAGGATGGACAACGCGCGCCGTTCTGTCGCCTCAGCCTCACCCGTTCTTCCAGCGGCGGCGAGCGCCGAGCCGAGCGTCGTGAGCGCGCGCGCCAGCGACGTTTCCCACAGGCTATTTGTCGGCGTCCGGGCGATGAGTGGGTCCACCAACGCTCTGGCTGCCTTCGACTCGCGCAGCGCGGTGGTCGCGTCCCCACGTTCCAGTGCCGCGACCGCCACGAGCCGATCCATGTTCGCCAGGATCCGGCGACGATCGGGATTGGCCGTGTCTCGTGCGGCGAGCAACGCGTATTTGGCGCGCGCCGAATCGATCGACGCGGCGCCAGCGGCAACATTGCCTTGCATCACCAGCAGCTCGCCCAGATACGATTCCGCCAGCGCCAGATACATCAAGTACTGTGCGTTCCCCGGGTCGCGAGCGACGAGCCGCTGCTTGAGCGCCAGCTCCGCGCGATGCGTGCGTTCCGCGCCCGCGAGATCGCCCAGCTTCCGCTGGATCGCGCCCGCCGAGTTGTAGCTGTTCGCCAGGCTCACCTGCCAATCCAGCTTCGAGGAATCGCGACGCACCACGTATTCCTTCGCGGCGATCGACGCGCGGAACGACGCCAGCGCGCCCGTAAGATCTCCCTTCGTTTCCTTCACCGACCCGATGTTGCTCGTCGCCGCCCCGAGCTCCAAGCGATAGTTGAGAGTGTCGGGTGTGCGCGCGACGAGTGTCTCCGTGATCCGCAGGTAAGGAACGAAATGCGCGAGCGCCGAATCCAGGTCGTTCTGCCGCCAGTGGATGAACCCAACCCAATAGTGGCTCGCGCCGAGTCCGAGCTGCCACTCGGCGTTCAGCGTGTCGCGGCGCGCGAGTCCAGTCGCGAGCGTGAGCGATTGTCGGAACGCGCGCATCGCAGTGGGGAAATCCCCCTGGTCCACGCGCACCTGGCCGAGCTGCGTGAGCGCCTGCGTGCGCCGGAACAGCTCTGCCGCGCTCAGGTCCGATTCCGGGACCGCCGCAAAGTACTCCTCGGCTTTCTTGCTCACCTGGTCGAACACGTCGAGCCGCCCCACGCTCGTGAGACGCGTCCGCAGGTCGCCGAGCATGAAGCCGATGAGATCTTCGGCCTGTCCCTGTCGTGCGACGGCGGTCGCGCGCGCGCGTGCAATACGCCGCGCCTGAATGGTCGTCGCGATGGAGAATCCAATGAACAACAGGGCGACGGTCGCGGCGAAGCTGACCGCCAGGCGGTGCCGTCGCACGAACTTGCGCAGACGATATGTGCCGGTCAGCGGGCTTGCGACGACGGGCTCGTTCGCCAGATGCCGCTCGAGGTCCTCCGCGAACGCGTTGGCCGATTCGTAGCGGCGCTCGCGCTCTTTCTCGAGCGTCTTGAGCGTGATCCAGTCGAGATCTCCC
>DATBRO010000263.1:0-2238 GCA_036560265.1 Gemmatimonadaceae bacterium | reverse complement strand
TGTCCCGATGTCTTTGTTTCGCTCTTCTTCCCGCTCACTAAACCTCGGACTCGCGGTACTTCGGGTCGCCGTTGCCACGATCTTCATCAGACACGGTGCGCAGAAGTTGTTCGTCTTTGGTTTCGCCGGCGTTACTGGGGCGTTCACCGACATGGGCGTTCCGTTCCCAGGCTTGATGGGACCGTTGATCGGGCTGCTCGAGTTTTTCGGCGGCATCGCTCTCGTGATAGGTTTGCTGACTCGTCTGGTCGCGCTCGGCTTCGTGTGCGACATGCTCGGTGCCATCCTGCTGGTCCAGCTCAAGAATGGATTCTCGCGCTATGAGCTCGAATTCCTGCTTCTTGGGTCGAGCCTCGCCCTCGCTTTCATGGGAGCCGGCAGGTTCTCCGTCGACGCTCTGCTTGCTGATCGTCAAGAGAGAAACCGCGCGAAGCCGATCGGGCAGTGAAGGAGTTGCTTGGCGCCTAGCTCACCGATTCGAGTCGGCCTGATTGGCTTCGGTTTCGTATCAAAGACCTTCCACGCGCCGCTGCTCCAGGCGACAGACGGCTATCGAATTACCGCAGTGTCATCCAGCCGCCCCGGAGATGTCTCCGGCGTCCTTCCTGATGTCGAGGTCGTGTCCGATCCGAAGGCGCTGGGGGCGCATCCGGATGTAGACCTAGTCGTAATCGCGAGTCCCAATGAAACGCACGTGCCGCTCGCCGAGCTGGCGATGCGTGCCGGCCGCAATGTCGTGGTCGACAAGCCGTTCACCATTACCGTCGAGGAGGCGAGACGTCTCGCTGCTGTCGCGCGCGAGAAAAACGTTTTGCTCTCGGTGTTCCAGAACAGACGCTGGGACAGCGATTTTCTCACGGTCCAGGACGTGATACGCCGGGATCTCATCGGTAAGATCGTTCTGTTCGAATCCCGTATCGATCGTTATCGCCCGGATGTTCGTGACCGCTGGCGCGAAATTCCCGGGCCGGGCGCGGGTCTCCTCTACGACCTCGGCCCGCATCTGATCGATCAGACGCTGTTGCTGTTCGGAATTCCGGACAGCGTGCAGGCGACGCTCGCGAAGCAACGTCGCGGCGGCAGAACCGACGACTTCTTCCACCTCGTGCTGCGCTACGGCGAAATGGTCGCGACTCTCGGGGCCGGCTCGCTCGTCTCCGGCGGGAGCGCGCGTTTCGCTGTGCATGGCGAACGGGCGAGCGTGGTGAAGCAGAAGCCGGATATCCAGGAGGATCAGCTCCGCGCTGGCGTCCTGCCGGGCTCTCCGGATTGGGGACTCGATCCCGACGATGCAGTGCTGTACGAAGGAGCTACCGGCAATACGCGCGCGCTCAAGGCGGCGCCTGGTGATCAGCGCGGATACTATGTCGCATTGCGTGAAGCGCTGCATGGGCGAGCGCCGAACGCCGTAACACCCGAGCATGGTGCTACGGTGATGGCAATCATCGAGGCAGCTTTGCGCTCCGATGCAGAAGGACGCCGAGTCGTCCCCGAGCTGACGAAAGAAGAGCGCGCGGCGTGGGTCAACTAGCCTCTACGGTTCAAAAATCCCGGGATCGTGCAGCGTCCCGTTCCACGGACGCAACCACACCATCCCGCTCCACGCGTGCGCCAGATACCTATTCACCGAGTCCATCTCCGCCGGCGCGTACTGCGTGCGATGACAAGCGAACTCGTCGCGTCCCGCTGCGAGGTCGCGCTCGTCGAACGGCACGCGCACAGTGAGCAGCGCCTCCGCCATTCCGTTCACGGTTGGTGATGCCGGCGGTGCGGTGCGCAGACGCTCCGTCGGAAGTGACGCGTACAGCAGATCCACGTTCGCGTAGCGCACGTCGCCCTGCACGATCTGGGTCACGACATCGCCCACCAGCCGGTGGTCGGGATGGCCCGTGCCTCCCTCCGGACCCATTGTGATGATCGCCGCGGGTTTGAGCGAGTCGATGATCGCCACGAGCGCCGACCGTAGCTTGCCCAACGCTTCGAAGGATGCGAGACCGCCGTCGGGAAGACCGAGCAGGTGTAGTTGTCGCACGCCGAGCCGGTTGGCCGCGCACTGCGCCTCTTTGGTGCGTGCAGCAGCAAGCTCCGGTCCCGCAGGGATGTGGGCGAAATCACGAACGCCTTTGGAGCCGTCGGTGGCAATCACGAGATGGGTCTCGCGTCCTTCCCTCGCGAGTTTAGAGAGCAGCGGACCGATGACGCGTTCGTCGTCGGGGTGAGCGAAGACGGCAAGGATGG
>DATBRO010000262.1:0-12350 GCA_036560265.1 Gemmatimonadaceae bacterium | reverse complement strand
CCTCTACGTCATCGTTCGCGCCTACGATCCGCACCCGGACAGCATTCGCGCCCTGCTCGCCCGGCGCGACGCGCGTACGGCGTCGGATGAGATCAAGGTCTTCATCGATTCGTATCACGACAAACGCAGCGGCTTCGAGTTTGGCGTAAATCCCGCCGGGGTGAAGCGCGACATCGCGATCCTCAACGACCGCGAGGAGGACAACTCCTGGGATGCCGTCTGGGACGCGTCCGCGCGGATCGACTCGCTGGGATGGGTAGCAGAGTTCCGGATCCCCCTCAACCAGCTGCGGTACCCTGCCGCCGCGACGCACACGTTCGGTCTCGCCATCACCAGGGAGATCGCCCGCTATAGCGAGCGTCATAGCTGGCCGTTGTATCGTCGCTCGAAGGCTGGCATCGCGTCGCAGTTCGGCGAACTGACCGGCATTTCGGGCATCGCGTCGTCGCGTCGCCTGGAGATCGCGCCGTATACCGTGACGAAAACCGCCAACGTTCCCGATGGACCGCTCGCGTACCAGCAGCGCAGTCAGGGCACCGTGGGCGCCGACGTGAAATACGGGCTGACGTCGAACCTCACCATCGACGCAACGGTGAATCCCGATTTCGGCCAGGTCGAGGCTGACCCGTCGGTGCTGAACCTCAGCGCGTTCGAGACATTCTTCCCGGAGAAGCGGCCCTTCTTCCTCGAGGGCCAGGGGCTGTTCCGTTTCGACATGAACTGCAACGACGGCAGCTGCTCGGGTCTGTTCTATTCGCGCCGCATCGGCCGCTCACCGCAGCTCGGCAGCACCTACTACGACGACGGCAACCAAACGGCGTCGACGATCATCGGCGCGGGGAAGCTCACCGGCCGTCTGAGCAACGGAATGTCCGTCGCGTTTCTGAACGCCGTCACGCAGCGCGAAGTGGCTCCGGGTGACAAGACCATCGAGCCGCAAACGAACTACCTCGTGGGCCGGCTCCAACAGGATTTCCGCGGCGGAAGGAGCAGCATCGGCGCGATGGCGACCAGCGTGCATCGCGACCTGGATCAGTGGAGCGACGCGTATATGCGTCGCGACGCAGTCGCGGGCGGCATCGACACGCGTCACGAGTTCTTCGATCGTCGCTACTCGGTCAACGCATACGCCGCCGCCAGCCAGGTGCGCGGCTCCGCTGAGGCAATCGCTCGCACGCAGCGCAGCGGCGTGCACAACTTTCAGCGACTCGAAGACCGCGCGATCTACGATACCACACGCACCTCGCTCGAGGGAACGTCGTTTCAACTCACCGTCAACAAGAATGGCGGCGGCATCACGCGATTCAGCGCGGGTTATCAGTTTATCTCGCCCGGCTTCGAGAGCAACGACGTCGGCTTCCTCTCGCGCGCAAACGCGCAGAACCAGTACCTCTGGTACGCGGTGCAGCTCCGGAAACCGACGAAGCTGTATCGCCAGTGGGGGACGAATCTCAACCAGTGGACCAATTGGACCGCCGATGGTCTGCGGCAGGAGCTCGGCGGAAACATCAACTCGCATATGCAGCTCACCAACAATGTCTGGCTGCACTTCGGCGAAGGCGGCAATGCGCTCGCTCCATCGTTCTGCGACCTGTGTTCGCGCGGCGGCCCGGCGATCCGGCAGTCGCGGTCGCTCTGGGGCTGGGCTGGCGTCGAGGGCGACAATCGAAGGTCGATCATCCCGTACCTCTTTGGCAACTGGTCGAAGAGCGACGAAGGGCGCTCGAGCTACACGAGCATCAGCCCATCGGTCACGTTGAAGGTCGCAAGCCGGTTCAGTGCCGATCTTGGTGTGAGCCTCGACCACGGTATCAACGACTCGCAGTGGTATGGCAACTTTGGCGACGTCGCCAGCGACACGACGCACTACACCTTCGCGCGGCTCGACCAGCGGACGCTTTCCGTGACCACGCGCTTCAACTTCACCGCGACTCCGACGCTGTCGCTGCAGGTGTACGCTCAGCCGTTCATGACAGGCGGCGATTACTCGAACTGGATGGAATTGGCGGATCCGCGCGCGGCGTCGTACGCGAGCCGGTATCAGCCGTACAACGGGGGCGCGCTCGACGACTTCAACTTCCGGCAGTTCCGCTCGAATTCGGTGGTGCGGTGGGAGTATCGTCCCGGATCGACGCTGTACTTTGTGTGGGCGCAGGAACGCACGTCTTCCCCCGGCGGTCTCGTGCCGCGATTCAATGCGCGCAACGACGCGCGGGCTTTGTTCGGCGCACATCCAGGCAACGTCTTTCTGATCAAGGGATCGTACTGGTTTAGCCTGTAACAGTCGGCGGCGCGGCCGAGAACAGGTGTTAGATTCGCCGCCATGCTCTCCGTCGCCTTCATCGGCCTTGGCGCTATCGGCCGTCCAATCGCCAAGCGTATTGCAGCCGCGAAGTTTCCCCTCACCGTCTGGAATCGCACCGCCGAGCGCGCGGCGGCGTTCGCGCGCGACAGCGGGGCGCGACACGCAAAGAGTGCGGCCGAGGCGGCCGGAAGCGCGGACGTCGTCATCACGTGCCTCTCGACGTCACTGGATGTCGAGCACGTGCTCGAGGCTGGTTTGCTTCAGGGCATCAAGAGCGGCGCGACGCTCCTCGACTGCACCTCCGGCGATCCCGCGACGTCGCGGCGCATCGCCGGGCGATTGGCCGCGAAGAAGGTCGGGTTCATCGACGCGCCGGTAAGCGGCGGCGTTCGCGGCGCCGAAGAAGGAACACTGACCGTCATGTGCGGAGGCGACGCCGACGATCTTGCGCGCGTCCACCCGGTGATCGAAGCGTTCGGGAAGAAAATCGTTCACTGCGGCCCGGTCGGCGCGGGCGACGCCGTCAAGGCCATGAACCAGGCGCTGCTCGCGCTCACGATCTGGGGAACCGGCGAGGCGCTCGTCGCGCTCTCGAAGTCCGGGGTCTCGGCGCGCGTCGCGCTCGAGGTGATCAATGCCTCGAGCGGACGCTCGAACGCGTCGATGAATCTCTTCCCTGAGCGCGTCCTCACGCGCGCCTTTCCACGCACCTTCCGGCTGGCGCTGCTCGACAAGGACGCGCGCATCGCCGCGCAGATCGCGCGCGATGAGCGGGTTCCCGCGCCGCTGACACAGCTCGCCGCGGACCTTTGCACGCTCGCGCGGCAGGAGCTCGGCGAAGAAGCCGACCATGTGGAGGCGGTGAAGGTGATCGAAAAGTGGGCCGGGGCGGAGGTCCGATGAGCGCGACCACAGTGGCGGCGCTCAAGCTCGCGAGCACCGAGGAGATCCGGTCACAGTTTCCCGCGATGGACCGACAACATCGCGGGCACGCCGTCGCGTATCTCGACGGTCCGGGCGGGACACAGGTGCCGCGCGCCGTCGTCGATCGGATGACCGAGTATCTGTATCACCACAACGCCAACACGCACTGGCGCTATCCGACGAGCGAGGAGACCGACGAGCTGATCATGGACGCGCGGCGCGCGCTCGCCGAGTTCGTGAATGGCGCGCCCGAGGAAATCGCCTTCGGCGCCAACATGACCACGCTCACGTTCCATTTGGCGCGGGCGCTCGGCCGGTCGTGGGCAAAGGGCGACGAGGTCGTCGTGACGGAGCTGGACCATCACGCGAATGTGGCTCCGTGGCGCGCGCTCGAGCGCGAGCGTGGCGTGCGCGTCGTGATGGCGCGCATGCGCACCGAAGACGGCACGCTCGACGTCGACGATCTCGAGCGGAAAGTCAATCGCAAAACGCGACTGGTCGCCATCGGCGCCGCGTCCAATGCGCTGGGGACGATGGTCGACGTGCCGCGCATCGCCGCGATCGCGCGATCGAACAAGGCGCTGCTGTTCGTGGACGCCGTCCATTATGCGCCGCACGCTCTCACCGACGTGAAAGCGTTCGACTGCGACTTCCTCGCGTGCAGCGCGTACAAATTCTATGGTCCCCACATCGGCCTGCTCTGGGGAAAACGCGAGCTGCTCGAGAGACTGGACGTCCCCAAGCTCGACCCGGCACCGAACGAGGCGCCCGAGAACCTCGAGACCGGGACGCAGAATCACGAGGGAATCGTGGGTGCGGGCGCGGCGGTGGACTGGCTCGCCTCACTCTCGCGGGAAGCGGGAAGCGGGAAGCGGGAAGCGATTGCGCCATCGCGGGAAGCGATTGCGGCGACGCTTGGCGAGCTGCATCGCCGTGCCGCCAAGCTGTTCCGGCGACTCTGGGAGGGACTCGGCGACATCCGCGGCGTGAAGCGCTACGGCCTCCCACCGGACCAACCCCGCACGCCGACGCTCGCATTTCGTGTCGATGGGAAAAGCTGCGACGACGTCGCCGTCGCAATGGCGCAGCGCGGCCTGTTCGTGTCCCATGGCGACTTCTACGCCGCGACCGTCATCGAGCGACTCGGCGTCGGCGCGGACGGCGTTGTGCGAGTGGGCTGCAGCGCCTACACGAGCAGTGACGAGATCGAGCGCGTCGTTCGTACCGTCGCTGAGATCGCCCGAAGTTAATGTGCTCGGGCGGCGCCGACGGCGCCGCCGAGAACACGTTACTGCGTCACCGCGGCCGAGGACTTTCTCTCGAGGCCCGGGACAAATACGTCGTAGAAGGACCCCGGACTCCACAGCACCCAACCGTGGTAGCCCGCGTCATATGCCGCCTGCTTTTGCGCCTTGATCTGCTCCGGCCCGTATTTCAGCGGTCCGAGCGAGAACGCCTGAATCCACGGCCGCACATGCTCGGCTTTCGTGATGCCAAGCTTCTCGTCGCGGACACGCGCGGTATCGAGCGCCGTCTTGACGACCTTGTACGGTTCAGCGTTGGGGTACGGGATGCCAAACGAACCGTGCGGATAGTGCGATGGATATACCATGGGAAGCAGCACGTCGGCGTCAGGCGACAGCTTTTCCCAATACTGCCCGACTTCCAACGGCCCCCGAACCGTTGTTACGAGTCCGAAGATGTCGGCGGTGCTGCGAACGCCGAGCTTGTTCAATCGTTCTCGCGCCAGCGTGAGGAATTCAGCAAGCGCCTCCGGTTTCGCGAGCGTCGCGCCCGGGAAAACCTGCGTCGGCAAACTCTTGTACGGCTCGGGGAAGCGGATGTAGTCCCACTGAATCTCGCCGAAGCCGAGCCCTACGAGCTCTTCCGCGACACCGAGGTTGTATTCCCACACGGGCCGGCTGTACGCATTCACCCACGCGAGGCCTTCCTTGTCCTGCCAGATAGAGCCGTCTTCGCGGCGGATGGTCCAATCGGGATTCGCGTCGGCGGCGACCGGATCCTTGAATGCCACGATCCGCGCGATTGGCAAAAGTCCGTGCGCCTTGACCGAGTCGATCAGCGCCTTCACGTCGGCAACGCGACCCTTGTCCCTCCCCGCGTTCTTCCTGAATTCCGCATTGGAGGATCGGTAGTTCAACCCGAACTCGTCTTTCATGTCGATGACGAATGCGTTGATCTCCGTAGAATCCGCGATGGCGAACAGGTGGTGCATCTTTCGCGGGCTTTGCGCGGCGAACCGGTTGAGGTACAGCCCCCGAATCACCGGATAGGCGTTGGAGTCGGTTGCGCTGTGGGTGACACTGCCCGCGTTCGTTGTGACCTTGGCGCTGTCGACGTGAGCGGCGTAAGCCGGGTGACGGTCGCGCGCGCACGCCACGACAATAAGGCAGCCCAATAGAGCGGTTTGCAGTCTCACCGTTGCACGAGCCCAGTTAGTCCGACGTTCGCCTTACGCAGTATATTTGCCATCGAATGACGCCCTCCCCGCGCCCAAGCAACCGGCCACGCCACGTCCAGCGAGCGTTGGTCGCCGGAGCGCTCCTTTCCATATGTCTTGCCTGCGCCGAACGCGCGAACCAGGCGCCACGAGCCGAGTTCATCGTTGCCGCCGGTGATTCCACGTACTGGGTCAATAGCCAGGTCGCGGGCATCAGAATGCGCGGCTCGCCGATGGTGCTGGCCCGCCTCGATGGCCGCTTTCTGGAGTTGTACGTCGTGGACGACGACCGCTCGTTCGAAAACGCGCTGTTCGTGGGGCAGCGGTTGTACCAGCGCGATCTCGTGTCCGGCGACTCGACCGAAATCTTTCGCGATACGCTCGTGCCCTCACTGGCGGAAAAGTACGCGCGTTTACATCCTGACGCGCGGCGCCTCGGACCTGACGAGGATCCAGGTGAGGAGCCCGGAATCAGCGCCACCGCGGAGGTCAGCGTCCTGGGCGTGCACGGCCCGTTCCTCTCCGTGGAGTATCACGTCGACACGAGCGGCACCGGCGACGAGTCCTGGCACATGACGCGACATGCGGTCGTCGATTTGCGAACCGGCGCACATGCGACGCTCGCGGACTTACTCGGACCCAGCGAGTCGGCCACGATCCTGGCCAGGGCGCGAAAGCTGTACAACGAGACGGTCGACTCGATTCGGAAGGACCGCCGCGAGGCCGCACGTCGCGCGGCCCGGTCGATCGCGCACTTTCGCTTCGATCCCACCAGCTTCTCCCTGACCGCGCCGAGTGGTACGCTCATGATCGCCTTCTCGGCTCCGGGACAGGGCAGCGGCGGCGAAGGATTCGTGCTGCCCATGCGACCGATTCCCGTGACGGAGCCGGCGTGGTGGTCCGACGCGCGCGTCGCTCTTCCGACATCGACACGCGAGCGCGAGGAACTTTGGTCGCGCGGCGCATACTCGGTCAAGGCCGCGTACGACACCTCCGCGCGCCCCGTCCGGCTGTCGCTGATCGACTCCGCCGGTCACGAATTTCAGATCGGTGGCGTGGCCGCGCCGGTGCATCGCATCTATTGGCTCGATCGGCCACCCGTGGACCGGACGCAGCGCGCGGCGCTGACTCGCGCGTTCGACGAGGCCGCCTCATACGGCGACGCCGTACGCGCGGCGCTCGCTGGCGCATCGTCACCGCTGCACGTCGCGTCGCGCCGATGACCAAGCGCGTCCGTCCGGCGAAAGCAGTGAAGGAAAGCCAGCATGAGACGTCCGAGCTCATGATGCCGCATCACGGCAACAACCTGGGTCACGTGTTCGGAGGCGTGGTGCTTTCGATGATGGATAAGACCGCGGCGGTCGCGGCGTACCGGCACGCGCGCCTGAACGTCGTGACGGCGTCCATCGATCGCGTCGACTTTCGCGAGCCGATTCACGTGGGCGACCTCGTCGTCATGAAAGCGAGCGTCAACTACGTCGGCAAAACGTCGATGGAAGTGGGCGTGCGCGTCGAAGCCGAAGAGCTGTTGACTGGACGCCGCAGGCACACGAATTCCTGCTATCTGACCTTCGTGGCGGTGGACCGGAACGGCAAGCCGATCGAGGTCCCTGGCCTGGTGGCGGAGACGCCGGACGAGGTGCGACGATTTCAAGCTGCGGAGCAGCGTCGCCACGTACGTCTCGAGGAGCGCGAAACGGAGCGACTCAAACGTGACGCAGGTCGCAAGTGAAAATGCAGCTTGTCGGCTTATTGGCTTGTCGGCTCCGCAGCCATATTCTTGGACACGCTCATAAGCCGACAAGCTGTTTTTTATGAATAGAGATTTCAGCGTAGAAGAAGCGAACAAGACTCTCCCACTCGTGCGTCGCATAGTGGAAGACGTCGTACGCCAGCACCGCGTGTGGCGAGAGAAGATCCTCGAGCTGGATCTCGTCGCGTCATCGGCGCGCGCGGACGAGCCGCGCGACCGCGCGGAACAGCTCGAGCAAGAAGCCCAGACGATCGCGCATGAGATCGACGGGTATCAGCGCGAGCTCGAGGAGCTGGGCATCCTCTTGAAGGATCGCCGACTGGGACTCGTGGATTTCCCGAGCGAGATTGGCGGGCGTCGTGTGTTGCTGTGCTGGCGACTCGGGGAAGGCGAGGTCCAGTTCTGGCACGACGAGGACGCCGGATATGCGGGTCGTCAGCCACTGCAGCCAACCCCGGTAGGATGAGAGCCTACAAGGCGCCCGATGGTGTCGATTGGGGCGTCGAGGTCACACTCCCGGGGTCGAGTAACGCGATGGTCGTCTTCCGTCATCCCGACGGCCGCACCTCGCGCTTCGATCGGTACAATTGGTTCATCAGCAGCGCGCCGGAAGCGCGCAGCGTGACATCGCGCCTGTCGCCCGAGCGTGTCATGAGCCAGATCGACGACGTCACGCTCGGCCGGCTTTTTTCCCGGTCGATGCCCGTATCGCGTCCCGCGATCGAGCCGAATCTCGCGCTCGGGCTGGGCGGCTCAGCGGCGGGGCTGTCCAAGGGAATCGGGCGAGTCAAGGAAAGCGTCACGAACGACGTGACGCTGAAGCACGAGTAAATCAGGTGTAGGGCACCTCGATCACCATCCCGTCTCTGCCGATTACCACATCGTTGAACTCGGAGCGCGCCTGCGCCTCCAGCTCGGCAGCGTCGCGCGAGTAGCGGGCCGAGAAATGTGACAACAGTAGCCGCCGGCATCCCGCGCGCTTCGCGACGATGGCAGCCTCGCGAGCGGTGGAATGTCCGGTCTCGACGGCGCGCTCCGCTTCTTCATCGCCGAACGTCGCCTCGTGCACCAGTAGGTCCGCCCCGCGCGCCGCCTGCATGGTATTCTCGCACGGGCGGGTGTCGCCCGTGATCACCACCGTGCGCCCGGAACGCCGGGGACCGACGAGCTCCGACGGCTGAATCACGCGACCGTCGTCGAGCGTCACCGCCTCACCGCGATGGATACGTCCCCACATCGGCCCTTCAGGGATTCCGAGCTCGCGCGCGTGATCGGGATCGAAGCGGCCCTTTCGGTCGTCTTCGACGATCGCGTACCCCATGGCCGGCCCGGGTCCGTGTTCCACCGCGAACGGAACGATCTCGTACTCCTTCCGCTTCAGCCGCTCGTCGTGATCCAGCTCGCGGATCTCGACGGGGAACGTGAGCCGGTCGACACCGAATTGTTCGGCGCGTTTGAGATGTCGTCCCGCGCCCTTGGGTCCCCAGAGTCGCAGCGCATCCGTGCGTCCCTGGAGCGCCATTGTGCGCATCAAGCCGATCACGCCGATGACGTGATCGGCGTGAAAGTGCGTGAAAAAAACGTCGCACAGCGCGAAGGACACGCCGTAGCGCATCATCTGCCTTTGGGTGCCCTCGCCACAGTCGAACAGCATCGTCTCCCCCTCGCGCACGAGGGCGATGGACGAGACGTTGCGCTCGACGGTGGGGCGGGACGCCGAAGTGCCTAAAAGAACAAGCGAAAGAGACATTTCGGGGCGGAATATACGGTTTTCGGCCCGTAAGTCCCTTGCGGCCCGCACCTTGCACCTGAGTCCACCAGCAGAACCGCGAGAGGGGCCCAGGGAGCTCGGCAGGACTGGCGCGAGCATTGCGTCAGTCTAGGAGAACGGCTTCGCGTCGGCACCTCTTTCCTAATGGGAGGGAGCAGTAAATGGCGAATAGAGCAGGGAACGGCGACCGCAGCTTCGGGGCGTCGGATCGTGAGCGCCAGCGCGACGTAATCAACGAACCCGGTCGCAACTCGAGTCCGATCTCGGCATCATCGAGCATCGCAGGTAGCAGCAACGGCGGCCGCAAGAGCGCCCGCGGCTTCGCATCCATGGATCAGTCGAAGCAGAAAGAGATCGCGAGCAAGGGCGGACGTGCCGCGCATGCCAAGGGCACGGCGCACGAATTCGATTCCGGCGAAGCCCGCGCGGCAGGCCGCAAGGGCGGAATGGCCGTGAGCCGAAACCGCGAGCACATGGCGGCCATCGGACGTCGCGGCGGTGAGGCACGCGGACAGCGTGCGCGTCTGGCGTCGCAAGCGGGCGCAGATGTCCGCTCGAGCGTCGAGCCGGCTCGCCAGAACACGGCGAGCGTCAGTAGCAACATTGGGAACACGCGGGGCATCGGCGGCGAGCGGGAAGTCGGGATCTCCGGCAGCTCGATCGGCGCGACGCAGAATTCGCGTGGTGGCGAGAATGCGCTGGGTGGCGAGCGTCGCCAGCCGTCGCAGCCCGCCGGTGGAGTGGAAGGAACCAGGGGCGAGGACCGGGCGTAACGTCACCCAGCACGCCGAGGGCCGCCGAAGTCGTCGGCGCTCGAGCGAGCAGGTGGTCGGTGCGGAGCTTAGCTCCCCGACTTCGCTTGGCGCACCTGGGAGGAGGGATGGATAGCCGCGTGATGAGCGCGGCTATTCCATTTCTGGGATCAGAATTCGGCGAATTCGTTCGAATCCGTCGAATGAGTGCGGGTCAAATTCGTCGAATGTGTGCACGAATTCGTCGAAGAAGGCGGCTTACCTGTTGACGATCTTCTGCCAACGCGCCTCGTCGATGTTCCCGCCCGAGACCACAACCGCGCAGGGCGTCTCCGGGCGCAGTTTCTTGTGCAGGATGGCTCCTGCCGCGCAGGCACCGGCGCCTTCGACCCGTATTTTCAATTCTTTGGCGAACCAGGCGATGGTGTCCGCGATTTCGTCTTCCGTGAGCGTGACGATCCCGTCGAGTGAGTGCTTTCCGATGTCGAGGCCATCCGCGTCGATCTGACCCGCGAGGCCGTCGGCGAGTGTGGGAACGCTCGGGATCTCGACGACGCGATCGGCCGCGAGCGACTTCGACATCGCCGCGGTATTCGTGCTCTGCGCGCCGTAAATGCGCACCTTCGGCATTTCGTTGCGAATGAAGCTCGCGCACCCGCCGAGCAAGCCACCGCCTCCGACGTTCACGACCAGCGACTTCAGCGCCGGCAGCTGCTCGACGATCTCGAGGGCCACGGTGCCCTGTCCGGCGAGCAACTCGTCGCCGAGGCAGGGATTGATGTAGTCGCGGCCTGTCTGCTTGCCGAATGCTCTGGCGGCATCCATGGCCGCGTCGTAGTCGGGCTGGGCATCGTCGAGCTCCGCGCCGAGCGCGCGGATTCCCGCTTTTTTCACGTCGGGTGCAGTACGCGGGACGTAGATCTTGGCTTTGAGGCCGAGCGTCTTCGCGGCGCACGCGATGCCCATTCCATGATTGCCGGCCGAAGACGTCACGACCCCGCGCGCACGTTTGTCGGCGGGGAGTGTCGAGAGGGCGTTCAGCGCGCCGCGTAACTTGAAGGAGCCGGTGATCTGCTCGTTCTCGTTTTTGAGGAAGACGTCGCCGCCGGCGATGCGGCTCAACGTCTCGCTGCGGACGAGCGACGTGCGTTTGATGTGTGGCGCGATGCGTTTCGCGGCCGCCACAACGGACGATGACTTCAGTTGCTCGAACACGGTGTTACCCATATTAATCGCTAGTCGTCAACTTGATGGAAGCGCTTTGCCCGACTAGGTTTACGACTCCCTATAGGGGCTGTAGCTCAGCTGGGAGAGCGCTGCAATCGCACTGCAGAGGTCAGGGGTTCGATCCCCCTCAGCTCCACTCGCGTAGCATTTTTGGGCAGGGATTGGTATATTTCTTCCCATACCGATAAATGCCCGCCGCCGATCGGTAGGACGTAGAGTTCCAATGACGGCGAGCGTGGCAAACTGATCGCCGCGGACCCAATGGGTCGGCGGCGTTTTGATTTTCAGAAGGGCTGTCATCCCGAGGAGCGCAGCGACGAGGGATCTGAAGTCAAACTGCAGATTCTTCACCTGCCCGCTCCGCGGGCGCCCGGCTCAGAATGACAAGTTACGAGCATCGCTGACGAGCGCGTTGAACACTTCGCGCAGAAAGGCGTTCTGCTCGCGCTCCGCGCGCCCCGCGTAGTCGCTCACCGCAATCGAGCCGAGCCTGCCGATGAACCGCAGGATCGTGCTCTCCTGCACCTCGAGATGCATGCGACGATGCAGGATGCTTTGCCCGCCCGTGCTGTCGTCGCGCACGCCGATGCGAAACAACGATCCGTTGCCCTGGAAGGGCCTGCGCAGCGGCGTCCGCAGTAGACGCTCCGTGATCAGCGGCAACACCCACTGCGGCTCGCGCCGTGTCACGATGCTCCACGCGAGCTCGTGCTCGCTGCGGATGATCGCGAGCTCCGCGTGATAATCGTGAAACCCCATGGTAAAGCGGCGCACCTTCATCGTGAACTCACCGTTGAGCGCGAGCGAGTCCGGCATCGCGCGCGCTATACCCGCGAGCGGTACGAGGCTCCCGGCGAGCGTCCTCACGCGGAGCAGGATCCTCCCGTCGGTCGCGGAGACGTCCATAAACGTTCCGCCACCGCGGTCGGTAAGCGTCCAGCGCATGCGCGCCGTCTGCGCGTAGCTGCGGAGATACCGCGCGAAGTTTGGAAACCGGCGCTCGATTTCCGCGGGTCGCATCGAGACCGCGAACGTCGCGATCGTCGAGCGATCGACGAGGTGCGTCGTGCGGATCGAGTCCACCGTGAAGAGCTGGCCCAGCGCCGCGGATGTGAGCGGCACGGCGGCGCGATAATCCGCGCGCACGTCGCGCTCGC
>DATBRO010000261.1:0-2044 GCA_036560265.1 Gemmatimonadaceae bacterium | reverse complement strand
ACGATCGCGATCACCCGATGCGGCCCTTCGAGCTGGGGACGCCGCGGCGGCGCGGATCGCGCTGCGAGGCGCCGTCGAGCGCGCGGCCAAACGCCTTGAACGTCGCCTCGAGCAGGTGATGCGTGTTGCCGACCCGCCGCTGTTCGACATGAAGGGTGCAGCGCGCACCCTGTGTCAGCGCGATGAAGAAGTCGGGGACCAGCGTCGAATCGAACGAGCCCACGATTCGCGTCTTCGGCTTGAGGTCGTGCGCGAAATACGGGCGGCCCCCCAGATCGAGCGCGACACTCACCAGACATTCATCCATCGGCAGCTCGAGCGATGCATAGCGGCGGAGACCCGTGCGGTCGCCGAGGGCTTCGTCGATCGCGCCGCCCAGCACGAGACCGATGTCCTCGACGGTGTGGTGCTGGTCGACCTCGATATCGCCTTTCGCTTTCAGCGTGAGATCGAACAGTCCGTGAACGGCGAACAGCTCGAGCATGTGGTCGAGGAATGGCAGTCCCGTCCGAACGCTGGCCTTCCCACCGCCATCGAGCGTGAAGCGGACCAGTATGTCGGTCTCCTTCGTGCGGCGCGTCCGCCGCGAGGCACGTGCGGCGCTCATCGCCCGCGCTCCGCAAGGACGCCGCGGAGCGCGTCGAGGAGGCGTTCGTTCTCCGCTCGGCTGCCGATCGTCGCGCGGAGCGACTCGCCTGCGTCGCGCCACGACGACACGTCACGCACCAGGACGCCGCGATCCAACAACGCGGCATGCAGGGCGGTCGCGGCCATCGTGCGATGCCGGAACAACACGAAGTTCGCTGCCGAAGGAAAGACCTCGATCTGCGACAGGCTCTGCAGCGCGCGCTCGACACGCGCGCGTTCGTCGGCGATGGAGCGCACGCGCTCGGCGAGCCCCGCGTCGTCGGCCAGGATGCGTCGGGCGACGAGCTCCGTGAGCGTGCCGACGTTGTACGGGAGACGCGCGGCGTCGTACATCGCCGCGATCCGGCGGTCCGCGATGAGCGCGCCCAGCCGCAGACCCGCGGCGGCCTGGGCTTTGGAGAACGTTCGAGCGATCACGACGTTGGGGCGGTCGACGATCCGCGGCAGGAGGGAATGCCCGGAAAACTCGGCGTACGCCTCGTCGACGAGGACGAGGGTGCGCGGCGCATCGGCCGCGGCCATGATCGTTGCGTCATCCACGAGGTTGCCTGTCGGATTGTTCGGCGACGAGAAGCAGACGACGTCCGGGCGCACTTGCGCGACCGCGTCACGCACCCGTTCCGCGTCGAGGACGTACGGCAGGCCGACACCTTCTTCGTGGACGCGCATCCCCGTGAGGCGTCCAAGCCGCGCGTACATCGTGTACGTCGGGGTGAACACGAGAAGGGTCCGATCGGAGCCACCGAAAATGAGGAAGGTGTAGAGCAGGACCTCGTTGCTGCCGTTGCCCAAGATGATCTGCTCGGGCGTCACGGCCCATCGTTGTGCGAGGAGCGTCCGAAGGTCCGTCGCTGCGATGTCGGGGTACCGGTTCACGAGCGTGTCCTCGAGATCGCTCGGGCTTAGGTAGCGCCCGAGCGGCGTGGGCTCGACCCACTCGTTCGACTGAAGACGCACCTCCGCTGGCCCGGATTCCGTGCGATACGGCTTCGCATCGGCGATCCACTCACGCGGACGGGGCAGTTCGCCGATCATGCGCGCGCCTCGATCGACGCCTTGTGATAGCGCATGGCTTCGTGGCCGGCGATGGCCGCGCCGGCGCGAGCGAGACGCCGTAGGTCGCCACGCAATGAGACCCGACTCGTCCATCGAACGAAGTCGTCCACCCGCAGCGCCGACGACCAGCGCGCCGTGCCACCCGTCGGGAGCGCGTGATTCGTTCCCGTGACGTAGTCGCCGAACGCGACCGCCGACCGCGTTCCAACAAAGACGGCGCCGGCGCGATCGACTCCATCGGCGAGCGCCGCGGCGCGACGGCCCGCGAGCAATACATGCTCGGGCGCGGCGTCGTTCGCGGCGCGCACCGCCGCGCCCAGATCTCGGGCGCGGTATCCGC
>DATBRO010000260.1:0-20230 GCA_036560265.1 Gemmatimonadaceae bacterium | reverse complement strand
ATGGGCAGGTTCGACCTGAACTCGGATCTGACATTCTCGAGTGTCAACGGATCGGTAATCGCGGAATTCGCGAACGAGATCAACGCCGATGTCGACCTGAGCACCGTGAACGGTCGATTTCTTACCGACTTTCCCGTGACGATCAGTGGACGCATCGATCCGCGCCGCCTGCGCGCGACCCTCGGGAAAGGTGGGCCGCGCATCCGACTCTCGACTGTGAACGGGAATGTGGAGTTGCGGAAAAGATAGGGAATGGGGATTAGGGAATAGGGCAACTACGACGGCGGGAGAGGGAAAGGGATAGAAAATAGGGAATCGAGTATTCCCTCTCTTCTTTCCCTTTCCCTTTCCCGTCTCTTGTAGTTGCCTTATTTCCCATTCCCCATTCCCAATTCCCTTGGTTTTATCCGGCCTCTTCGCCCACCCAGACGACGAGACGTTCTCCGCGGGTGGCACTTTCGCGAAGTACGCCGCTGCCGGTGTCCGATGCACGCTCTTCTGCGCGACCGACGGCGACGCAGGCAAGGCCTCCGGACTCACCGTGGCGTCCAGGAAAGACCTTGGTTTTCTGCGTCGAAAGGAGCTCGAGGCGGCGGCGCGAATCCTCGGCGTCGATTCCGTGGAGTCCGTCGGTCATCCCGACGGTGGGCTCGCAAGCTTGGACCAGGATGAGTTGATCGGCCAAGTCGTGCGACACGTGAGACGCGAGCGACCGCGGGTCATGATCACGTTCGGACCTGAGGGCGCGCCCAACACGCACGCCGATCACAAGGTCATCTCGCGCGCAGCCACCGCCGCGTTCTTCCTCGCGGGACGACGCTCGGCGTACCCGGATCAATTGCGGAACGGGTTGCCGCCGCACTCCGCCGCTCGGCTCTTCTTCGTCACGTGGCCCGAGCCGAAACCCGGTGCGGCGCTTCAAACGGAAGGTGTGCCGGCGACGGTCAGAGTCGACGTGCGGGGGTTCCGTGCGACCGAGCTCGCCGCGTGGCGCGCGCACGCCTCACAGCAGGCGCTGCAACAGCGATTTGACGAGTACGCGGCGACGGACGAAGAACTTTTCGCGCTCGCCGCTGGCGTGCCTCAGCCCAAGCCGATGATCGAGGATCTTTTCGCCGGCCTCACAAGCGAATAAGCCGACACGCACGTCTTGCCGTTACGCGCTGGGTTTCTGGTCGAAGCCCGCCGCCTTTTCGATCGCGTTCGCGAGGTCGAGGTCGCGCTGCGTGATACCGCCGGCGTCGTGCGAGGACAGCGAGAACGTGATGTTCGTGTAGCGGATGTCGATGTCGGGATGGTGATTCATTCCATCCGCTAGCTCTGCGACTTGATCGACGAACCGGATTCCGTCAGCGAATCGCGCAAAACTGTACGTCTTGTTCAGCGCGTCACCCTTTCGGGACCAGCCCGGAAGAGTCGCGAGCGCGCGGCGGATCTCGAGATCGGAGAGTTTTGTGCGCATTGATTGGCGGGATAGTACCTCGAAAGGCGGAAATGGAGAATGGGAAATCGGAAATGGGCCTATTTCCGATTTCCCATTTCCGCAGTCTTGTGGTTTCGGCATTTATTCGGTAGTTCTAGTTTATGCAATCGCCGTCCCTCTTCGATTTCCACACGGAGCGCGCGCTCCAGCGGCCGGCTCTGCCGGTCCTCGGCGAGCAGAAAGACATTCGCTATTACGCAACGCGCGCGAAGTCGGTGCTCAACGGGACCGACGTCACAAAGATGGGATTCTGGTCCATCAATCCGTATGTGGGATGCGCGTTCGGCTGCGCCTATTGCTACGCGCGGTACGCGCACCGCTACGTCATCGAGCGCTCCGTCACGGCGCATCCGGAGCAGCGACAGTTGCGCGAAGCATTCGAGACGCTGCCACCGTGGCTCGCGTTCGAGCGCCAGATTTTCGTGAAAGAGAACGCAGCCGAAGTTCTCCGTCGAACGCTGCGCCATGGATCCGACAAGCACCTCAACCTGCTCAAGGGCGAAGGAATCGGGATCGGAACGGCGACGGATCCGTATCAGCCGGCAGAACGCCGGTTTCGGATTACGCGGGGAATCCTGGAGGTTCTTGCGGAACACGAAGGGCTCTCCGTCTGGATCATCACCAAGAGTCCGTTGATCACGCGGGACGTCGATTTACTGAGGAGAATCGCGCGCCACAACGAGATCAGCGTCCACATCTCGCTCATTACGCTCGATCGCGATCTGGCCCGACGGCTGGAGCCTCGCGCGCCGACTCCGGACGCCCGGCTGCGCGCGCTGGCGCGTCTCCGCGAACACGGCATTGAAGCAGGGATCAACGTGATGCCCGTGCTGCCGGGCATCACCGATCGTCCCGACCAACTCGAGCCGCTGATCAAGGCGGTCGCCGAAGCGGGCGCCACGTATCTCAACGCATGCGCTTTGCGATTACGATCGGCGGCGCGGCAACGCTACCTACCGTTCATCGAGAAGGAGTTTCCGGAGCTCGCGCCTCGGTATCGCGCAACGTACGGACACAGCCATCACGCGGGTGAGCGGTACCGCGAAGGTTTGCATCAGTACTTCACGAAGGTCTGCGCGCGTCACGGCGTTCCATTCGGTCGCGAAGACGACGATGAGGATGAGAACGAGGAGCAGGAGGCACCCAGCAACTGGCAGCTGGTGTTCGAATTCTGATGTAGCACTGTGTGGACAAGCTGTGGATAAGCCGTCACCGGATAACCGTTGACGGTTCGCTTTTCCCGCAGCACATTTTCGGTCTTTCTTCGGGTCCGAGCCTGAACTTTGCAATCGGGATTCTGACGTGAGCGCAATTGCTGTGAGGAGGGGGAAGCAGGAAGTGGGAAGTCTTCCCACTTCCCACTTCACACTGTCCGCACTTCGTGCTCTCCTGCCGGCAGCGCTTCCCCAAATACCGGGGATGCCAACAGGCGTCGATGCACTCGATCGTGCGCTCGCGTCGGGTGGCCTGCCGCGGGGGCGGCTCACAGAGGTCGTGGGTGCAACCGGAAAGCTGACGCTGCTGCGCCAGGTGGTGGACGCAGCGGTGGAATGCGGCGAGTGGGTGGCGTACATCGACGCGTCGCGCACACTCGCGCCGCGCGACTGGGCTCACCTGGGGCACCAAGTCGGCGTGTGGATCGTGCGACCACCAGAAGCCGCGCGAGCGGCGTGGTGCGCGGACGTCTTGCTGCGCAGCGGCGCTTTCTCGCTCGTCGTGCTCGACTCCGCGCCTCCGATCTCGCGCGCGATCGCGGTCCGACTCACCGGACTCGCGCGCGAGTCGAACGCCGCATTCGTCACCGTGGGTTCCACGGGCGCGACGCGTTTGGGTGGCGCGGTGCGATTGCGGGTGCACCGACGACGACAGCGGCTCAGGATTGCGATCGAGAAGGGGGGAAGTGTCAGCGGAAATACCAATCGGCTTCAACATGTCGTGGAGGTGAGCTGTGCAAACGGAGTGGCGCGTCGCCTGTGTACGCATCCCGAGATTCCCGATCGGCGCGGTGTGGCGCGCCAAGCGGGAAGCGGGAAGCGGGAAGCGCGCCGCGGACGGGCAGCTACTCCTGACTTTGGAAAAAGCCGACGTGGCGGAATGCTCCAGACCCGCTGACTCGCTTCCCGCTTCGCGCTTCCCGCTTCCCGCCCATTGGGACGACCAACTTCTCGCCCTCACCGACGGCGCGCCGAATCGGCCAAAACTTCGCAGCGTAAGCGCCGCGGCCGCGCGCGTCGGTGTGCGCGCGGGAATGACCCTCGCGGAAGGACGCGCGCTCTGCGCCGAGCTCGAGGTGTTGCCGTGGGACGACGTCGCGGTGATCGGCGCGATCACGGCAACGACCGCGATGTTCGTGCAGGCGAGTCCACAGGTGTCGCCCGCTGCCGGCGTCCCGGGAATGTGGTGGATCGGCGCGTCGGGATTCGCGGCTGGCGCGCGCGCCGCCGGCGGTCAGAGCGAACTTGTATTTGCACGCTCGCTTCTCGCAGTCGCTCGAGCGTGGCACCCGCGCGCGCGCGTGGCGATCGCGGATACCTGCGTGGCGGCGCGCGCCGCGACGTGGGGAGTCTTCCGGCGCGACGCACGCTCGCTCGTCTGCATCGTCCCGCACGGCGGCGACGCCGCATACTTGTCGTCCGCCCCCGTCGCCTTGCTCCCGCTCGAGGAAGAAATGCGCGACGCGCTGCACGCGCTCGGCGTTCGAACGATCGGCGATTTGGCGGACCTCGATGCCGGCGACGTGGAGCAGCGTTGGGGTGACGAGGGGCTGACCGCGTGGCGCTTGGCCAACGGAGATGATCCCCGGCGGCCGGTGCTCGCCCGCGCGAGTGAAGAGCCGTACGTCGAGATGGAGTTGACGACTCCCGCCGCGACCATGGAGCCCGTGCTGTTCCTCGTGCGCCCGGGTGTGGAACGGCTCGTGGCGCAACTGGTCTCGCAGGCGCGCGCGATCGCATCGCTCGCGATCACGCTCACGCTCGATGACGCGCGCGGTTCCCTCCCGAATGCGCAGCCGCACACGGTGACGCGCGAGATTCGTCTGCCACGGCCGCTGGCGCGGCCCGCGCCGCTCTTCGAGCGCTGCCGAGGCTTGCTCGCGCGCTGGACGCTCACCGCGCCGGTGAGCGCGGTACGAATCACCGTCCTCCTCACCGCGCCGCTCACGGGTGAGCAAGGAAATCTGCTGGACTCCAGTTGGCGCGATCCGGGTGCCGCGGACGCGGCGCTCGAGCGAGTTCGTGCCGAGTTGGGACCTGATGTTGTGGTGAAACCTCACGCCAGAGATGGATACGCACTCGAGCGGAGCGGACAATGGCGTGAGGACAGTGAGCTAACGACGGGTGACGGGCGAGGAGCGTCAGGCGTGGGGCGGCACACGTCAGGATCTACCCGCCAAACGCCGGTCGCCAGTCTCCCGTCGCCAGTCGTTAGTTCATCCGCTCTCCGGCTTCTCACATCTCCCGAGCGCGTGGACGTCGACCACGACGATTCTCCTCGCCGGATCTTCTGGCGTGGTCGCGGGCTCACCGTCGCGAACGCCGTCGGTCCCGAGCGGCTGTCCGGCGATTGGTGGAACGACGGCTACGGTCGCGACTATTGGCGCTGCGAGAGCGACGAGGAATGTGGTGAGCTCGTGCTGTACCGCGATGCCGCGGGATGGTGGGTACAGGGATGGTATGACTAACCCGACGTCGGGCGTCAGACGTCTGACGTCTGAATATGTCGAGCTGCATTGCCATTCCGCATTCTCGCTGCTGGACGGCGCCGCGCTCCCCGAGTTGCTCGTCGCGCGCGCGGCGGATCTGGGGTACCCTGCCCTCGCGCTCACCGATCACGACGAGCTCGGTGGCGCCGTGCGATTCGCGCAGGCGGGCAGCGAGCTGGAAGTCCGCGCGATCATAGGGGCGGAACTGACGATCGTTAAAGTCGGAAATGGGAAATCGGAAATGGGAAATGGGTCCGGGATGCATTACGATCGCGTCCCGGACCCATTTCCCATTTCCGATTCTCCATTTCCGCAGTCATACCATCTGGTTCTGCTCGCCGAAACCCGCCAAGGCTACGGCAATCTCTCCACGCTCATCACCCTGGCGCGCATGCGCAACGCGCGCGGCGAGCCCAGCGTCGACCTCGACACGCTGGCACGCCATGCCGCGGGACTCTTCGCGCTCACTGGCTGTCCGCGCGGGTGGGTGCCGTCGCTCGCCGCCAAGGGCGAGGTCGATGCCGCGTGCGAAGCGGCGGCCACACTGCTCGACATCTTCGATCGTCGCGTCGCCATCGAATGCTGGGATCACGGCCTTCCCGAAGAGCGGGTCACCTCGCAAGCACTGATGGCCATCGCCCACGCGTTGAACATTCCATGGGTCGTCACCAACGACGTGCACTACGCGCGCGCGCGCGACCGGATGATCCACGACGTGCTCGCCTGTCTCAAACACGAACGCACGCTCGACGACATGGGCACTCGGCTGCGGCCGAACGCGGAGTGGTATCTCAAAAGCGCCGCGCAGATGATGCGACGCTGGCAGCACGCGCCCGAAGGGATCCACAACACGCTGGCGATCGCGGAGCGGTGTCAGTTTCGGATGGAGCAGCTCTCGCCGACGCTGCCGGCGTTTCCCTTGCCCCCCGGCGTCAGCGCCGACGAATACCTCGAGCGTCTCGTCGCCCAGGGCGCGGAAGAGCGCTGGGGCGTAACTCGCGACGACGCACACGATTGTCAGCTCGCGCACGAGCTCGCGCTCATCCGCAAGCTCGGCCTCGCGGGCTTCTTCCTGATCGTCTGGGACATCGTCCGCTTCGCCCGACGTCGCGGGATTCTCTGTCAGGGGCGCGGTTCCGCCGCCAATTCCGCCGTCTGCTTCTGCCTCGGGATCACCGCCGTCGATCCGGTCAAGCTCGGACTGCTGTTCGAGCGGTTCCTCAGCGAAGACCGGAAGGAGGCACCGGACATCGACGTCGACTTCGCGCACGAAGAGCGTGAGCACGTCCTCCAGTACGTGTACGAGAAGTACGGCCGGGATCACGCGGCGATGGTTTGCGAGCAGATCACATATCGCGGGCGCAGTGCCGTGCGCGACACCGCGCGCGTGCTCGGGTTTTCCGTGGAGCAGGCGGATCGCCTGGCGACGCTCTCCGATCGCTTCTCCGCCCGCGCGACAGCGGATGCACTGCGCGGCAAGGAAAGCGACGACGACGGCTCTTGGTGGGTCGATCCGCACGCGAAGCAAACTCACAACGAACGTCGCGACCCCACCACGGCTCTTCGCCAAACGCAGCCGGCGTCCAGCGTCATTCGACAGGCAGGATTGGATCCCGACGACAAACGTGTCCGCGTGCTGTCGGATCTGGTCGAAGGGTTGCACCAGCTGCCGCGTCACCGCTCGATTCACGTCGGCGGGTTCGTGCTCACGGAGGAGCCGCTCTCGACGGTCGTCCCCATCGAGCCGGCGTCGATGAAGGACCGCACGGTGATTCAATGGGAGAAGGACGACCTGGATCCCGTCGGACTCGTGAAGATCGATTGTCTCGGGCTCGGCATGCTGACGCTGATCCAGAAGTGCATCACTTACGTGCGTCAGACGCGTGGCATCACCGTCGACCTCGCACAGCTCGACATGGGCGACCAGGCCGTCTACGACGATCTGTGCAGGGCGGACACGATCGGCGTCTTTCAGGTGGAGAGTCGCGCGCAGATGAACACGTTGCCGCGCCTTAAACCGAGAAAATTCTACGACCTCGTCGTCGAGGTGGCGATCATCCGGCCGGGCCCCATTCAGGGCGACATGGTGCATCCGTATCTGCGGCGTCGCGCGGGAGAAGAGGAGGTCACGTATCCGCACCCCGCGCTCGAGCCGATTCTCGAGCGCACCCTTGGCGTCCCGCTCTTTCAGGAGCAGGGCATGCAGGTCGCGGTCGCGTGCGCCGGATTCACTCCCGGCGAAGCCGATCTGCTGCGCAAAGCCATGGGACACAAACGCAGCCGGGAGCGCATGTCCGCGATCTGCCAGAAACTCATCGACGGCATGAAGCGCAACGGCATCGCGGAAGACGTCGCGATGCGGATTTACAACCAGATCAACGCGTTCGCCGACTACGGCTTTCCCGAATCACACGCCGCCAGCTTCGCGCTGCTCGTGTACGCATCGGCGTATCTCAGGCATTACTACGCGCCGGAGTTTACCGCCGCGATTCTCAACGCGCAGCCGATGGGGTTCTACGCGCCGGGGACGCTCATCGAGGATGCCAAGCGCCACGGCGTGACCGTGCGCCGCATCGACATCCGACACTCGCAATGGGATCACACGCTCGCGCGCATGAAAACCGGCGGACAGCCGGCGGTGCGCCTCGGATTGCGCCTCGTGAACGGGTTGGGATCCAAAGCCAAGGAGCTTTTCGAGAGCGCTCGCGCCGACGGTCCTTTCACATCGATCGAGAACTTCGTGCACCGCACGAGGTTCGATCGCCGCGCGCTGCGGCATCTCGCGATCGCGGGAGCGTTCGACGGATTCCTCAAGAGCGACCCGAACCTGGAACGGCGACGCGCGGCGCTCTGGGAAGTGCTCGATGCCGCTCGTGGCAACGCAGGACCCCTTGCTCCACGTCGAACCAACGACACATCCGCGCCAAAGGCGCGGCTCCCCGCAATGTCTCCAGGCGAGCTCACCGAAGCCGACTATCGAATGACCGGCGTGTCGCTCAACGGCCATCCGATGCTGCATCTCCGTCCCCTGTTACAGCCGAACGGGGTGCTGTCCGCGGCAGACATTCAAAAACGCGCACGCGACGGAGAGACGGTCGCCGTCGCGGGACTGGTGATCTGCCGCCAGCGTCCCGGCACAGCGAAAGGATTCGTCTTCCTCACGCTCGAGGACGAGACCGGACTGGTGAACGTCGTCGTGACGCCCAAGCGCTTCGAGCAGCAGGCACTGCTCATCTCCACGACACCACTGCTGCTCGTCCGTGGCATCCTGCAGATCGAGCAATCCGTGATCAACGTGCGCGCGAATCGCTTCCGCGGACTCCAGGCGGAGCTCGGCGCCGAATACGCGAAGAGCCACGACTTCCACTAGCGCCCACCCAGGATCACGTTGATCCCGAACACGGGCTTCGCTCCCGCATGCACCACGTGGTTGACCCCGAAGGACGCCGCAACACCCGACTCCGGATTCCATAAGCCGATCCCGCCGCCGAGCACCAACCCGACGCCGCTCTTGTCGCAATTCATCGGAGAGCCCGGCGAGACCGCCACCGCCGGACACGACGTGCTCGTCTCTCCGACGCCGAACACCGGCGTAATGAACGGGGCGAATCGCATTCCCCGAGCGCCGGTGGCGATGGAGAGCGTGACCGGCACACCGATGCCAAGCGTAATGGCGTAATCGCTCCCCGGCTTGAGCTGCGAGAACCCGAGGTCGCCGCTCACAGCGACGCTCAGCAGCGATCCGCTCTGCACGACGTCACCCATTTCCGCGACGCGCATGTCGCCGCCAGCGCCGAGGAGAATCCCGCTCGAGCAGCCGTTGCAGTTCACGTTCAGCACGCCGCCGGTCATCGTCACGCTGCTCTGAGCTCCGGCGGCGAAGATGCCGGACGCGGCAATCGCCTGCGTGCGCAGACCGTTCTCGTCGCGAAGACCGTAGCGTACGCCGAGCTGCGCGCCGTTCAGTCGCCGCCGGAGCATCGCGGGCGTCAGCATTGGAGTGAGCGAGCCAATGTGTGCGGAGCGGAGCGCTGCGAAGGCGCGATCGTCGCTGGTTTGGGCCATCCCCGCTTCCCACGGCCCGACGAACAGCAGGATCAACGCGGAAGCACGCAACCTCATGCGCACGGTCGTCTGCAACTTTCACGCGCGCTATGCATCGCGCAGTCTCCAATACTCCGGATCGGAGATCAACACTTCGAGCTCGATCGAACCGCCGCGGCGCTCCGAGTAGTCGCTGATGTGAATGGCGCTCGTGCGAATCGAGCGGCCCGAGTCGTCTTCGAGCGACAAGCCGAGCGCATCGCGCGAGCGATGGTACCGGTTGAGCTTTTCTTCGTCGGTGACGTCGGCGCCCGGAACAGGAACGGCCTCGGTGAACAGTCGGAACACCGGCTGGACGAGGTCGTATCCGACGCCCGGACGAAACCGGCCCCGCGCCCGTCCGAGCGCCGGCTCGGCGTCCTCGAGATCGGAATACCCGACCGCGATGCCGTGCAATCGCACGGTGTGTCTGCTCACGGAATTGGTTTCCTGGGCTTTTGGGAATCGGCCGCGGGTGTGGTGATCCGGAACTGGAACTCCTGCTGCACGAGCTGACTGACCACCTTTCCCGCGATTTTTGCCGGACGAAAGCGCATGAACGGCAGCGCGTCGCGAATGGCTTTCGTGAAGTCGGGATGCGTGCTCACCAGAATGTTGAGACTGGTTGTGTCCGCGTAGCCGTCGTGCCCGACAATGAACTCGGCGCGCACCCAGCCCTCCGTGTTGGCCGCCAACATCGTTGGCGGGTACGTGGGGGCTGCGCTCCATTCGTAGCGAGTGGCCGCGCTGTCGACCTCGAGAAGCGAAAACACCGAATCCTCGCCGTGAAGCTCCGGCAAGGGCCGCGCGTCCCGTTGGTCGATGCCGGAGATTCTCTCCTCAGTCTTGATCTTCTCGACGTCTTGTGGCGTGACGCCCGAGCCAGGGGCCGGAACCGCCAGCGCCACGAATCTCACCATTTCGCGCTGCGGGAGTTGTCCTGCCGGGCGGTCGGGTGGCGCGAGGAAGCGTACGATGCTGTTGTTCGGGAGCGGTTTGTCTTCAATTCCTGCGTCAACCGTGGCCGCCACCGCCGCGCCGATCAGCACCGCGTGCGCGATGATGCTGAGCGCCATGCTCGGCGTGAGCGTGCTGCTCTTCGCGTACGTGTCCAACCACAGCTTCATCATGCAACGCGAACTCCTCGTTCACTCTACGCCCGAGTCTCCGGCGTGAGCAACCCGAACATCCGTCAGCGTGCCGCGGCGATGCATTCCAACTCGATCCTACCTCCGCGCACCAAGCCACTCGCGCCAAACGCGGAGCGAGCCGGCTTTGGTCCGGGAAAGTACGTCGCGTACACCGTATTCATCGCGCCCCACTCCGCGATGTCCGCCAACATGGCGGTGCATTTCACTACCCGGTCCATGGCGAGGCCGTTCCGCTCGAGGGCCGCTTTCACGTTCTCGAGCGCCTGTTTCGTCTCGGGACCGATGCCGCCGGGGACGAGCTGGCCCATCGAGTCGGTGCCGAGCACTCCGGAGAGGAACACCAGGTTGTCGACGCGTACCGCTTCCGAGAACGGACCGGCCGAGTTGGGACGAGGCAGAAACTCCAGCTTGGGTTTCGCCGTGGCGCAAGCGGCAGCGAGAACGAGAGCCAGCAGAAGCATGCGACGCATTTCGTCTCCGGATTGTGAAAGTGGGCCCTACACTCCGTACCTCTGACGCAGAATCTTGATGTGATGCCGCTCATGGCCGGCCACGATATACGCGATCGCTCGCACCGTGATGTGGTTGTTGCTCGCGACACCGGAACGGGCGAACTCCTGGTCCGTGAAACCGCGGAACAGTGCGACCGACGCGGCGCGCACGACCGCCAACTCCTCGATGAGATCCGTCAGCGAGCGGGTGCCGGCATTTGACGTCGCCGCCCATGCGTTCTCGTCGAAGGAAGGGAGCGATGCGCCTTCACCTCGCGCAAAGCTCAACGCCCGATAGGCGAATACACGCTCCGCGTCGATCATGTGCCCTACCACCTCGCGGATCGTCCATTTCCCCGGCGCGTAGCGGTGCTGCGACTTTGGCTCGCTGATGCCGCGGAGGAGCGCCGTCGTTTCGCGACCCTGGCGCTCGAGATGCGCCAGCAAGTCGCCTTCCGGCACTTCGCTGACGTAGCCGCCGTAGAACGGCGCGTATTCGGTCGACTCCGGGCGGGCAATCGTCACGTTAGCCATCGACTTTCTTTTCCTCGCGTCTCGCTCAAGGTGATCGCCGAACGACGGTCGTCTCGCTGACGTTCCCGACACGGTCCACCGCGGCGACGCTCACGATGTCGGCGGCGCTCTCATCGCCTTTCAATATGTGTGTCCGTTCCGTGCCCGGAAGCAGCGTGGTGCGCCACATTCCCGTCCCGCTCTCCCGCGATTGCACGACCCATCGCCAGACGCGCCGTCCCCCGTCGCCCTCCGCTCGCGGTGCGAAACGAATCGCAGACTCACCGGTGGCGCTGTCCCGTACGACGCGCACGCGCGGCTTCGACGGCGGCACTTTGTCGAGCCATGGCGACGCAGGGACAAGCGCGGGCTCCGCGTACGTTTGCGCGAGCCTGTCGGCGATACCGTCGGCGTTGTTCATTAGCACTTTCGCGTTGAACAGAACATGACCGGTGGCGCCCGGCGTTTCACGCGTAATCTGAATCTCCTGGACGATGTCGTCGGGGCTCATCTTTTTCGGCCCGGTGATCGGAATCTTGTACAGCGCCAATCCGGGCCAGACGTGCCGGCCCTTGATGCTCTCGTCGACCCACCACTGGAGAAGGACGGGATAGCTCTGTTCGGGAGGCAGCACCGGCCAGTAGAGCTGCGGCGCGAGGTAGTCGAGCGACCCGTCGCGCAGCCATTTGCGCGCGTCGGCGTACAGCTCGTCGTAGATGTCGACGCCCGCCGTCGTCGTCGGCGGGACGCCTGGACGCCAGATCCCGAACGGGCTGACACCGACCTTCACCCACTTCTTCTCTTCCTTCACCGCCGCGTAGAACTCGCGGATGAGCGTGTTGACGTTGCGCCGCCTCCAGTCGGCCTTGTCGAGCTTCCCGCCCTCCCGGCGATACGCCGCGTACGTCTTGGCGTCCGGGAATTCGATTTTCACCTTCGCGGCATTCAGCTCGGGATACGGATAGAAGTAGTCGTCGATGTGTACGCCATCGACGTCGTAGCGCCGGACGACGTCGAGGACGGTACGAATCGTCAGACGGCGGACCTCCGGAATTCCCGGGTTCATCCACAGGTACTGTGAGTACGGAACGACGTACCTCGGGTGCCGCCGACTGATATGCGTGCTCGCGGCGGCAGAGTCGCGCGAGAAGGCGGCGCGATAGGGATTGAACCACGCGTGGAGCTCCAGCCCTCGCTTGTGTGCTTCGGCGACCGCGAACCTGAGTGGATCCCATAGCGGCGAGGGCGCGCGTCCCTGGCGGCCGGTGAGATATCGCGACCACGGCTCGTACTTCGAGGCGTAGAGCGCGTCTGCCTCGGGCCGGACCTGAAGGATGATTGCGTTCATCTTGAGCTCGGCCGCGCGATCCAGGATCGCCAGCAGTTCCTGCTGCTGCTCGGCCGTCGAGAGATCGGAACGCGACGGCCAGTCTAGATTGTTGACAGTCGCGACCCAGACTGCGCGGAACTCGCGCATGACCGCGGGCGGACGAACTGAATCCGCGACCGCGATCTGCGTTTGCAGAGCTAAGGCAAGTAGTAGCATAGGGAGAAATGTGTTCTCGAACCGGCGAGTACCGACCGGCGTGCGTCAGCACGCCGCCGAGAACTCACTTCGTCGCGGCGTCCAGCGCGTCGCGCGCCGACCGGACGAGCGCCGCCTCCGCCTCGAGCGCCCCCGCCACGCGCGCGAGCTCGACGTTGGCTTCGTCCCAGCGACCTCGCTCGATGGCTTCGCGCGCGGCCGGCATCGTCTTCACGCCGTATCCGGTGTACAGGCCAGGCGCGTAGAGCAGGTGCTTGTACCACGGCCTGGTGGGAAGACCGGCCGGACTGGTCATCGCGCGCTCGGCCTGTAGCAGCTTCGTATTGACGCTCGCGAGGGAACCGCGCGAGAGCGCGGCACCGCCGTTCTCGTGCGCGCGCTGCACCACGCGCTCATAATCGTCCGCGGCGCGCTGTAAGGCGTCGATTGCGTTTTGCAGGGCCGCAAAGTTGAGATGCGGCGGCGGCGTCTCGCGCTTGGGCGCCTGTGTCGGCTCCCTCGGATCGGATGTAGCCGTAAAAACGCCTTCGTCCAGCTGTCGACCGCGCTCGGCAATTTGATCGGCGCGCGTGTCTCTGAGTTTTTGGAGCTCGCCGAGATACCCCCTGGCGGTCTCGGCGAGATTCGTGAACCCAAAGGGCAGGAGCTCGGCGTCCGCCAGACGCATGACGGTGCTTCCGACGACCTGCGCGAGCGCTCTTCCGTAGACGAATGACGTGTCGCTGAATCGCGTGTACCAGTAGAAGCTGTCGTAGATGGAATGGTAGATGCCGCCGCCGCCCTCTCCGCCGAAAGAGACATTCAGCGAGGCAACGCCAGCGTGCTGGAGGAAGGGTGTAAAGTCCGAGCCCGAGCCGAGCGCCTCGATCTTGAGATCGCCGCGCGTCCGCGCGTCGCGCCGCTCCTCGGCCGATCCGGTTCGAATAGCCGCGAGCTGCGCGCGCTTCCAGACTGTGAGCGTCGTCTCCGGATCCTCGACATCCTTCATCACTTCGTTGATGAGCTTCTCGAGGGTGTGGGAGCCGCCTACGCCAAAGAAGCCGCGTCCGTTGCTGTCGGTGTTGAGATAGGCCACCGCGTAGCGAGCGAGCTCGTCGCCGTGTGCCTCGACCCACTCGGTGGAGCCAAGGAGCGCGGGCTCCTCTCCGTCCCACGCCGCGTAGACCAGGGTGCGCTTCGGACGCCAACCCTGCTTCACCAGCTCACCCAGCGCACGCGCCTCCTCGAGCTCAGCCACCAGGCCGGAGATCGGATCCTCGGCGCCGTTCACCCACGCGTCATGATGGTTGCCGCGAACGATCCATTCATCCGGGTACGTGCCACCGCGGAGCTTTGCGATGACGTCCCAGAGCGGCTTCGTGTCCCAGTTGAACGTCATCTTGAGATGCACGCGCGCCGGTCCGGGTCCGATCCGGTAGGTGATGGGCAAGCCACCGCGCCAATTGTCCGGGGCGACGGGACCCTTGATCGCGGCGAGCAGCGGCTGCGCGTCCCCGTAGCCGATGGGCAGGACGGGAATCTTCGTGATGACCTCCACGTCCTTGAGCGCGAGACGCGGCACACCAGGCGTTGCGCCGACGTTTGGCGTGAGCGGATCGCCCGCGCGTACCGGCATGTCCATCACGCTGCCACGCTGCGCGCCATTCGGATTGCGCCACGCGCCTTCAGGAAAGACCTCGCCCTGCTGATAGCCGTCGTCGCGAGGATCCGAGTAAATGATGCATCCGATCGCGCCGTGCTCCGCCGCGACCTTGGGCTTGATGCCGCGCCAGGACTGTCCATACCGCGCGATCACGATCGCGCCTTTGACCGAGATGCCGCGCCGCTCCAACTCGTCGTAGTCCGTGGGGACTCCGTAATTCACATATACGAGCGGTCCGGTCACGTCGCCTTCGCCGGAGTAGGCGTTGTAGGTAGGCAGCTGCTCCGCGTTTTGGTTCGAGGTCGGATCCTGTGCGACCGACGGCTCCGCCAACTTCGCGCGGTACGTCGTGGGGGCCACCAGCTCGAGCACGCGCTCCTTCGGCGTCGGAAACAGCACATCGAAGCGCTCGATCTGCGCGTCCCAGCCGTACGACTTGAACTGCGCCGCGAGCCACTCGGCGTTCTCGCGTCCATACGGCGATCCCACGTGATGGGGCCGGGCCGAGAGACGCTGCATGGCACTCCGCAGGCGCTGTGCGTCGGGAATGGCGCGGAACTTCATTTCCCACTCGCGTTCGACGCGAGCGGAGGCATCCGAATATCCGCGGAGATCTGGTGAGGCAATCACCGCGGCGGTACCGCCGGCTGCTATCAAGGCAAGGTATGTGAGGCGCATGGAGGAGTGAAAGATTGGGGATGGAGGATGGAGGATAGGGCCTCCCTCCTCCTTCCTCCATCCTCCTTTCTATATTGCCATGACTTCTTGACTCGGAAGGCTATGGCCAGACGGAGGCCCACTCCACCGAGAAAGCGCGGTACGCGGCGTGGCCGTCCTCAGGTAAAGAGGCCCGAGGCGTCTTACTACGTGCAGCCGGGAAAGCGCGGGGCCGTGGTCGTGCTGCATCGACCCGTCGGCAATCGCGTCTCACCGAAGGTGTGCGGTGTCATGCCGAGCCGGAATCATGCAAAGGCCCTCGTAGATCAGCTGCGCCGTGCGGAGTCCGCGCTACACGACCTCTTCTATGAGGCCACTGACGACGGCATCGAGGCCCTCGAAGCTGTCCTGAAGGCGTGCTGCGACGCAGTGCTCACCCGAATGCCTCCCGGCGAGAATGTCCCAAGTCTCGAAGAAATGGCTGCGGAGCTTACGCGAATCCAGGGAGAGCTGGACGCTCGGGCGACTCAGGAGCGAGCAGTCAGCTGAAGATCCGAAGGGTTTTTCTTCGATGCGCTCCAGTAGAGGTAGCCGCCAATACCAATGAAGAACGCGGCGCCGCCTACGACCTTGACAAAAAACAGCATCTTGTGCTCGGTGCCGGACGGCGGAATGGTCGCGATGACCATCGCGAACAGAGTTGTGATGGCTCCGACGCCGCCAACCAATACGGCGCTGCTGACGCCGTGCGCGCCACCCGCCACTCGATCCCGCCGTCGCAGGATGATGAGCGCCAGGAAGAGATAGACGAATGGGATGAAATAGATGAGCAGCTGCGTATCGAGCAGAATCAGGTAGACGGTTTCGACTTTCGTTCCGCGGCCGAGTACGGACAGCAGGAGCGCGACCGTCGCGAGCCCTGCCTGCGCTAGAATCGCGACGTAGGGAGTCCCCCACCGTGGATGCACCTTGCCGAACGCCGGCGGGAAATAGCGGTCGAGCCCAATGACGAATGCGACGCGCGCTGGTCCGCTCAGCCACGCGCCGACGCCCCCGACGTTGCCGACCGTATAAGCGAATGCGGCGAAGGGAGTCAGCCAGACGAGCCATGGCGACACGTCCCGCGCCCCGCGCTCCACGCCTTGCAGAAATCCGGAAACAATGTTGAGCTCACCGACGGGGACGAGCCAGAGCAGCGACGCGGTTCCGAGGACGTAGATGACCGTGATCAATGGCGCCGATATGAAAACCGCCTTCGGCAGGGTGCGCTCCGGGTTCTCGATCTCGCCGCCCATCGATGGCGCCAGCTCCAAGCCGGCGAAGGCAAAAGCGATCGAGGCCCAGAGATTCAGCGAGCTGAGATCGGTGAGATCGGGAATGAAATCGCGAGCGTGCATCGGATTCGCGCTCGGCTCGCCTTTCATGACGGCCCACGCTCCGAACACCACGAGCAGCACGCCCGGGATGTACGTGCCGATGCCGCCGGCATTCTGAAGCCATCGCCCCGTAGAGAGGCCGACGATGTTGAGCCACACCGCGAGCCACAACGCGCCGAGTGTGACCGAGAGGACGTACGGCCAACTCGAGGCGAGCGTGCCTCCGCCTTGCCCGAACGCATAGGTCGCGATGACCGCCGTGCTGATGAGCAGGTTCGGGTAGTACAGGGCATTGCAAATCCAGTAGCACCATCCGCAGAGGAAGCCGTGTCCTTCCCCTAACGCGCGCTTCGTCCACGGATAAATCCCGCCCTCTTCCGGATAGCGCCTCGATAGCTCGACGACCGCGAGCCCCTGCGGGATGAAGAACAGCAAGGCCGCGAGAAGCCAGAGCACCAGTGCCGCTGGTCCTGCTTTGGCGGAGGTGGCCAGCCATCGCAGTCCGATGATCGCGACCAGGTTGAACAACACCAGGTCGCGGAGCGTGAGAACGCGCTTGAGCGTCGTCACGAGTACCTCTTATTGCGGTCGCGTCGGTGCTGGCGGGAACGGGGAACGCAGGTCCGCAAACGTGCGCAGTGGGCTCATGACGCGCTTGACGGGAGCTCCGTCGACAACCGTGATCGGCAGATTTCTGACGGCGTCGTGTGGATCGATCACCGGGTTCGTTCGCTGGAGCTCCGCGGCGCTCTTGAGCGAATTCGGCACGTACGTCGAGTCCACTTTCACGACGTGAATGTCCCACAGATCCGGATACGTCGGGGCAACCGGTATGCTGTCGACGATGCTGTTCTGCTCGACGAGTACTTTTGGCTCGCCGGACGGTTCCTGGCCGCGCGCGAACCGCCACATGGGCGCGGGCGTCGTGCTCGCTGGTCCGAAATCGAAGAACTGAACGTCGCGGCCCTGGTACCAGCCGAGCATGCCGCCGGTCGAGTCGTTTGCCAGATGCGATCCTCGCGGTACGATCGGAAGATTGAACGTCAAGTTTGTCTCGCGCACCGCCGCGCGCTTGCGGCGCACGAGGGCGTCGACCGACGCGACGTCTCGCAACTGATTGGGCTGAACGTGGTCGGCGGTGACGACGTACGACAGACGCCAGATTCCGCTGTATTCGCCGAGTCCCGGGATCGTCGAGAAAATCGGACGTTGCCCGCGGATCGCGACCGGATTTCCGCGCGTATCGAATCCGTGAACCGGCCAGAGTACGCGACCGGCGGTCACCGGCTCCGTGACGAAGCCGAAATTGAAGTACAGAACCGGGCGGTCGCGAAACCAGCCCTTGATCTGTTCGATCTCGGCGCCGAAACGCGGCGAGAGCTCGTCGTACGCCAGCTGCGCCTCGGGAGACAGCGATGGAAGCGACGGAGTAGGCGTGTGTTGCTTCTGCGCGCCCATCGGCGCGGCAAGAAGCAATGGAGCGCTCGCGAGAATGCATCGTACCACGGTTCTCATCCCACCCTCCCTACGCGGATGTTGAGCGGCCACGTGACCTCACGCGTCCGTTCAGATGGCCCCCAACGACCGGCTATGCGCTCCAGCACCGGAGACACGGGATCCTCGCCCCGTTCGCGGCGGAAGTTCGCGACAGCCGACCAACTCTGCAGATATGCATCGAGTTGACGCAGCGTCCACTCCACGCGCAACTCGAACGTCGGAGCAGGGATTTCTACGAATGGAAAGGGAATCGTCCGATACCGCTCGTCCACCCATCGCCGCTCCGGATTCCAGTACGGCCCAAGAGTGTTGTCTTCGAGGTCGCGCAGCAACGTTTCGACGTCGGGGCCGGCATGGCACGATCCGTAGGACCATGCCGCGACCACGCCGCCGGTCACCGTGACGCGGCGCACTTCGGCAAAGAACGGGTCGTGAGCGAACCAGTGCAGCGCCTGTGCGACGGTCACCAGGTCTACGGAGTTTGCCTCCAGCCCGCTGGACTCGGCCGGCGCTACTCGATACTCGACGTTGGCGGCAGGGATCGCGTGCGCGATCTGGTCGACGCTGCCGTCGGTGGCGATGACGCGCTCGAAGTAGCGCCCGAGATCCCGCGCCGCCTGTCCGTTCCCCGTCGCGCAGTCCCACGCAAGAAGGCGGCGCGGCGCGAGTGGCACGATGAACTGGAAAAGCGCATCGGGATAGCTCGGCCGCGCCGCGGCATACGTCGACGCTTGCTGCGAGAAAAGATCGAGGAAGCCTATTTCAGTCTCCGGCGGTTCCCATGTGCATCTGACGCTCGTGGTGCGCAAAGTCCGCGACGGTTCTCGGCGCGCTGAGCAGAGAAACGAGGACTCCAACCAAGAACGACAGCGGGATCGTCACGAGCGCGGGATTCTTGAGCGGGAACCAGGCGCTCGTATGCTTGAGCACATCCACCTGAATGGTCGGTGACAGCCAGATGAGCAGCAGCGTGCCGAACGTACCGGTGAGTATGCTCGCGACCGCGCCCGCGGTGCTGAACCGGCGCCAGAAGATCGAGAGCAGGAGCGCGGGGAAGTTTCCGCTGGCGGCAATCGCAAATGCGAGCGACACCATGAACGCGACATTCTGTCCCTTGAAGGTGATGCCCAGCAGGACGGCTGCCACGCCGAGAACGACGGTTGCACCGCGCGCGACCTTGAGCTCCTCGTCGCCGGTCGCTTTCCCGCCCTTCACGACGTTGACCCACAGATCGTGCGACAATGCGGAAGCGCCCGCGAGCGCCAGCCCCGCAACGACGGCGAGAATCGTCGCGAACGCGACGGCGGCGATGAAGCCCAGGAAGGGCGTGCCGCCGATGAATTCCGCGAGGAGCGGCGCGGCCATGTTGCCGCCCTTGTCCACGGCTTTGATCGCGTCCGGGCCGACGAGCACCATCGCTCCGAATCCGAGCACGAATGTCAGCAGATAGAAAAACCCGATCAGCCCCGTCGCATAGAACACCGATGTCCGCGCCGCTCGCGCATCCGGAACCGTGTAAAAGCGCATGAGGATGTGCGGGAGGCCCGCCGTACCGAACATGAGCGCCATGCCGAGCGACACCGCGTCCCAGGGATTCGAGACAAGCTTGCCGGGCGCCAGGACCGCCGCACCGTATTTTGTCGCCGCCGCGCCGAAGAGTGCCGCGGGATTCATCCCGAATCTCGCCAGCACGAGCATCGCGAGAATGAATGCGCCGCCGAGCAACAACACCGCCTTGACGATCTGTACCCAGGTGGTCGCGAGCATCCCGCCGAACAGCACGTACGCGATCATCGCGGCGCCGACGATGATGATCGCAGTCTCGTAGGACAGCCCGAACATGAGCTTGATGAGACCGCCCGCGCCGACCATTTGCGCTATGAGATAGAAGATGACCGTCGCGAGCGTGCCGATGGCGGCGGCAATCCTGACAGGCACTTGCTTCAAGCGGAGCGCCACGACGTCCGCGAAGGTGTACTTGCCGAGGTTGCGCAGCGGTTCCGCGATCAGGAAGAGCACGACGGGCCAACCGACGAGCCACCCGGTGGAGTAGATCAGACCGTCGAAGCCCGTCGTCGACACGAGACC
>DATBRO010000259.1:0-7622 GCA_036560265.1 Gemmatimonadaceae bacterium | reverse complement strand
GGCGCGTCCGACGCGACCATCCCGTGCGTGCCTGTCGCGCTGGAACGTGTCTCGGTCGCGGAGATTACGGGCGCCGGAGCCGGCGGTGTCGCGCGGCACGCGACAACAACGAGCGCGAGGCCAAGAAAATTTCTCATTCTTGATTCTAGCGTGCCTTCAATGGCCTCACGAGTACGAACTTCATGAGCTTGAACAGAGGAACACAGAGGAGCACAGAGGAAAACCAAATAGAAGTTTTTTGATCTCTGTGTCCTCTGTGCCCTCTGTGCCCTCTGTGTTCAAAATGTCTTTCCTGTGCGTCCTCTGCGGTCAAATATTCGCTTGTGGCTCGAGCGACGCGTAGACGCGGGCCTAGTAGCCTCTGCGAGTCCCCAAGCCGTAACGACCCCCAATCCGGATCGTGTATTGCCCCGCGGTATTGTTCGAGTTGCCAGACTGGCGAGGGAGAATCATCAGACCGTACTCGGTCTCGAATACGATCGCGGCTCGTTGCGAGAAGCCGTATCCGAACCCATACCCAACCAAGAACGTAAAATTCGTTGGGCCGCCGTCGACGATCCTTTCGCCGGTATCGCTGCGCCGGAAATTCGAGAACAGTGTCGCGCCCGCCGCCAGGTCGATGACCTGTTGGAATCCGGATCCTGCACCCATGTGCAAGCCGCCGAGTATCTGGGACACGTTCGCGTCCGCGTCACACCGTAGACACGAAAAGCCCGATGGCCGCGGAAGGGAACCCGCGACGAACGTGAGCGGCATTTTTGCCGTGGTTCCCGTGACGCCGAGCGTCGTCCCGGTTCCGATCGGGTATTCCAGGCTCGCGCGCCACTGCGGGCCGCTTCCGAACTCGTAGCAATCGCCGGTGTCCCGGTTGCAAAACGCATTCTGTTGTAGCCAACCGATGGACAGCGACGTCCACGCCAGAGGATCGTTCCGGAACACCGGCCGGATGATCTGCGCATGCGCGATGCCGGAGCCGGCGACCAACAGCGCGAGAACGAACAGTCCACGTCGAGTCACGAATTCCTCCGCCTTGCAATGGCCGAACCGCGCCGGGTAACTTAGCCGCGCGCGGGGGACTGCGGACTTCACTGTAGAACCCGGCACACCTCAAAGAGTTTCCCATCGCGCCCCCAGCCAGAGACACTCGCGTCACCGAGCAACGCAACCCGCGCACGGCGGACATCGACCTCGCGTCGCCGCTCGAGATCGTGGACATCATCTCCGCCGAAGACCGCACCATCGCGGACGTCGTGCATGGCCAGCGGAAGCCAATCGCCGCCGCGATCGAGGAGGCCGAAGCCACGTTTCGTCGGGGAGGACGACTGTTCTACGTGGGGGCCGGCACATCGGGTCGCTTGGGTGTGCTCGACGCCTCCGAGATGCCGCCGACGTACGGCACGGATCCCGAAATGGTGCAGGGGATCATCGCGGGCGGGTACGCCGCGCTCACGCGCTCTCAAGAAGGCGCGGAGGATACGATCGAGAACGCGGTGAAGGATCTCAACGAGCGTGGCGTGCGCAAAGGCGACTTCGTCATCGGCATCGCCGCATCCGGAACGACGCCGTACGTGAGGCGTGCGCTCGAGCATGCGCGCTCGGTGGGCGCTCGCACCGCGCTGGTCGCCTGCTCCCCGCCTCCGCCCGAAGCGCTTGCCGCCGCCGACATCTTGATCCAGCCGATCACCGGCCCCGAGGTCGTCACCGGCTCGACGCGCATGAAGGCCGGAACCGCGACGAAGTTGGTGCTCAACACCATCACCACGGGCGCGATGATCCGGCTCGGCAAGACGTTCGGCAATCTCATGGTAGACCTGCGCGCGACGAACGAGAAGCTGCGCGACCGCAGCGAGCGCATCATGATGGAAGTGTGCGACGTCGATCGCACGAAGGCGCGGGAGCTCCTGGAGGATGCCGGCGGCGTCGTGAAGACCGCGATCGTGATGCACTTCAAGGGCGCGTCGCGCGCGGAGGCGGAGGGCGCGCTGGAGAAAGCCGGTGGCGTCATTCGGAAAGCGATCGGCCGCAACCCACCCCCCGTCAAATGAGCCGCGGCGACGCCTACATCGGCATCATGTCGGGGACCTCGCTCGATGGCATCTCCGCGTGTGTCGTACGTTTTGCCGAGAACGGAAAACGCACCGACGTGCGCGAAGCGCGCGGCGCCGGGAACAGCCTGACTTTCGAGCTTCTGGCTTTCGAAGTCCGCGAATACAATCGCGAGCAGCGCGATCATCTCCTCCGCGCCATGCAAGCAGCCACTGCTCAGGAGTATTGCAAGCTCGGCTTCGACCTCGGCGCGTGGCTCGCCGATGCCGCAGCGGCCGTGCTCATGGAATCCGGCGTGCCCCGCGACGAAGTCCGCGCCATCGGCTCGCACGGCCAGACGCTCTGGCACGAACCGTTGCACTCGACGTGGCAGATTGGCGAATCGGCGGTCATCGCCGAGCGGCTCGAGATCGACGTCGTGAGCGATTTCCGCGTGCGCGACGTCGCCGCGGGAGGGCACGGCGCCCCCCTCGTTTCGATGGCGGACGCACTGCTGTTCTCGTCGACTCGCTGGCGCGCGCTCCAGAACATCGGCGGCATCGGGAACGTCACCGTCGTTCCACCAGGCGGAGCCTTCGAGGGCGTTCGCGCCTTCGACACCGGGCCGGGCAACTCCGTGATCGACGCGGTCGTGCGCATGCTTCGTCCCGAGCTCCATTTTGATCGCGACGGAAAACTCGGGCGCGCGGGAAACGCAGTGGAGCAGGTGGTCGACGAGCTCCTCGCACATCCGTACTTCGCCACGGAGCCGCCCAAGTCCACCGGCCGCGAACTGTTCACACCAGCGTACGTCGCCAAACTCGTAAAGCGGTGCCGGGAGCGGCGTCCCCGCTGCAGCGACGAGGACATCATCGCGACGGCGACGGCGCTCACCGTGCGCAGCATCGAGGATGCGTATCGTCGCTTCATGCCCGAGCCGGTGGAGGACGTGCTCGTCTCCGGCGGCGGCTCCAAGAATCTTGCGTTGATGGACATGCTGCGCGCGGCGCTCGCGCCGATCGATGTGCGTCGTTTCGAGGATGAATTCTTCGACGGGGAAGCCAAAGAGGCGGTCGCGTTCGCGTTGCTCGCCAAGCTTTTCATCGACGGACAGCCGGGCAACGTTCCGTCCGCGACGGGCGCGCAAGGACCGCGGATTTTGGGCAAGCTTACGCCGGGTACGGCTAAACGACGGACATAACGGCGGACATAACGGCGGACATAACGACGGACGTTAATTTTCTCCCATGAGCCAGACCGGTCCCATCTACGAAGGCGAACCAGTTGTCGTCCGCGAACGCGTCGTCGTCAAGAACGTCGCCAAGGCGGGCGTCAGCTTCGGCAGCGCGCTCGCCATCGCGATCTCGTGGAGCATCCACAAGTCCATTTTGTGGGCGATCATCCACGGAATCTTTTCGTGGCTGTACGTGATCTACTTCGCGCTCACGCGGAATTGAGCTTGGGGCCCGGGGAGTCCGGAGGGCTCGGAGGGCTCGGGGGGCTCGGGGGGCTCGGGGGGCTCGGCGACAAGCCAATCGAGCTGCGTCGCGACGATTACGTCCTCACCACGGATCGCGAGCGCATCCCGCTCGATCAGGCGCTCGCGCTCCTACACACGACGTTCTGGGCCGGCGACATGCCCCGCGAGCAGCTGGCGCGCGCGATGCGCGGCTCCGTGTGCTTCGGCGTGCTTACCGGAGACACGCTCGTTGGCTTCGCCCGTGCGGTCACCGATCTCGCGACGTACGCGTATCTCTGCGACGTTGTCGTCGATCCCGCGCACGGCGGCAAAGGGCTGGCGCAATGGATGGTGCGGACGATGCTCGAGCATCCGCAGATGCAGGGATTCCGGCGCTTCTCGCTGATGACGAAGACCGCGAAGTCGCTCTACGAGAAATTCGGCTTCACGGACAAGCCGCAGAGTATCTATATGGAGCTGAAGCCCAAGAGGTCCTAGGTGCTTGGTGCTAGATGAACTGCTAGCACCTAGCACCTAGCACCTAGTCTTTCACGATACCCCGATACTCGGCGGGGATGAATGCCGTGATGCGATCTGGCGGTACCGCATAAACGATCCGTCCTCCCCCCTCCGGCGGTCCGCCCCACACGACGCCCACGACGAGCCCACGCGTGCTGAACACCGGACTGCCGCTCGAACCGTGCGCTGCGTAGGAATCGATCTGAAGCACGGACGACGTCCGCTTGCTCACGGTGCCGGGGTTGAGCGTCGACTTCGCGATGAAATCGCTGCCGCCTTCGCCCTCCATCGGCGTGTCGTAGCCAAGCGGGAAACCGATCGTCACGACTGACATCCCCTCGGCGGCGTCGCTCTTGCCGGCGCTCACGCCCCGCACGACAGGGAACGGCCCGCCACGCTCCATCTTGATGAGCGCGAGATCTTCGTTTTGTGCGTCGCTCACTTTCACGATGTGCGCGGGCAGCCAGTCCTTGGTGTTCGTGAATTTCACCGCGATGCGCGTCGCGTTGCCGCCATTCTCGTCCCGCACGTTGTGCCGGTTGGTGAGAATCAGTCCGCTCGAGTCGATCGAGAAGCCGGAGCCGGCGAACGACTTTCCGTTGATCTCCGAGACCAGGAGCACCACGGCGGGTGCGTTGGCCGCGTGAATGGCCGGCAGATCCATCTGCACCATGCGCTGTAGCTGGCGCTGGTTCAGCTCGATCTCTCCCTTGATCTGCTGGCGCTCGGCGTCGCTCGTCGCGGCGGGCAGCCGGTGCTGGAGCGCCGTGATCTTGCGCTGGATCTCGTTCGTCAGCGTCGTGTCGCCGGCCGTAGCCATCGTGCCCGCGAGGATCACCCGCATCGAGTCGTTTCTCGCGAGCAGCTTTCTCAGCTCCTCCACGCGCTTCGTCGACTCGCGGTTGCCGATGACGTACGCGGCGCCGACGCCGACGACCAGGAGCGCGAGGGCCGCGATCATGTAGCGCTTGAGCCCCGCGGTCTCTTTGCTGACCGCCACCGCGATGCGCTCTTCCGTCGACGCGTGCTTTTGCGGCCTGGCTGCGTGCGGGGCGGTCTCGACGCCCATTCGAATCGCGACCTCGGGCCCCTTCGCGCCGAACTTCACCTTGTCGCCGTCGTGCAGCTCGACGGTCCCTTCGACCTTCTTGCCGTTCACGAACGTTCCGTTCGTGCTGCCCATGTCCGTCACCGTGTAACGTCCCGGCATTTCGCTCTCACGGATTTCCGCGTGCCGGCCTGAGACGTCGAGGTCGCGCTCGGGGGAAAAGCGCAGGTCGACCGTCGCGTGACGACCCACAACGACCACCGATTTCTCGAAGCGATCGACCTGGCCGGCGCGCGCGCCGGTGATGATCCTGATCTCGAGCATGTGGGCGGTTGGAGCGGAAGGAAGCGGGTGGAAGCGGAGGACCTACGGTCTGGGCGCCGTCGTGGGCGTCGGGTCCGGCTGCACTTTCTTGACCACACTAATCGCGTACCACGACGCGAAGATGATCAGCAGCGCGAGCAGCCCGAGCGCGATCACCATTCCGCGGGACCGACGCGCCGGCTTCGCGTCGTCCATCGACACGGCGTCGATGGTCTCGAGCGTCGGGGCCGACGTCATCTCCTCGTCTGGTTCGAAGGCGGCCGGTTCCGGTTGGTCGATCGGAGCGGTCGCGCGCGAAGCGCCGGCGCCGGACGCGCGGATCATCGGTTGCGTCGGACCCTCCTGGATGCGCTCGATGCCGACCGGCGGCGTGCTTCCGCCGTCCGCCAGCGCGAAGACGCGGTGTGCGACGTCGTCGCCCTCGCCCATCTCGTTCAACCCTTCGCCATCGAACCGTGCGATGATCACCGTAATGTTGTCCGGTCCGCCCGCTTCGTTCGCGAGTTGGATCAATCGCCGACAGGCTTGCACGAGATCCTTCTCTTCCCGCACGACATGCGAGATGTCGTCCCTCGTCACCTGACCCGAGAGCCCGTCGCTGCACAGGACCAGCGTGTCACCGCGCCGCAGCCGCTGGAAGGTGAGGTCGACTTTGATCGTCGCCTCGGGGCCGAGCGCCTGGAGGATGATGTTGCGACGCTCGCTCTGCGCCGCTTCCTCTTCGGTCAGCTCGCCGGCTTCGATCAGCTTCTGCATCAGCGACTGATCCTTCGTGATCTGCTTGGCCTCGCCATCGCGCACGAGATACCCGCGGCTGTCGCCCACCTGCGCGAGGTACAGTGTGTCCGCCAGGAGGCCCGCGATCGTGGCCGTCGTTCCCATGCCGCGATATTCCTGGTGCGACGTGGCGTAGCCGTGGATCGTCTGGTTCGCCTTCTGTGCCGCCTGCTTCAAGCACCGCGCGAACGCTTCCGTGGACGGCTGGTCCAGCGGGATCCAGTTCTCGCGCAGTTCCTTGAGCACGATCTCCGTCGCCATCTGGCTCGCGATCTCGCCGGCGGCCGCGCCGCCCATGCCGTCCGCGACCATGAACAGCGTGCCCTTCTCGCCGACGCGGTGCGTGCGCACGCTGGGCTGGAGCGACGCGTCGTTCGTGGTCAAATCAGCGACGACGAAGGCATCCTCGTTGTGCTCGCGCGTACGCCCGACGTCCGTGCGTCCGAACACATGCACAAGTATTTCGCTGTGGTCGGGCTGGGTCATCGGCTTGCTGGTACTCGGAGATGGGAGTGGAGTCACGCGTCAACAGATTGCGGCAAGGCCAGTCTTCTTATCGCCGTACAAGAAGCCGTCGAAGCGGCTCTTGAAACGTGTGCCGTCGGCTTTGCCTTCGTGATCTTTCAGGATTGAACAGCCAAGGTCTTTCTCGCGCACTTTCTCGCTGCCGCGCGCGTCTTCAGACTTCACGAAATGGGACTCTGCCTGGAGCAGCCAAATGTGCACCCTATCGGAGTCCGACTGCGCCAAGACGGCAATGGAGTCCAGCTTCCCTAGCGCTTGACTGGCAGTCTGTGCGTTGGCGTTTTTTTGAAAATCTGTGAGCGGCTCGATTTGCTCGAAAGCGCGAGACAAGCTCACGACAGCCGGCGCTGCACTCGGCAATGGCTGATTCAACGGAACTTTTGTCGTGTCGCCCTGCTGCGCGGGCGCTTTCGTATCGCCGCCCTTGCTCTTCATTATGAACGCTGCGCCCGTCCCCGCGAGTGCGATCACAATCACGCCCACCACGACCATCATCGGTATCTTGTTCGTTTGCGGAGCCGGCACGGCCTGCTGCGCTTGCGCCGGCGTCGCTGGATTCAGCCTGGTCTGCGGGATCGCTTTCGGCGGCGTCGCTGCCGCCGGAGCGGCGCCCGCTGCCGCGGGAGCTGGCCGCTGCGATGGCACGAAGGCAGTGACCATTTTCGTCGCGCCGCTCGGACGCACGCCGCTGCTCACCGTCTTGTACAGATCGCGACCGAACTCGTTCGCGGTCTGATACCGCATGTTCAAGTCGCGCTCGAGCACCTTGTCCATCACCGCCTGCACCTCGGCGGACCACGAGACCTCGGGCTTCATCTCCGCCAGCTGCTTGGGACGATCCGTCAGCCGCGCGATCATCGACTCCTGCACGGTCTCCGCGGGGAAGGGAAGCTTGCCCGTCATCATCGCGAACGCGACGAGGCCGAGCGAGTACGTGTCGCTGCG
>DATBRO010000258.1:0-6295 GCA_036560265.1 Gemmatimonadaceae bacterium | reverse complement strand
GACGATCATTCGGTTCTGCGCTCGGGACTGCGGCTGTTGCTCGGCGCGCAGAGCGACATCGACGTCGTGGGCGAAGCGTCAGACGGTGTGGAAGTCTCCGCGAAAGCCCGAGAGCTGCGGCCCGACATCGTCCTCCTGGATCTCTCAATGCCCGGACCCCATAGTGGAGACGTCATTCGCGAGGTTCTGCGTACTTCTCCGAAGTCACGCGTCTTGATCCTCACCATGCACGACGACGCGGCATATCTCCGCTCGGCGATGTCGGCCGGGGCGTCGGGATACCTTATCAAGAAGGCCGCCGACTCCGAGTTGATGTCGGCGATTCGCGCCGTCCATGCGGGGCGCACGTTCGTGGACCTCACGGAGACCGCGGGGCTACGCCCGCTCTCGTTTCTTGGAAAAATCGGCGAGCAGTGGCAGCCACCGAAGAAGTTGAGCCGGCGAGAGCGCGAGGTGCTGAAGCTGCTGGCGCAAGGACATTCCAATCAGCAGGTCGCCGACAAAATTCGCTTGAGCGTGAAAACCGTGGAGACGTACCGCACGCGGTTGAGTGAGAAGCTCGGCCTCAAGGGGCGCGCGGAGCTGTATCGCTTCGCCGCGGAGTCCGGAATCCTCGACACCGAATCCGTAGCGCCGCGCGGCCGGCGCCGCTAAGCTGGTATCGGTGTAGGGACTTTCCCCGACAAACAGCGTGTCGCGGCTGTTTCCCCTGCTGCCTGACAGCGGCGCGGTGTCACAGACTTCATGTCGTGGAAATCCTGCCTTGCAAGTCCACGACGTGAATAGCGACGCAGCAGCGACGCCGACCTCGCTGCAGATCGCCCGCCGCCTGCTCGCGCGAGAAGCGGCGCCGGGGAAAGGGCGTGAACCAAAGATCGACGTCGCCACGCTGCAACGAACGGTCGCGAGCGTGTCCGAGAGCTTACGCGATGCGATGGGCGAGGACGGGTCCACCGCCTTGCTCGCTCGGGCGCTCGCGCGCACGGAAGCGGCCCATCCGGCGCTGAAGAAGATGCGCCGGCTGAACGAAGGTAGCATTCAGTTGGACGTGGTCGCGAGTATCGAGGCACACAACGTCGCTACGGCCACCGCGGCGGTCGAAGCATTGCTTGCCGCGCTCATCGACATACTCAGTCGGCTCATCGGAGAGGAGATGGCGATACGACTCGTTGAATCAGACCCAGTTCCGTCGCGAAGGCGCGCTGGAGCGCAGGAGCCATGACCGCGGGCAAGCGTCCACGCGTCTCCTCGGCCAAGGATTCTCGCGTCCCGACGTCCGCACCCACCACCGCGGCCGAGCATCCCACGGTCGCGGCGTCCAAGCATCCGCTCATCAAGAACATCGCCACCGGCGTGCCGGGTCTCGACGCCGTGCTGGGCGGCGGCCTCTGTGAGTACTCCTTCAACCTCATTGCCGGCGCTCCCGGCACCGGCAAGACAACGCTCGTCCAGCAGATCATTTTCGCGAACGCGACGAAGGAGCATCCGGCGCTCTACTTCACGGTGCTCGGCGAGCCGACGGTGAAGATGATGCGCTACCAGCAACAGTTTGCCTTCTTCGACGCCGCGAAGATCCCCTCCGCGATCCGATTCGTGAATTTGAGTCAAGAGGTAGCCAGCGAAGACCTGAATGCAGTGCTCGATCGCATCATCGCCGAGGTGAAGGACGTGGAGCCGGCGTTCCTCGCGGTCGACTCGTTTCGAACGATCGGCGCGCGCGTTTCATCTCCGGACGACCGTGGCGTCCTCGCGTTGGCGGAGTTCGTTCAGCGCCTCGCGCTCCAGCTGACGACCTGGGAGATCACCTCGTTTCTCCTCGGCGAGTACTCCGAGCAGGAAGGCCGGCATCCGGTCTTCACCGTGGCCGACAGCATCTTGTGGTTGTCGGATGACGTCGATCGCAATTCCGCGGTGCGCAAGCTGCGCGCGGTGAAGGTGCGCGGCCGCGCGCCGCAGCCAGGGCTGCACACGTTCCGCATCACCGGCGAGGGCATGCAGGTCTTCCCGCGGATCCCGACGCGGAAGCGCGCGCGTCGTGAGCACACGGACAAGCGGCTCCTGACCGGAGTTCCTGGTCTGGACGAGATGATGGGCGGCGGCATTCCTGAAGGCGACGTCGTGATGCTCACCGGCCCCGCCGGCAGCGGCAAGACGACCTTCGCGACGCAGTTCGTAGCACAGGGGCTGAGCAAGAAAGAGAACTGCGTCGTCGCCGTCTTCGAGGAGTATCCCGAAGCCTATCTCTCGCGGGCCAAGACGTTGCCCGTCGATTTCGGCAAGATGATCGAGCAAGACCGGCTCGCCGTGATCTATCTCCGCCCGCTGGACCTGTCGGTGGACGAGATGTTGGCGGAGATCTTCGCCGCGGTGTCGCGCATCGGCGCTACACGCGTCGTCATCGATTCGCTGTCGGGGTTCGAGATCGCGCTCGCGCCTACCTTTCGTATAGACTTCCGCGAGTCCCTCTACCGGTTGGTGGGTGCGCTCACGGCAACCGGCGTGACGATCATGATGACCGCTGAAGTCATCGAGCCGTTCCCCGGCGGCCAATTCACCTCCGAGCGAGTCTCTTTCGTGACGGACGACATCATCGTCCAGCGCTACGTCGAGATCGAGGGCCACCTCAAGAAAGTGGTCGCGGTGGTCAAGATGCGAGGTAGCGCCCATGCGACGGACTTCAGGGCCTACGATCTCACGGCGACAGGCGCGGTCCTGGGCGAGTCGCTTAGCGGCTATGACGGAGTCACCACGGGCGTACCGACGCGCGCCGTTGCGCGGCCGAACGGAGCTTGATGAAGCCAGCAAGCGATCGGAGAGACCTGATCATCAAAGCCTCAGTCGGGAGACATCTAGCGTTTGCTCCGGTCGCGTTCGCCGTGACCGAAGGACCGACACATGCCCTGCTGTACGCGAACATGGTCTTCCGCCGGCTGCAATCATCCGGTGAGATCAGCATCGGTCCGCGGGCCGCGAACGAGGCTCCGGCATCGGCTGACTTGACGCCGCTGCTCGACCGGGTGTTTCGGAGCGCGGAGACCGTACGCGATGCGATACTCGAGCCAGTCGGCAAGAAAGCAGCGTCGTGGAGCTGTACCGTTTGGCCCGTTCCCGGCTCCCGCGACATCGCCCAAAAACTCGTCATCGAAGTCCGCGACGTCGAGCTGATCGAGGGCGCCAAGGACCGGCAACGGGTGATCGCCGAGCGCCTGCTCCTTGGCGCGCTCCGCGAACAAGATGTCGCGCGTGACGCCGTCGGCGCGAGCGACCGGGCACAGTATCTGGCCAAGGCCAGCCGTGATCTCTCCATGTCGCTCGATGAAAGCGCCACGCGCGACGCCGTGCGGCGCCTAACCCTTCCACGACCGGGAACGTGGTGCATCGTCGATGTGGTCGAGTCCAATGGAGCGATTCACCGCCTCGCGGTGGTACACCCCGACCCGGCCAAGCAGGCGCTCGCCCGCACGCTCGAGGAGCTGTGGCCGTCCAGAAAGATCGACCCGAGCGGCGGCGCGGCAAGCGTGCTACGCTTGGCTCGTCCCACGGTCGTGACGCAGGAATCCGGCGCGGCGCTCATGCTCGCCGCGCACGGAGAGGAAAATCTTCGCATCCTACGCGAGATCGGTTTCGGCTCCATGCTGGTCGTCCCGCTCGTCGTTCGTGCCAGGGTTCAGGGAGCGATCACATTCGTCAGCCGCGCGGGAGATCCTCCCTTCACCTCCGAGGAGACCGCACTCGCGGTGGACCTCGCCGCGCGGTGCGCCATGGCGCTCGACAACGCGCGTCTGTACCGCGAGGCGGATGCGCTGCGGCTGGCCGCCGAGATGGCGAACAAGTCGAAAGGCGAGTTTCTCGGGAGCATGAGCCACGAGCTTCGGACTCCGTTGAACGCGATCGGAGGTTTCGCCGAGTTGATCGACATGGGTATTCACGGCGAGGTGACCGAGGAACAGCACGTGGCGCTTGCGCGCATCAAAGCCAACCAGGAGCACCTCCTGACGCTGATCACGGAGATTCTCAACTTCGTGCGCGTCGAGAGCGGCCGGATGGAGTACGACAACGCCGAGGTGTCGCTGAATGAGGCGCTCTCGGACGTCGCCGGGATGCTCAGCGCAGCCGTCATCGAGAAAGGGCTGACCGTCGACGCTCAAAAATGCGAGACGAGCGCTGTGGCATGGGCCGACGCGGATCGCGTGCGGCAAATTCTCGTGAACCTCGTGATGAACGCGGTGAAGTACACGCCTCAGAACGGCGGGACCATCACGCTTGCTTGCGCAGTCGCGGGAGACTCCGTTCTCGCGCACGTCGCGGACACGGGGCCGGGCATCCCGGGCGAGAAGCTGGAGTCGATCTTCGAGCCATTCGTGCAGCTCACGTCGGGGCTGGCGGATCGGCGCGGCGGCGTCGGCCTCGGGTTGGCCATCAGTCGGGATCTCGCCCGCGCTATGAATGGTGATCTCACCGTCGAAAGCACCATCGGCGCGGGATCGCGGTTTACACTCACATTGCCGCTCGCGAAATCCGCCCCGACCGAGCGCTAGAGCAGGCCTTTTTGGCCCAGTATGGACCGCAAAGTGCTTAGATTAATCGTAGGGTCATGACGTGACTTTGTGCGGGGCGTTCCCACCAGCCCGCACTCCCGATCTGCCTCATCGCGAAGCAGGTCCCGGCGCTACTGGCGACGCCTTAGCCGCTTATCCCCTTCGACGCTCAGTTAACTGGCTTCAGAGCGCCGGATCGAGATGGCGAACCGGGAAGTCATGCGCACTGCAATCAGAAGGACCGTCGAAGCAGCCGAGTTCAACCTGGACGTCGGACACACCGAGGCCCTGCTGAACACGAGGGCGCTCCAGAGCGCGATCTTCAACAGCGCCAACTTCTCGAGCATCGCCACCGACGCCAAGGGCGTCATCCAGATCTTCAACGTCGGCGCCGAGCGAATGCTCGGATACGACGCCGCCGAAGTGATGAACACGATCACGCCGGCCGACATCTCGGATCCGCAGGAGCTGATTGCGCGCGCCAAAGCGCTCAGCATCGAGTTCGGCACGCCGATTACGCCTGGCTTCGAGGCATTGGTGTTCAAGGCCTCGCGCGGGATCGAGGATATTTACGAGCTCACCTACATCCGCAAGGATCGGAGTCGTTTTCCCGCGGTCGTTTCCGTCACGGCGCTGCGCGACGCAGAGGACGTCATCATCGGCTATCTGCTGATCGGCACCGACAATACCGCACGCAAGCAAGCGGAAGAAGCGCTGCTGAAAGCGGGAGCTTTGCAGAGCGCGATCTTCAATAGCGCCAACTTCTCGAGCATCGCCACCGACGCCAAGGGCGTCATCCAGATCTTCAACGTCGGTGCCGAGCGGATGTTGGGCTACACGGCCGCCGAGGTGATGAACAAGATCACGCCGGCCGACATTTCCGATCCGCAGGAAGTAATCGCGCGCGCCAAGGCGCTGAGTCTGGAGCTGGGAACCACGATCGCGCCGGGCTTCGAGGCGCTGGTGTTCAAGGCCTCGCGCGGGATCGAAGACATCTACGAGTTGACATACGTCCGCAAGGATGGCAGCCGGTTCCCGGCCGTGGTGTCGGTCACGGCGTTGCGCGACGCGCAGGATGCCATCATCGGCTATCTGTTGATCGGGACCGACAACACCGCGCGCAAGCAGGCGGAAGAGGCGCTGCTCAAAGCCGGGGCCCTCCAAAGCGCCATCTTCAACAGCGCCAACTTCTCGAGCATCGCCACCGACGCCAAGGGCGTCATCCAGATCTTCAACGTCGGCGCCGAGCGAATGTTGGGCTACACGGCCGCCGAGGTGATGAACAAGATCACGCCGGCCGACATTTCCGATCCGCAGGAAGTCATCGCGCGCGCCAAGGCGCTGAGTCTGGAGTTGGGAACCACGATCGCGCCGGGCTTCGAGGCACTGGTGTTCAAGGCCTCGCGCGGGATCGAAGACATTTACGAGTTGACATACGTCCGCAAGGATGGCAGCCGGTTCCCGGCCGTCGTTTCAGTTACGGCGTTGCGGGACATCGATGATCACGGCGGAATCATCGGGTATCTGCTGATCGGCACCGACAACACCGCGCGCAAGCAGGTCGAAGCGGAGCGGCAGAAGCTCGATCAGCGCTTGCGCGACCAGCACTTCTACACCCGCTCTCTCATCGAATCGAATATCGACGCCCTGATGGCCACCGATCCGCGCGGCATCGAAGACATCTACGAGCTGACGTACTTCCGCAAGGATGGCAGCCGCTTCCCGGCGGTGGTGTCGGTCACGGCGCTGCGCGACGC
>DATBRO010000257.1:0-21805 GCA_036560265.1 Gemmatimonadaceae bacterium | reverse complement strand
CGCGTGAACCTTCCGTACGTTCGCGGCGTGACGTTCTCCCAGTGCGCACCACCGTCGCGCGACACGTGAATCAATCCGTCGTCGCTGCCGGCCCATAACAGGCCTTTCGTAATCGGCGACTCGTTGAACGCGTACACGGTCGCGTACCACTCCGTGCCCGTCATGTCGCCGTGAATCGGTCCGCCGCTCCGCACCAACGTGGCCGCAGCGTGCATGGAGAGGTCGGGCGAGATCTGCGTCCAGCTCGCGCCCTCGTTCGTCGAACGATGCACGTACTGCGACGTGACGTACAACGTATTGGGGTCGTGCGGCGAGATGACGACCGGAAATGTCCACTGAAAGCGGTACGGAATGTCGGACGCCGCCCAACCGTCGTAGTTCGACATCCAGACGGAGATGTCGCGCTCCTGACGCGACGCGCGATCCACGCGACTCAGGAATCCGGTGTAGCATCCGCCGTACGTGACGTTCGGATCGCGCGGATCCACGGCGATCGTCGCGTTCTCGCAGCCGGCCACGGAGTAGTAGTCGCGCTCGCCGATCGCGCCGTCGTCCGAGCGGCTCGCGATGGAGACCGTCGAATTGTCCTGCTGGGCGCCGAGGATGCGGTACGGGAACTGATTGTCGGTGGTGACGTGATAGAATTGCGCGGTGGGTTGGTTGTAGATGCTCGACCACGTCTCGCCGCCGTCATACGATATTGTGGCGCCGCCGTCATTTCCGTTGATGAGACGCTTCGAGTCCCGTGGGTCGATCCACATGATGTGCGTGTCGCCGTGCGGCACGCGCACCGAGGAGAACGTTTTCCCGCCGTCTATGGAACGCCACACGGTGAGGTTCATGACGTAGACGGTGTTCTCGTCGGTGGGATCGGCGGTGACCGCGGAGTAGTACCACGGGCGCACGGACCATTTCTGATCGCCACTCGTGAGCGACCAAGTCGCGCCACCATCATCGGACCTGAATATTCCGCCAGTTGAATCGGGCGCTTCGATGCTGGCATACACTCGTGACGGATTGGCGGGCGAGATCGAGATGCCGATCTTACCAAGCGGTTTCTTCGGGAGGCCCGGGTTGAAGGTGATCTCCTTCCACGTGTCGCCGGCGTCGGTCGTCTTCCACAGACCGCTGCGTCCGCCGCCCGCGTTCATGCCCCACGGCGTGCGCTGGAACTTCCACATCGAGGCGAAGAGAATGCGCGGGTTCGTCGGATCGATCGTGAGGTCCATCGCGCCCGTCGAATCGTTGAGGAAAAGCACTCTCTTCCAGCTTTTTCCACCGTCCAGCGTCCTGAATACCCCACGCTCCTGGTTTGGCCCGAATGCGTGACCGATGGCGGCGACGTACACGCGATCGGCGTCGCGCGGATCGATCGCGAGGTCGCCGATCTGCTGCGTGTCGTTGAGGCCGAGGTGTTGCCAACTCGCGCCGCCGTCGGTGGAGCGGTAGACGCCCGTGCCGTATGTGAGATCTTCGCGCAGCTGCGATTCGCCTGTGCCGACGTAGATCATGTTCGGATCGGACGGCGCGACCGCGATCGCGCCTACTGAGGAGATGTCGCTTCTGCCGTCGGTGACGTTGCGCCACGTCTGTCCGCCGTTCGTCGTCTTCCACACGCCGCCATTCACGGCGCCGAAGTAAAAGACGAGCGGCTTCGTGGGATCACCGGCGACGGCGTCGACGCGTCCTCCTCGGAACGGACCGACAAGGCGCCAGCGGAGCGCCTTGAATCGCGCCGACGTGCCCGCGGGGTTGGAGTAGACGCTCGAGTCGTACGCCGGATTGAGCAGGGCAGGCGGCGTCGCTTTCTCTGTCGTGCGCGGATTGCGCTGCGCGCTTAAAGAAGAGCCGCAGAGGACGCAGAGGAAGTTCGCGAAGACGCGGACGGAGGTTCTCATTAGCCGGATTGGCGTTGGTGAATGTCGCATAGAACATATGACCAGCCCCGCAACTCTCGCGACTCCAGCTCTCTTGTCCGCGCGGCGCAACAGCGCGAAAAGAATCCCGCTGCTCGGCTACTCTGCCGCGATCGCTTGCACCGGATGCACGCGCGACGCTCGCAGCCCGGGCAGCCAACACGCCACGAACGCCACGCCGAGGAGAAGCGCCCCAGCCGGTCGGCGTTGTGGCGGTCCCGCGACGCGATAGTTTCTGAGTATGTCCATCTACGATCTGACCCTGAGCCGGCGGGATTTCGTCGCCGTCGCAGCAGTCGCGGCGATCTGTCGTCCGGAGCACCTAAGCACGGAGGACGTCGAGATTGTGCAGTTCTCGGACACCGGTCAGCGACAGGGAACCGTGCGAGTGCCCAAAATCGTGAAAAGCGCGGCGGAGTGGCGGAAGCAGCTCTCGGACCTGGCGTTCTACGTGGCGCGGCAGGGTGGCACCGAGCGGCCATTCAGCGGCGCGTACTGGGATCTCCACGACAAGGGCTTGTTCCGCTGCGTCTGCTGTGACACGGCGCTCTTCAGTTCCGCGGCAAAGTTCGATTCAGGGACGGGATGGCCGAGCTATTGGGAGCCGATCGCGGAAGAGAACGTGAAGCATGGCAAGCCGAGCAGCGGCTTCACGGAGAGCGAAGTCACCTGTCGGCGGTGCGACGCGCACCTCGGCGATCTGTTCAACGATGGGCCGAAACCGACGGGACTCCGATACTGCATAGACTCGGTGTCGCTGCGCTTCGTCAAGTTCGCCTAGCCTACTAACCAGCGCGATCATGGTTCCCCTCTCACAACCCACTGGTCCGGCGCGAGTCCGGTCCTTCGCACTCGTTGGAGTGACGACCGGCGAGCGCCGCGCCGTCCATACCGCGGGTTATCCACTGGATCCGGAGCAGATGCTGCCGATTGCCGACGTGCTGCTCCTCGTGGCCGACGCGGAACCCGGTGCAATGCTCTTTCGGTACACGGCATATGGAGAGTTGGCGGGCGACACCTGGCATGCCAGCGTGGCTGACGCACAAGCGCAAGCCATCCTGGAATACGGCGATGCGCTGCTTGCCTGGGACGACGTCCCACCCGAAATCATCGATGCGCACGCCTTCGCGGTGCAGTGCGCGGCCGATCGGCTGAACGGTCGCTGAGCCTGGGAGCGTACAACGTCCGGGGCGGTCAAAAGGCGGCCGTCCATTGGACGGCCGCCTCGACCGTTTCTCACCACGCCTGTGGCTACGGAGCGCGCGTTCCTTCCGTCAAGACGCGTCGCACAGAATCGGCGGTCTTCACGCTGTAGTGGGCCGTGACCGTCCCGACGAGCTTTCCATTCTGAAGCCTCATCGGGCCATGCGTCCGCACATTCACTCCCTTGCGTAGCACGCTCGGATACGGTCCCGCGTCGATCACGATGCTGTCGCCTTCTACCGCGACGACGTGCACGGGAACCGGCTTCGCGCGATCCTTGAACTTGATGGACCATCCGGTCGTGTCCGCCGTCGCGGTGAACACATAGGTCACAAGCGTGCTGTCGCCGGCCTCGTTCTTTCCGGTCATGTTCCACTTTCCGGCCACGTCACTGAGCTTGATCGGCGGTGGCGGCGGAGGAGCGGGCGGAGGTGCCGCTGTTGCAGCCGCGGCGGAATCGGCGGTACTCTTGTCGGACTTCGCGCAGGCGACGAGTGCGACTGCGCAGCAGAGGATGATGGTGGGACGCATGGTGTCCTCGCGCTGGGCGCGTTCGATTTTGGTTGCCAGCAATGCTACGGATTTTGGAGCGCTAGCGCAAAGTGGCCGGCGGGGACGCGAGCCTTACGCGACGCCCTCGCGTGGACGGTCGGCCGCGTACCGGAGATCGCCGATGAAGGATTCTTCATTCCACCATTCGCCGTCGTAGCGAATTCCGTTCAGAAAAAACGTTGGCGTGCCGTTCACGCCACTGCGCACGCCGCTGCGGAAATCCTCACGCACGCGTTTGGCCCACACCTCCGCGGCCAGGTCACGCGCGACGCGGTCAGCGTCCAGGCCGAGCGACTCGGCGTATTGCACGAGATCGGCGTCCTCGAGCGCATCCTGATTCTCGAAGATCACGTCGTGCATTTCCCAGAGTTTTCCCTGTGCGCCCGCCGCCTCGGCCGCTTCCGCGGCGTGCTCGGCATGCGGATGTGCCTCCGTGAGCGGGAAGTTCCGGAAGACGAAACGGAGCTGCGAGCCGAGGCTGCGCTGCACGGCCTTCACGATCGGATACGCCCGGCCACAGTGAGGGCACTCGTAGTCGCCATACTCGACCAGTGTGATCGGCGCATCCGCGGGGCCGGCGACATGATCGCGCTCGCTCACCGGCGGCGTGAGCCGGCCGGCGCTCATGGCCGACTCTCGGGGCGGCGCGCCTCGGACGCCTCGGCCTTTGCCGTTCCTGCCCGGGACTCCAGCGACTCGAGCGCATTCAGGATCCCGTCAGCGCCCGGATTCACGCCGACGGGAGAGCAGTAGCTCCAGCGGATGATCCCATCGCGGTCGAGGACGAAAAGGGCGCGCTCGCTGTGCCCATCCTTGTCACGGTACGCGCCGTACAGACGGGATACCGCACCCTTCGGTTCGAAATCGGCAAGCAAAGGAAAGTGCAGCTTGTTGTGCCGCGCGAACGCGGCGTGACACCATGCGCCATCGACGGAGATGCCGAGGAGCTCTGCGCCATACTCGCGAAACTCGGGCAGGACCTCGTTGTAGAGCACCATCTGATCGCCACAGACCGGGCTCCAGTCAGCCGGATAGAAAGCGAGGATGACGGGACGACCTCTCAGCTCGCTGAGGCGAAGTAGTTGGTCGGGCGTGGTGTGCAGCTCGAAATCAGGCGCCGGGGTGCCGGGCCGAAGGATGGCCGCGCCGTGCTGGGACGTTTCGGATTGTGCCGCCATGAGCGTTTCTCCTAGCATGGCTCAAGCCAGGTACGGTGGGGACGCTGATCACCACCGGGAAGGGAATCTATCGCTCGATTGCCGAACTCGCTTCGGCCACCGCCCCATGGTCTTGCATCGTTCCAACCTTGCGTCGTACATCAAGCGATTCAAGGACGCCAATTCTCTCTCAATGTCCAACATGCATCGACTCACCCTGGCAGCGTTCACCGTTTTTGTCGCCTCCCGAGCGACGGCTCAGCAACCCGTAGACACCGTACAACTCGACAGCATCATCAGGAAGGCAGTCGCCGACAAGCACATCATCGGCTTGTCGGTCGGCGTAATGCAAAACGGCAAGGTCGTGTTCACGCGCGCGTACGGCACGCGCAACCTCGAGACGCGTGATCCGGTCACGCCGCAGACGATGTTCGCGATCGGCTCCGTGACGAAGCAGTTCACGTGCAGCGCGCTGCTCATGCTGAACGAGCAGAAGAAGCTCTCGCTCAACGATCCCGTCGCCAAATACTTCCCGCGGCTGACGCGCGCCAGCGACATCACGCTGCTCGACCTCGGCGGCCATCTGTCGGGCTACCGCGACTACTATCCGCTCGACTTCGTCGACCGCGAGATGCAGCAGCCGGCGACGGCGGACGAGATCATCACGCGATATGCGACGCGTCCACTCGATTTCGAGCCGAGGTCGCGGTACTCGTACAGCAACACGGGGTTTCTCATCCTCGGCCGCGTCATCGAGAAGGTGAGCGGGGAACCCTTCGGCTCGTATGTCGAAAAGCGCATCTTCGCGCCGCTCCAGCTCGGGCGCACCGCCTATGATCCGACGACGAGCGGCGGCGACATCGCGCGCGGCTACACGTCATTCGCTCTCGCCGATCCGATCCTGGCGGACCCCGAAGCGCACGGGTGGACCGGGGCCGCCGGAGCCATCTGGTCGACGCCGAGCGATCTGTTGAAATGGGATCTCTCGCTGCTCGACAACAGGTTGCTCTCGCCCGCGTCGTATCGCACGCTCACGACGGCGCAACGGCTCACCGATGGACGGTCGAGCGGCTACGGCTGTGGCGAGGGAGTGAACGATCGGGGACAGGCGGTCGTGCTCGCGCACGGTGGCGCGACGAGTGGATTCGTGGCGCAGAACACCGTGATCCCGCGATCGCGGTCGGTGGTCGTGCTCCTGTCGAACAGCGATTTCTCGCCGATCGGCGCGCTGAATCAGGAGCTCGTGGCGAAACTGATTCCTCGCGTCGACGTTCCGGCCGTGCGCGGACTCTCCGCGCTCGACGCCGCTCGGAAATTCCTGACGGAGCTCGAGAAGGGAAGCGTCGACCGTTCGACGCTCGCGCCAGATTTCGATGCCTATCTCACGCCGGAGAAGCTGTCTGCCGCGCAGCGGGCGCTCAACGCGCTGGGCCCGATTGCCCGTATCCGCGTCGTGAACACGGTCGAGCGCGGAGGGATGGAGGTGGCGGTCGTGCAGTTCGACGTGGGCGGCGTGAGCGCGCAAGGGCTCATGTACCGGGATCCAGACGGCAAAGTGGAGGAGTTTCTGTTCTCTAGGAATTGAGAGACGCAACCGTGTTGCTCTACGCGTTCGACCTCCTCGGCGTGGCTGTGTTCGCGATCAGCGGAGCACTCGCGGCCGGACGCTCGTCTTTCGGCCGGGCACGTTGTACGCGTCCGCGGCGATTGCCGGTACGGCGGTCTACTTCGCCTTGAAAGCGCTTCACGTCGAGCGAACGACGGCTACCGTCGCCGGCATGACCGTGGTGGCGGGCGTTCGCCTCGCCTCGATCTGGTGGAGGCTACAGCTGCCCGTCTTTCGCGTCGGAAATGAAGGACGCGCGGAATAGCATGGTCGGGTCGCTGATTCTGTACTCAGGGGTCATCGTCTGCTTTGTCGGTCTCGCGCTCGCAATCTGGCCAATTCATCGCCTTGGACTCAACCGCTCGGGCGGACTCGTGGTCGCGGGCATCGGTGTCTTGCTGGCGGTCGTGGCGGTGAGGCTGCCGGCGCCGGAGTCGCACGTCACGCGCGCCACCACACGACTGGATGAATTCGTCCCGCGCTGGCAGTTCAGCGAGTATCACAGGATCCGAGTGAATGCGCCCGCATCCCGTGTGTACAACGCGATGAAGCGTGTGAAGGCGAACGAGATACTTCTTTTCAAGACACTGACGTGGATACGTCGCGGCGGCCGTCCGCAGCCGGAAAACATCCTGAATGCCGGCGAACGCGACCCGCTGATCGATGTCGCGCTGCACAACGGCTTCGTGTCGCTTGCCGACGATCCACCGCGAGAGCTGGTCGTCGGGACGGTCGTGGTCCGACCGCCGGGCACGCGCGGCATGCTGACGCCTCAGACATTTCGCGCGAAGCTGCCGCCCGGGTTCGCGCTGGCGGCAATGAATTTCGTGGTAACGCCGGACGGATCCAACGCTTCGTGGGTGTCCACGGAGACGCGCGTATTCGCCACGAGTCCGGATGCCCGGCGCCGATTCGCAGCCTACTGGCGCGTGATTTACCCTGGCAGCGCCATCATCCGACGGATGTGGCTCAGAGCGATCAAGCGGAGAGCACTCGCCTCTTCGTAAGGGTTGTGGGCGGTTCTCAACGAAAGCCGTCAGCTGTCAGTTAGCAGCGTTCAGTCAATCAGAAACCCACGGACTACGACAGACTGTCGCAGTCCATGGGTTGCTGAAAAACTGACTACTGAAAGCTGATAACCGAGAGCTTTTGTTATGCGTTCCTGTCGATGCACCCTTTGAAGTTGGGGTTTATGAGTTCCGCATCCGGCACGGCGAAGTTCACATCCGTTCCATAGACACCGCCTTTGACGTACGCACCCGTCGGGAACACCTTGTCTTGTGTGCGCCCATACTGCCTGATGAGGCGACGGAGGTCGCTCATCCGCTGACCGCGTCCGAATGTCCAGAAAGCCTTCTCGCGGAAGAAGAGGTCCTCAGCGGCGGTCTTGCTCGCGGGCACAGTGAGGTTTGCGGGCATCACGCTCGGACGGAAGTTGCCGATGGTCGGCCGGTCGGTGCGTAGCTGATTGAGGATCACGACCATGCCCGCGTAGTCCGTAGCGTTCAGGCGCGCCTCGGCCTCGATGAGGCGAGCGTCGATGCCGCTGACCATTGGCATCGGATCGTCGCGACCGGGAAAGAGCCGCTGGATCCAGAGCGGAGTGATGCCGTCTTCAGCGTTCACCTTGGGAGTCGCCGCCTGGCCGCTCAGCGTCGGCACGCGGGGATCGTTCGCGGAAATGAACGGGAGCGCGTTCTTGATGACGTTCTGCTGTCCGGCAATGATATCGAAGCTATCAGCCACACTGATGCGAGCCACTGAGTTGTTGAGTGTCCACAGGCCATTGTCGTCCGAGTTGAGCGCCGTCGACGTCGTGAACACGTATTGGTATGTCGACGGAATGGCGCTCGCCGGCACAAGCGCCGCCGCGGCGCCGAACTGACCGCCTTTGTCCACCAGAATTCTTGCCTTCACGATCGACGACGCATTTCTGACTGCAACGCTTGCCACGTCGGTCGCCGAACCGATGAAACCCAACGCGCTGTCGACGTGCGTAAGCGCGCTGTCGTAGAGCTGCTGGTTCGTGAGTCCGGGCCCCAGCGTCACCACACCCGCGGTAGTGCTGCCGAGCGGAACGCCGTTGCAGTAGTTCTCGGCAAGTGACATTTCGATGAACGCGAGCCCCATGTACAGCTCGCCGATGTCCCAGGTATTCTGAGGCACGAACAGACGCATCGCCGCGATTGCGTCGCGAATTGGGCCGCGGATGCCGGTGAGCGCCCGGAAATCCAGAATGCCATTCGTGGACTTCAGATTTCGCTGGTCGATGTCCTGGCGATCGGGCTGGAAGTCCGAGTTCTTGAACTCGTCCGCGACCATTCCGCTTTCTTGCCAGAGACATTCGCTATTGCCGTCACATCCGTGTACGACGCGTCTCAGCCGGCCCATGGCGCCGACTTTCAGTGCAATTGCCGCTGAAGGCGAACCGGTTGCGGTAGGGTCGATGAGGCCGGGGTTTTGCGGCTCGAGCAGCTCCTTCTTCCAATCGACGCACGCGGCTGCCGCGAACGCGATTACCATGGAGACGGCCGCCCATCGAGCGCGATTCGAAAAGTTCGTCATGATATCGTCCTCGGTGGGTTAGTACTTCAGGTTGAGGCGCACCGTGTAGTACGTCGGTGCGACGGCGGTTTGGAATTCATTCTGATTCTGGGCGGCGGTGAGTCCGTAATTGGATTCCGGATCCAGGCCGCTGAAGCTGGTCCACTTGAAAAGATTCCGCGCCGAGAACACGACGCTCGAGCCCTCCTGCGAGCGAATGCGACTATTTACCGCCTGCGGCAGGCTCACGACGGCTGAAAGCTCGCGGAACTTCCAGAACTGGTTCGACTGGTAGTATCCCGACGCTCCGGCCTTGATACCGTTCGTGCCGTATGTCTTGGCGATCGCTCGTGCTTGCATCCAGAGCGGCGCCTTCGGGTCCTGCGTCTCACGACACGCAAAGGGCCCCGTGGTACACTGGAAATTGTTCCCGCCATCCACGGAATTGCCGCCGCCCTTGTAATCGAAACTGGCGTTGACATGAAAGCGCTTATCGAGGAAGTCCGCCCCCAGCTGTATCGAGAAGAGGTCACGCGGAAAGTTGTAACCGCGAAACGCGAGCGCGGTGTCAGCGCTGCCGCCGGACACGTGCACCTCGGAGACATCGAGGATGCCGTCGCCGTTGTCGTCGTTGTACCAATACTTACGATAGAACTGCGCGTTGAGCGGATATCCGGGCCGCTGTTGCGTCTGTTGTCCGGCGCCAATGATGATTGGCCTGCCCAGTGAATCGTTGCCGAGGCCGAGACTCACCCACTTGTTGCTGTTGTGAGAGCCGTTCAGGGTGACCTCGATGCCGAACGCCCTCGAATCGTAGACCTGAGCGTTGACGGTTACCTCATGTCCCCAGTTGAGCGTGGAGCCGACATTCCGCAGCACGCTTGTTTGCGGCGCAGCGGCCGAAGGCGCAATCGGGACGCTGACGAGTGCGTCCTTGGTGCGCTTGCGGTAGAACGTGTAGTCGAGGTACACGCGTCTGCTGAGCAACTGCGAATCGAAGCCACCCTCGAACTCGGCCGACGTTTCTGGCTTGAGAAGCGGATCACCGGGCTGACTCGCGATGAGACCCGGCGTGTCGGTACCCGTCGTGCTGGTCCGACTCGCGATGCTGACGGTATTGCTCGTGAACGTCTGGAGCGCCGCGATGGCTCCCGGCTGTACGCCACTGGCGCCGTACGCGAAGCGCACGCGGAGCTCGTCCAGGTATGGCACGACCGGGAAAAATGTCTCGTCAGACGCGAGCCAGGACAGACTGAGCTTCGGATAATAGACGCGCTGGAACTTCGTGCCGAATGCGCTGTTCTGGTCCGAGCGGATCGCGCCCGTGATGAAGACGCGATCTCTCATGGAAAGTTGTTCTTGCAGGAACACGCCCAGCGTCTTGACGGCGGTGGGCTGTCGCGACGTGTTGACGTTTCGCGTGGCTCCTTGATCGACGCGCGTGGCCCCCGGGGGAAGAGTCTGTCCCGTGGTGTTCAGCGTGTCGGCTTCGAGGTTCGTGTAGTCCGCGCCGACCGACGTCTTGAAGTTCATCGTCGGGCGCCAGTCCCACGCGGCGGTGCTCGCCACCTTGGCCGAAAAGTTTCGTTGATTGGAGCGATTGTCGGTCACGTTGCCAATGCGTCGCGTAGAAGTCGCCGGCGCGCATTCGTTCAGCCGACACAGCCGATAGAGCGAGAGGCTCGCGAGATCGATACCCACGGTCCCCTCGTTCTGGAGCCACGTCAGGGGCCGATACGTGGTCGTGCTGCTCACCGTGGTCCGCTGCAACCCGGAGAAGTTCGTCTGCTGCATGATGTCACCGACCGAATACTGCAGCGCGTCATAGAGCGGCACGCCGTTTGGGTCGTTGGGAATCTTGTCGAGGCCGCACGGAAATGCGTTGCCGGGACAACCCTTGTACCCGTAGTTCTGCACGCCGACGTAATACAGCGCCTCCAGCTGTGAATCGAGGGGCGGCAGCCGGTTGTCCATCTTCATGAATCCCGTATTCAGCGAGATGTCCACCTTCGATGACGGCGATGTGGTCAGGTTCGCGCGGAAGTTGGATCGCTGCATGGCCTCCGGGTGATTCCATTCATCGCGCACCGCGACGCGAATCGAGTCGAAGCGTTTGTGCTCCCACCACGGCATCTCGAGCGGGCCAACCTCATTCTCCAGGTTGCCGCTGGCGAAGAACCGAACGAGGTTCGATCCACCGCTGACGCTGAGCCCCGCCATCTTCCGATTCCCCAGCGCGACAAAGGTTCGCGAGGGGTCTCGCATCCAGTCGTAGCTCGTAACGCTGTCCGTGACACAGGGGGTGATGGACTTCATCGTTCCGAGTTGGCAGCGAATGGGCACGGTGCTGCCTGGCGCGTGACCGAAGTTCGCAAACTGCGGTTGATAATCGGTTCGATCGCTGATCCCTCCGGCCTCCGCGGTCCACTGCCAGTGCGTGGCGCCACTCCTCCCCTTTTTGGTCGTGATGATCACGACGCCGTTGGCCGCGTTTGTACCGTAGAGAGTCGCCGCCGAAGGACCTTTGACGATCTCGATGTCCTCGATTTCCTCGGCGCTCAGGGCGTTGAGGAGCGAGTAATTCGTTGGCGCTCCCGAGTCCATATCCCCCGAGTTGTACCGAACGCCGTCCACATAGTAGATCGGTGAGTTCGTCAGACTGATGGAGGAAACGCCTCGAACACGAACCGTCGGCGCGCCACCCATCGTGCTCGCCGGTAGTACGATCACGCCCGGCGCCTTGGCGATGAGTGCGTCCTGAATCGTGCTGACCTTCGCGCCTTGTTCGACCTTCTTTGGCACGTTGCCCAGCGTCGAGATCGCGTTCCCGAGCTCGCTTTTCCGCTGCTGGCCGGTAGCCGTGATGACCATCTCCTCGAGTTGCGCGATGGCCGCGCTCATCTGGAAATCCGCGATCGTCGTGCTGCTGTTGGCAACATTTACGTTTTTCTTGACGGATCGATACCCGACACGGAGAACCTGTACTTCCGCGTTTCCGGCTCGCACGCCATGAAGCGTGTATTTACCGTCGTCGGCCGTCGTGGCCGTCTGATTGGCGCCAACCACGACGACGCGAACCTGGTTCAGCGGCTGGCCGTCGGAGGACGTAACCGTACCGCTCACCGTTCCTTGCGCCTTTAGCGGCGTGGCGGCGGGGCTCAACAGCATCAAGGCGGCGCCCATGGCCGCAAGTCCCCAATATCCAACTTTCATTCTGACCATCCTCCAAGAGAGGTGTCCGGACCAAGCAGAGCTGATCGCGAGCACGGAGCCGCGCGAGCAGAAGTACAAAAGCACATCAAGGCGCGGCTGTCGGCCAACGCCAGAAATGACGGGAAGGACGGGAATTGACGAGAGGAGAGGGCTTTCGCGTGAGGAGGAGAGGGCTTTCGCGTGAGACGGTACTTGCCGGAAACGACCGCGTCAACCAGTAAAACGGCTCAAATCGCCTACCCAGTAAACCCGCGGAGTTCGACGAGCCGTCACACGCGAATAGGGGCTCGTGCTCGTGCTCGGTGCAAGGTGCACCGAGCACCTACGAACGTTTGGCCCGGAGCCTGCCCCTCTGCCGCGCATGGCGACGCGGGAGTTCACTGATTCGGAGCGCGTGGTGTGGCGTGTTTGGGACGTGACTCCGGCGCACCTTCACCCGATCACGCGAGCTGAAGAGTACATGGAGCCGTATGTTGGAGGCTGGCTCGCGTTCGAGAGTCCGTACGAAAAGCGCCGGCTGCCGGCCCCGTATCCGACGCGATGGGCCCAGTATGACCTGCCCCAGCTGGAAGCGCTGTGTCGCGCCGCGAATCCGGTGGTCAAGAAGAAGAAGGAAACGCCGAGCGGCGAACAGCTCGCGATCACCGAAAGGGCGGCCGAGCGCAAGGAGCGAGCTGACGCGGAGCGGGAGTTCACGAGTCGGCGGGGACGCAGGTGGACCGTGCGTCTTCATGAATGCCTTCGCAAGGACGGCAGCACCGAGGTCGTGCTGCGATTTACATCCGCCGACAGCGTCGTGGATCTCAAGGATTGGCCGAGCAACTGGAAGGACCTGAGGCGGGAAGAATTCGCGCTTCTGTTGCTCGAGGCGGAACCGCCCAGACGACTTGGTCCGGGGGAGAAGACTCCGCAGCGTCGGCGAGACGATCGGCCGGACGAGTAAGCGCCCTCGCGGAATGAGCTCGGAGCGCGAGACGGGATCCCGCACGTGAGTTCGGAACGCAGGACGGGATCCCTCACGCGGAATACGCTGCGCGTCTCGCGCTCCGCGCTCGATGCTCGCTGGCCTCGTCGGGCGCCGTGCTTGGCCGGCGCCCTCCTCGGACATTCCGCTTAGAGGGATCCCGTCCCGCGCTCCTGAGCTGAGAGTGCTCGTTAGGTTCAGCCCATGCGATTTCAACTCGCCGCGCTGATCCTCCTAGTTCCTCGAATGCTGGCCGCACAAGCAGCGGACACCACGCGCCCACTGCCGGTCGCGCACGCCGTTCGCGCGTCGAGCGCCATTCATCTCGACGGAAAGCTCGACGAGGCGGCCTGGCGCGCGGCGCCCGTCACGGACGACTTCACGCAGATCGATCCCGAGGAAGGAAAGCCGGCGAGCCAGCGCACCGAGGTCCGCGTCATCTACGATGACGATGCGCTCTACGTCGGTGTGCGGTTGCACGACACGGGACACGTCAACGCGCGGCTCGGTCGACGCGACATGCCGCTCGGCGATTCCGACTGGTTCGGCCTGATGCTCGACAGTTACCACGATCATCGCACCGCGTTCGGATTCGATGTGAATCCGCTCGGCGTGCGGCGTGACGAGATCAAGACGATCAACGACGACGACAACTCCTGGGACGCGGTGTGGGACGTGGCGACGTCGATCGATTCCGGCGGATGGACCGCGGAGTACCGCATTCCGTTCAGCCAGCTGCGCTTCTCGCGCGACAGCGTGCAGACGTGGGGCGTGCAGTTCGAGCGCGTGATCGGACGGCGCAATGAGTATGCGGTGTCGACGTTCATTCCCAAGCGCGAGAGCGGCGGCGTTCCGCGCTATGGACATCTCGAGGGATTGCGCGGGCTCGTTACGGGGCGGCGGCTCGAGCTGCTGCCGTACACCGTCACGCGCGCGGAATACGTGGATCCGCATGCGAATCCGTATCGGACGAAGAACGACTACTACGGCTCGGCGGGGCTCGACTTGTTGTATCGCGTCGCGTCGAACCTGACGCTCAACGCGACGTTCAATCCGGATTTCGGTCAGGTGGAAGTCGATCCCGCGGTCGTGAACCTCGGCGTGTACGAGACGTTCTTCGAGGAGAAGCGCCCGTTCTTTCTCGAAGGCAGCGAGATCTTCGACTTCGGGCTCGGCAATACGAGCGGGGGACAGCTGTTCTATAGTAGGCGTATCGGGCGGGCACCGACGCTCTTTCCGCCCACCGACAGCGCCAACGTGCCGACGAAGACGACCATTCTCGGCGCCGGCAAGCTCTCCGGCAAAGTTCGAGGCTGGTCGGTTGGTTCGCTCGCCGCTTTGACGGCGCGCGAAGAAACGCGCTTTCGACTCGTCGGCGCCGACACCGTGATGACCGCGGAGCCGATGTCCGGCTATTTCGTCGGGCGTGCGCGGCGCGAGCTGAACGCGGGTCGGTCGCTCTTGGGCGGCGTCCTGACCGCGGTGCATCGCAACTTGGACGACCCGCTCGCGCGCTCGGCGCTGCGATCGGACGCGCTCGCGAGTGGCGTGGATTTTCGTCACGAGTTCGCCAATCGCACGTGGGTCATTCGCGGCGACGCGGAGGCGAGCCGCATCAGTGGAACGAACGCCTCGATCCTCGCCATTCAGACGGCGCCGAATCACTACTTCCAGCGGCCCGACGCGACGCATCTCGAGGTCGACTCCAATGCCACGTCTCTCTCCGGGTACTCGGCGAGTATGAACGTGACGAAGCAGGGCGGCGAGCACTGGCTTGCCGACCTGGCGGCGGCGGTGACGAGTCCCGGCTATGAGGTGAACGACCTCGGCTTCTCGTATCGCACCGATCGCAAGGACGCGCAGCTCACCACGGTATATCGGCAGAACAAGCCCGGACGCATGCTCAGGCGTTGGAATGTGGCGAACAACTTTCGCTCCGAGCACAACTCGGTGTTGGACCCGATTCTCACGGTCTATTACCCCTCTGTGTACTTGCAGACGCTCAATTACTGGAGCGTCAACCTGACGCTCAACCGATTCTTCCGCGCCTACGACGACCGCCTCACGCGCGGCGGACCGATCGCGTCACGTCCCGGGTGGACGACACTGATCGCGCAAATCGGCTCGGACGCGCGTCTCCCGGTGACGGCATCCGCGGCCGTGGCGCATCAATGGGACGAGGCGAAGGGATGGAACACCTTCGCGAACCTGGCGCTGACCTTCAAATCGTCCACATGGTGGAACCTGCGAGTCGGACCGTCGCTCACGCGCGCGCGAGTGCCGGCGCAGTTCGTCACGAAAGTGCCGGACGCCTCGTACGCGCCGACGTACGGCGTGCGCTACATCTTCGCGCCGCTCGGTCACACAGAGTTGGGGCTGGAGACGCGTTTCAACGCGACATTCACGCCGAAGCTGTCGCTCGAGACGTACCTACAGCCGCTGCTCTCGAGCGGCGACTATGGCGACGCCATCCAACTCGTGGCGCCGAGGACGTTCGACTTCACGCCGTACAGCCAGCCGGTGCCGAACCGCGATTTCAATTTCCGATCGCTGCGCGGCAACGCCGTGCTTCGATGGGAGTGGCGCGAGGGGTCGACGCTGTACGTGGCATGGCAGCAGAGTCGATTCGACGTCGCACCGCTCGGGGATTTCGAGTTTGGCAGGGATCGGCGCGCGCTCGTCGGGACCCGTCCGGACAACATCTTTCTCGTGAAGGTCAATTACTGGCTGAATCCCTAGAGCGGCAGAGCGGCGTGCGAGCGGCAGGGCTCGCCGCACGTCGTCACGAGCTGCGTGATCTTCGTCACAGGTCAATTTCTTCGGCGCGTTTGAATCAGTACGAAACTTGCCGCTACGCGGAGGGTACGTGTGACAGATACACGCACCTCAATCGCAGGTAAATCCAAGATGACGAGAATTCGCGCTTTCACTTTCTTCGCCGCGTGCGCACTGGGTGCCGCAGCCTGCACAGACAGCAGCGGCGGTGGCACCGGCAAGCTCACGGTTCAACTGACAGACGCGCCATTTCCGTTCGCGCAGGTGAATCGCGTCGATGTGTTCGTGGTCCGCATCGACGCCAAGAGTGCCGAGACGGACGCGACCGAAGCTGCCAACGAGGCGAACATGTCCGGATGGACGACGCTCGCTACGCCCAATGCCTTGATCAACTTGCTCGACCTCGGCGGCGGAAAAACCACGAACTTGGGCGAGGTCACGCTGGCCACCGGCACCTATCGTGGTTTCCGTCTCATCATCGATCCTGCACAATCCAGCATCACGTTGAAGGACGGCACGAAGCCATCCGTCGTGTGGCCGAGCGCAGCGCGAACCGGCATCAAGATCGTGCTCGACGCTCCGGTGTCGCTCACGGAGAACGGTTCAGTTCTCGTAGTCGACTTCGACGTCGGCCGCAGCTTCGTGATGCGCGGCAACTCGATCTCGCAGAATGGGCTGCTCTTCAAGCCGGTGCTGCGAGGAACCGCGATCGACGTCACGGGGAGCGCGAGCGGATCGGTGCACGGTGACAATGCCACCGGTCCCGTGGTCGTAGCAGCCACGGTCGAAGTACTGAAGGCGGGCACGCTGCTCACCGATACCGACGACGCGAACATCGTCGCCACCACCACCACGGACGCGACCGGCAACTTCAAGTTCGGATTTCTGCTGCCGGGCACCTACGCGCTTCGAGCGACGCCGCCCAGCGGAAGCGTTTACACCGCCGCGCTGCTGTCAGGTGGCCTCACGGTAACGACGGGACACGAGACGTCCGGCCTGGTAGTCGTACTGGGCCGTTAGAACGAATTGGGGAATGTCGCGGTACGAGCAGCTTTGCTCGTACCGTGGCATCAGCCTTCGCGCATGTTGCGCAGGCACTCTATCGGTTCCTCAGACATCACCGCATACTGGGGCGCAGCGGAACTCTGGAGGCAGTTGCATGCGTCCCCTTGCGATCCTCTTGCTCCCGTTCGCGCTCGCCTTCGCCCAAAGGCCTGATTCGGCAAAGCCACCGATCGTTCAAGCCGGAACCGAGCTGGCAATGGGCAAGCGCATGTTCGACGTGTCCTGCGCGCGGTGCCACGGTATGGGCGGCGTGGGGGATCTGGGACCTCCGCTCACGCGCGCCGAGCTTCGATCGGCGCCGACGGACTCGGTGCTCCGCAGCATTATCCGGAACGGAATTGCCGGTACGTCGATGCCGCGTCTCTTTTACATCTCCGAGGACGATGCGAGAATGATTGGCGCATACGTCCGGTCGCTCGGGCGCGTCGCCTCCGAGCCGGTCAATGGAAACGCCGAGCGTGGCGGCTCGGCGTATCAGCGCTTGGGCTGCGTCACGTGTCACACCATGGAGCGCGTCGGCGGTGTCGTCGGCCCGGAGCTCACGGGCATCGGACTCCGGAGGAGCATCGCACACCTGCGCCGATCGATCACCGATCCGGGCGCGTCGCTCGCGGATGATGGCGGCATCGTTGAATACCTGACCGTCCGCATCGAAACACGCGACGGCCGCTCACTCGTCGGCGTGCGAATCAATGAGGACGGATTCAGCATCCAGCTACGGGACGTGAATGGCCGATTCTATTCGTTTCGCAAGAACGCGCTCCGCAAGCTCGAGAAGGATTTCAAGACGAGCGTGATGCCATCCTATCGCGGTCAACTCACGGAGCGCGAGCTCGATGACATCGTGGCCTATCTCGCGACGCGGAGGACGGACAAATGATGAAATTCTGCGCGATCGCCGTACTTGGATTGGCCAACATTGCGGCGGCTCAAGTCCCGTACGTTCGTCTGGTGAACGCCGCAAAGGACTCGGCGAGTTGGCTGACGTACTCCGGCGACTACGCCGGCCGGCGGTATTCCACGCTCGGGCAGATCACGCCGCGGAACGTGGCGTCGTTGCGCGTGCAGTGGGTGTACCAGGCGGAGGGCGATGGGCAGCTCTTCTTCGAAACGACTCCGCTCGTTGCCGACGGAATCATGTACGTCACCGAAGCGCCGACCGCCGTCACCGCGCTCGACGCGCGCACTGGCCGGAGACTCTGGCGCTGGGAGCGTCAGATCCCGCGCGACTACGCGAACATCGGGTTCCCACGCATCAACAGGGGCGTCGCCCTGCTCGACTCCAACGTGTACGTCGGGACGCTGGACGCTCACATCTTCGCGCTCGATGCGCGCTCCGGCGTCGTGCGCTGGGACGCCACCGTCGCCGACTACAAGGAAGCGTACTCGATCACAATGGCGCCCCTCGCCGTCGACGGAAAGGTCATCGTCGGCGTGAGCGGAGCGGAGGCCGGCATCCGCGGTTTCGTCGACGCCTACGATGCGCGAACGGGAGCACGCGTCTGGCGGTTCTACACGATTCCGGGTCCTGGCGAGCCGGGCTACGAGAGCTGGAATGGGAAGGACAGTTGGAAGACCGGAGGCGGCTCGACGTGGCTCACCGGCTCCTTCGATCCGCAGCTCAAATTGCTCTACTGGGGCATCGGCAATCCCGGCCCGGACTGGAATGCCGATTCGCGGCCGGGCGACAATCTCTACACGTGCTCCCTGGTGGCGCTAGACGTCGAGACCGGCAAGCTGCGCTGGTTCTTCCAGTACACGCCGCACGACACGCACGACTGGGACTCGAATCAAATCCCGGTGCTGATCGACGCGACCATCGCGGGCAAAGCGCGCAAGCTCGTCGCGCTCGCGAACCGCAATGCTTTCTACTATGTGCTCGACCGAGTCACCGGCCAATTCATCCGCGGTGTGCCCTACGCGAAGCAGACATGGGCATCCGGTCTCGACGCCTCCGGGCATCCGATCGTGTTGCAGGGGAAGGAGCCTTCGATCGAAGGCACGTTTGTCTATCCGAGCTTACAAGGCTCGGCCAACTGGCACAGTCCGGCGTACAGTCCGCGCACGGGGCTGTTCTATGCCGCGGTGCGCGAGATGGGTTCGTACTACTACAAGGCGGACGCCGAGTACAAGCCAGGCCAGCCCTTCATGGGTGGGGGCGAGCGGGCGCTCGCCGGCGACAGTGCGTCGGGTGCATTGCGCGCAATCGAGGCGACGACGGGGCGCATCAAGTGGGAGTTCCTACTTCACTCGCCGCCGTGGGCCGGTGTAATGGCGACCGCCGGCGGAGTGGTCTTCAGCGGAACGAACGAAGGCAACTTCTACGCGCTCGACGCGCGCACCGGCGCGCCGCTTTGGGATTTCCAAACCGGCGGGTTGGTGCGATCGGGCCCGATGTCGTTCATGGTCGACGGCAAGCAATACGTCGCTGTGACCGCGCGCAGGAATCTATACGTCTTCGGACTGAGATGAACTAGTAGGTGAATCGGCGACGTTTCGCGGCGATTGTCGTCGGTGCCGTCGCGCTGAGGCGCGGCGTTCCGTTCCGCGTACCTGCGCCGCGTTTCCTTCGCGACGTCATGGTGCCGATGCGCGACGGCGTGCGCCTCGCCACGGACATCTATCTTCCAGACGGCAACGAACAATTTCCCGTCATTCTCGAGCGCACTCCCTACGACAAGACTGCACCGAGCCGGTCGGAACGCTCGCCAGCGAATCCGTCCCCAATGAATCGTGCGCAGGTCGCGGAGTTTTTCGTCGGTCGCGGCTACGGCGTTGTGTACCAGGATGTGCGCGGCCGGTACAAGTCCGAAGGCGAGTTTGTGAAATACCTGAGCGACGGCTACGACGGCTATGACACCTGCGGTTGGATCGTCAAGCAACCCTGGTCGAATGGCCGCATCGGCACGATGGGACTTTCATACGCGGCCCACACACAGGGTGCGCTCGGAAGCGCCGGCGCGCCGGGCGTTGTCGCGATGTTCCTCGACTCCGGCGGCTTCTCCAACGCCTACCAGGGCGGCATCAGGCAAGGTGGCGCGTTCGAGCTGAAGCAGGCGACGTGGGCGTTCAGCAACGCGCTCGAGAGCCCCGAGATTCAGCGCGACTCCGCGAAGCTGGCGGCGATGCAGAGCGTGGACGTGCGCGCCTGGTTCCGTCGCATGCCCTGGCACCGCGGCGACTCGCCGGTGACACTGGCGAGAGAATACGAAGACTACCTCTTCGAACAGTGGGAGCACGGCACCTTCGACGATTACTGGAAGCAGCTCGGCCTCTACGCGCAAGGCTTTTACGACCAGTACGTCGATGCGGCGATGGTGCACATGTCCTCGTGGTACGATCCGTACGCGCGCACCGCGACCGACAACTACGTCGGACTCTCGAAACGCAGTGGCAAGCATGGACCGGTGCGCCTGCTTATGGGTCCGTGGACGCACGGGGACCGACAACTCACATATTCGGGCGACGTCGACTTTGGTCCGCGTGCGACGATCGACGGCAACGTCTCGTCGAGCTTTCTCGAGCTGCGCGCCCGGTGGTTCGACCGCTGGATGCGCGGTATCAAGAATGGCGTGGACGCGGAGCCGCGCGTGCGAATCTTCGTCATGGGCGGAGGCACCGATAAGAAGAACAGCGAGGGCCGTCTGGACCACGGCGGCCGCTGGCGCGCGGAGCGCGATTGGCCGATCCCGGACACGCGATGGACGACGTACTATTTCCATCGGAATGGACTGCTCACCACCGCAAGGCCGACGGACGACGTCACCTGGAAGGAGTACCGGTACGACCCGCGACATCCGGTGCCGACGATCGGTGGGACCGTGACGTCCGGCCGTCCGGTCATGGTGGGTGGCGCCTTCGATCAGCGCGAGTCGCCAGACTTCTTCGGATCACAACCGCCGTACCGCGCACTCGCCGAGCGCAACGACGTGCTCGTATTTCAGACGCCGCCGCTGGATGAAGACGTCGAGATCACGGGGCCGATCTCCGCGACGTTGTGGATCTCGTCCGACTGTCCGGATACGGATTTCACTGCCAAGCTCGTGGACGTGCACCCGGAGAACGCCGATTATCCGGAAGGCTTTGCAATGAACCTTACCGACGGCATCCTGCGCGTCCGCTACCGGGATTCCTGGGAGCGCCCCACGCTGATGACGCCCGGCACCGTGTACGCAATTACCATCGCTGCGTTTCCAACGAGCAATCGCTTCAAGCGCGGCCATCGCATTCGCGTCGACATCTCGAGTAGCAACTTCCCCCACTTCGATGTCAATCCGAACACGGGAGAACCGGAGGGAAAGGCGACGACGTATCGTATCGCGACAAATCGCGTCTATCTCGACCGCGGGCGGCCCTCCCACGCAATCTTGCCGGTGATTCCCGCGCGGAGAGGCTAGCAAGGACGATCCCCAGCCTTACCTTGAAGTGCGATGAGACGTTACGTCGTACTGCTCGCCGCCCTCGCGGCTCTGGACAACGCGACCGGGCAAACGCCGGCTGCGGATAGCGCCAGGCCCACGGCGCTGGCCGGCACAGTGCGCGATCTCCTCGGACACCCGGTGGCTGGTGTGACCCTGACCGCTGAGGGCCGCGAGCGCTCGGTCCAGACCGATGACTCTGGGCGCTTCCACATGGCCGGCATTCCCGCCGGTCCCAAGCTGTTCACGTTGGCCAAGCTCGGTTTCGTGGCGGTATCATTCCAAGTGCGTCTGGCGCCCGACACGACGATAGTGATCGACGTGCACCTGCGGCCGGTGCAGAGCCTGAGTGAAGTCACGGTGTCCAGTCCCGGTGTGTCGGCAAAACTCAC
>DATBRO010000256.1:0-4598 GCA_036560265.1 Gemmatimonadaceae bacterium | reverse complement strand
GGCGCAGTGCTCATCGTGCCGGAATATCGGGTGGCGATCGAGAAGCTTCTCGGAAGGCCGGAATACTCGTTCACCTCGCTCGAGTCGTTCATCGCGGCAAAGGTCACCGTCGAGGCGATTCGGCGCGCCGGCCCGAATTTGACGCGAGAGACGTTCCTGAAGGCGCTCGATAGCATGTCGAGCTACGACGTCGGCGGCTATGTCGTAAATTTCTCACCCAAAAATCACAACGGCTCCAAGTTCGTCGACCTGACTATAATCGGCAAGGACCTTAAGTTTTACAACTAGCCGGGCGATCCAAATCCCGCGTCTGCGAGGGAGCTCCGCCGCCCGGGCAACGGAGACCCGCTAAGGCCGAATGTCTGGCGGCCGACTGCCTTGAGCGAGGCGTCGACCCGTTAGCACGACCAAGCCCTCGGGGAGCTTTTCGTCGCCGAAAGCGGCACGACAATGCGCGTCGATGCCGTTGTCACGCAATACATTCAACGCGTCTCCTGCATCGAAGATCAGGTTGCGGTGATGTTCGTCGCTGCGCCGCCAGCCGTCGCCCACGCGCCGGAAGACCGTGATCGGTAGCTTAACAAGGGTGTCTTCGCATAGGCTATTGTCGCTTGCTGCGCTGTCGTAGCGCCTGCGAGTGGCCAGGAGGGCCGATGGTACGGAGCGCAAAAGCTGCAAAGGCCAAGGTCGAGGCAAGGCCACCACCTGTCGCCAGAAAATCGAGGAAGATTGACGGCTCCACCGGCCGGCAACTCGAGCAGCGCCTGGCCGAAGCCTTGGAGCAGCAGGCGGCGACGAGCGAGATCCTGCACGCGATCAGTAGCTCGCCAACCGACCTCGATCCCGTGTTCCGGATGATCCTCGTCAACGCTACCCGGCTCTGTGGAGCGAGCGTCGCTACGCTCTGGCTATTCGACGGCGAGGTCCTCACCAGCGTGGCCAACCAGAATGCATCTCCCGCGTTTGCGGAATATCTCGCGCGTGCGCGTATTCGCCCCAGCCGCGAAACGACAACGCGCCGTGCTGCGTTAGAGCGGAAGACGATCCACGTCGCCGATCTATTTAGCAACCCCGACTACTCACCTCCGGAATTCCAGCGCAAGGAGAAGGTGAAGACAGTACTTTCGGTGCCACTGCTTCGCCAAGATACGCTGGTCGGTGTGGTCACGCTGTGGCGCCGGGAGGTCCGCCCTTTTACGGACAGGCAGGTCGCGCTGGTCGAGACCTTCGCCGATCAGGCGGTGATCGCCATCGAGAACGTTCGGCTGTTCAAGGAGCTGGAAAGCCGCAATTGCCACCTCACCGAGGCGCTGGAGCAGCAGACGTCGACCAGCGATATCCTGCGAGTGATAAGCCAATCGCCGACGGACGTGCAGCCGGTGTTCGACACGATCGCGGCGGCTGCTTTGAAGCTGTGCCGTGGCAGCTCGGTCAACGTCTTTAGGTACGACGGCGAGCTGGTCCATTTGGCGGCTGTCGTGAACGTGAATCCGGATGGGACCGATGCCGCACGCCGCAGCTACCCTAGGCCAGTAGGCCGCGATAACGCGGCGAGCCGGGCCGTGCTGACGCGCGGTGTTGTCGCAATCCCGGACGTGCTGGAGGATCCTGAGTATGCGCCGAAGGCTGCCGCACTTACCTCGGGTTTTCGCAGCGTCCTGTCGGTTCCACTCATCCGCGACGGGAACCCGATCGGCGCCATCACCGTTGGCCTGCCCGAACCTGGGCCATTCCCCGACAAGCAGATCGCGCTGCTCCAAACGTTCGCCGACCAGGCGGTGATTGCGATCGAGAACGTCCGGCTGTTCACCGAGCTGGAGGCGCGCAATCGCGACCTCACCGAAGCGCTGGAGCAACAAACGGCTACGAGCGACATCCTGCGCGTGATAAGCCAATCGCCGACGGACGTGCAGCCGGTGTTCGACACGATCGCGGCGGCTGCTTTGAAGCTGTGCCGCGCGAGCTCCGGGGCCGTCATGACGTTCGACGGCGAGCTGATCCACTTGGCGGCCGTCGCGAATCTGAATCCGGAAGGCGCGGACGCCATTCGAAAGGTTTTCCCAAGGCCACCCGGCCGTGAGATGGCAGCGACCAGGGCCGTCCTGACGTGCAGCGTTGTCGCGATTTCGGACGTGCTCGAGGACCATGAGTTTGGGCCGAGAGGTGTCGCGGTCGCCACGGGCTTCCGCAGCGTCCTGGCTGTTCCCCTGGTACGAGACGGCAACCCGATCGGCGCCATCGCCGTCGGCCGGCCCGAGCCCGGGCTGTTTCCTGACAAGCAGGTCACCCTGCTCCAAACGTTCGCCGACCAGGCGGTGATCGCGATCGAGAACGTGCGGCTGTTCAACGAGACCAAGGAGGCGCTCGAGCGGCAGACCGCGACAGCGGAAATTCTTAAGGTCATCAGCAGCTCGCCGACGGACGTGCAGCCGGTGTTCGATGCGATCGCGGAGCGCGCGAAGACGCTCTGCGGCGCGTACACGGGCGCCGTGACTCAGCTCGACGGTGAACTTGTGCACCTACGCGCGTTCCACGGCGCGTCCCCGGAGGCCGAAGAAGAGATGCATGCCGTGTATCCCATGAAGCTCGGGCGCGGCGCTTCGAGCGCGCGGGCAATCCTCGAGCGTGCGCCGGTTCAGATCGCCGACATCTTCGAGGATCCCGATTACTCGCTGAAGGGCGCCGCGCGGACGGCTGGAATGCGCAGCGTTCTCGCGGTGCCGATGCTTCGCGAGGGCGAGGTCATCGGCTCGATCGTCGTGTCACGCACCCAGCCGGGCGTGTTTGCCGAGAAGCTTGTTACGCTGCTTCAGACCTTCGCCGATCAGGCGGTGATCGCGATCGAGAACGTGCGGCTGTTCAACGAGCTGGAGGCGCGCAACCGCGACTTGACGGAGGCGCTGGAACAGCAAACGGCGACGAGCAACATCCTGCGCGTGATAAGCCAGTCGCCGACGGACGTGCAGCCGGTGTTCGATGCGATCGTCAAGAGCGCCGTTCGGTTGTGCGGCGCCGATCACAGTGTTGCCGCCCGGTTCGATGGCGAACTGCTCCACCCGCTCGCCTACCACGGTTTCTCGCCGGAAGCGCAGGAGATTCTCCTCACTAAATTCCCAATGCGGCCGAATCCGGACACGATGCTGGGCAGGGTCGCCTTGAAGCGGGCCGTTGACAATCTGCCGGATATGCTGGTCGACCCGGATTACTCGCGCGATTTCGCACTTGCAGGTGGCTGGCGAAGCGGCCTCGGAGTTCCGATGTTTCGCGATGGGAATCTCGTCGGGGCGATCGCGGTTTCCCGCAAGGAACCCGGAGCGTTCCCTGATCATCTAGTCACGCTCCTCCAGACCTTCGCGGATCAGGCGGTCATCGCGATCGAGAACGTGCGGCTGTTCACCGAGCTGGAAGCGCGTACCAAACAGCTCACGCGCTCGGTGGGCGAGCTCAAGGCGCTGGGTGAAGTCGGACAGGCGGTCAGCTCGACCTTGGACCTGGAGACCGTGCTGAACACGATCGTTTCCCGGGCAACGCAACTCGCCGGCATGGACGGCGGATCGATCTGGGAGTACGACGAAACGCGCGAAGAGTTCTACCTGCGCGCGGCGGACAAGCTGCCCGATGAGCTGGTCGAGGCGTTGCGCGCGACTCCCATAAGGAAGGCAGAGGGCGCGGTCGGCCGGCTGGCAGTGACCGGCGAGCCGGTCGAGATCCGCGACATCGTGGACGAAGGCGTCTACCAGAGCCGAGTGCGCGAGATCCTCATCCGGTTGGGCTATCGGTCGCTGCTGGCCGTTCCGCTCCTGCGCGAGGACCATCTGCTCGGTGCGCTCGCCGTGAACCGCAAGACCGCCGGCGAATTCCCGCCGGAGTCGATCGACCTGCTGAAAACCTTCGCCACGCAGTCCGCCCTCGCCATCCAGAATGCGCGACTGTTCCGGGAGATCGAGACCAAGAGTCGGGAGCTCGAAATCGCGAGCCAGCACAAGAGCGAGTTTCTCGCCAACATGTCGCACGAGTTGCGCACGCCGCTCAACGCGATCATCGGCTTCTCGGAAGTCCTGTACGAGCGGATGTTCGGCGAGATCAATGACAAGCAGGCCGAATACCTGTCCGACATCCTGGAGTCGGGACGGCATCTGCTGTCCCTCATCAACGATATCCTCGATCTGTCCAAGATCGAGGCGGGACGGATGGAGCTGGAGCCCTCGGAATTCGATCTGCCGACTGCCATCGAGAACACACTGATCCTTATCCGCGAGCGGGCGCAACGTCGTGGCATAGCGCTCGGGCGCACGGTCGATGAACGCCTGGGGACAGTCCGCGCCGACGAGCGCAAGGTGAAGCAGGTACTTCTCAACCTTCTGTCCAATGCCTTGAAGTTCACGCCGGAGGGCGGTCGGATCGACGTCGTGGCCGACCTGCACGACGGCGTGACCGAGATCTCGGTGACGGACACTGGCGTGGGCATCGCGCCCGAGGATCAGGAGGCGGTGTTCGAGGAGTTCCGGCAAGTCGGGCGAGCGGCAAGGAAGGTGGAGGGCACCGGGCTCGGCCTCGCCATCTCACGGAAGTTCATCGAGCTCCACGGCGGAAGAATC
>DATBRO010000255.1:0-5258 GCA_036560265.1 Gemmatimonadaceae bacterium | reverse complement strand
TCGGACTTCGACGCGCGCAGCGTGAACGGACCCAAGACAGCGTCCTGCATCGACGGCAGGAGCATGCCGCGAAACGCGGTTCCCTTGAGCGCCGCCCGCGTCGCTTCGTAGGCTGCGCGCGGCGTGTTGTTGTTCTCCGAGAGATGTGCCAGCACGATCTGCTTCATCCTCGGCGTCACCGACTCGCGCACCAGCAGCCCGCACTCGCGATTGGAGAGATGGCCGACACTCGACGCGATGCGACGCTGCACGGACGGCGGATACGAACCGTTTGCGAGCATGACGTCGTCGTGATTCGATTCGATGACGAGCATGTCCACGGTCTGCGCGAACCGACGCACGCTGCGGCTCGCGTGTCCGATGTCGGTGCAGATCGCGACGCGCGCGCCGGACTCGCGCGCCATCACCACCACGCCGATCGGCTCCGTGGCGTCGTGCGGTGTGCGAAAGGTCTCCACGACGATGTCGGAAAACTCCAGCGTCGCCCCGGCGCGGAACTTTCCCGCCGGCGTGCCGAGCAGCGCCAATCGCGAATTGACATACGTCCCTTCGGTACACAGCAACGGCCACTGCCATCGGCGCGCCGCGCGCGCGGCGCCGCGGATGTGATCGGAGTGCTCGTGCGTGATGACGCACGCCTCGATCGACTCCGGCTCGATCCCCGCCGCGTTCAGGCGATGCTTGAGCACACGCGGTCCAAACCCGACGTCGATCATGATTCGGCTTCCACCGTTCTCCACGACGACCGCGTTGCCTCGGCTCCCACTGCCAAGCACCCAGAGCTTCATCGCGCCTTCTGCGCTTTCCAGCGCTTTTTGAATGCGGCGGCGAGCATCTTCTTTTGGCGCGATGACAGCTCCAGATGCCGCCGCTTCATCATCCTGGCTGCCACCTCGATGAACTTGTCCATGCGATACGTCGAATATGGGGGCTCGTCGCCCCACGCAAAGGGTGGGATCACCTTCGGCGGCGTGCCACTACCATAGATATTCGCGCCAGCGCCGATCACGGTCCCCGTGGTAAACGACGTTCCAATCCCCGTCTTGGCGTGATCTCCGAAGAGGGTTCCGAGGAATTGCAAGCCGGTGTCGACCTCTCCCGCCGGCGTCCAGAGCTGCACGGTCCCGTACGTGTTCTTCAAGTTGCTGGTGATGGTGCCCGCGCCGAGGTTGACCCAGCGGCCCAAATACGAGTGTCCGACGAATCCGTCGTGCCCCTTGTTCGCGTGTCCCAGAAAGATCGTGGCGCTCACTTCGCCGTGCACCTTGCACGTGTCGCCGATCGACGACCCGGAGATCTTGTCGCCGCCGACGAGCGACTCCTGACCGACGACGCACGGCCCCGCGATCCGCGTGAAGGCCTGCACGGTCGCGCCGCGCCGAATCAGAACCGGCCCAGCCGTGGTGTCGAAGTACACCTGCGGCTCGACCGTCGCCCCGTCCTCCGCGAAGACGGAGTCCGGCCCACCGATCATTCCGAGCAGGTGTCCCTTGCGGCCGGCGCCGACCGCGAGCGTCGCGATGTCGTCGGTCAACATCGGCGACAGCGTCCCGATGAAATCCCAGATGTGCTCGATCCACCGACCCTCGATCTCGACCGTCCTTCGTTTCGCGCCCTTACCGCCCTGTGCCACTTTCTCGAGTGTCATCTTGCCGTTCGCCAGCTCCTCGACGTCGAGCGCTCGGGCCAACGTCACGGCAGCGACACGACCGTCGCATGCCCAGACATCGGCCGCCTCGACTGGCGTGAGCGCAACGGCGCAGCGAGAGCTCGCGAGGACGCTGCCCGCGGGGAGCGGTCCTTTCACGCCGCTTACGGCCCCTGGTTCGTCGAAGTTCTCGAGGTGCGCCGACGACACGAAGCCCGCGGCGCGCATGCCGAGCGATCGCTCCCACCGCTCGCGCAGCAACAGCGCGCCGGCGCGCAGCTCGCACACTGGACGCGTGAGCGCGAACGGCTCGAACGTTCGCGCCACGGCGTCGTCGTAGAAAAACAGGTCGCTCACGCGCGGTCGCGAAGTTTGCGGGGCAGAGACTCGACCAGCTTCTTGAGATCGGCCGAACGATCGACCGTCGTGACGAGCGTGAGTCCGTCTTTCGCGACGACCACCAGGTCGTTCACGCCGTACAGCACCACCTGCTCGCCCGTCTCCGCGTACACCACGTTGTGCGAGGCGTCGAGGGCGTGGACGCTGCCACTGACCGCGTTGTTCTGGCTGTCGCGCCGGCGCACGCGTCGCAGGGCGCCCCATGTGCCCACGTCGTCCCATCCGAACTCACCGGCAACGACGAGCACGCGCTTGCTGCGCTCGAGCACGGCGTGATCGACGGCGATCGGCTTCACGGCGGAAAAAAATCCCTGCATCGATTTCCCGTGTTTTGCGAGCGCCGGCCCGACTTCAGGCGAGAGCGCGCGCACCTCGTCGAGAAACGTGCCCACCCGCCAGACGAAAATACCGGAATTCCACAGGTAGCCCTGGTCGCGCAACTGCTCGGCCATCTCGCGCGTGGGTTTTTCCACGAAGCGGACGACGCGCCGCACGCCGGGCGATACCTGCTCTCCGGGTTCGATGTAGCCGAAGCCCGGATCGGGACGCGTCGGGACGATGCCGACGGTCACCAAGCTGCCGTGCTGCTCCGCCGCGGCCGCTGCGGTCGAGAGTGCATCACGAAATCCTCGAGCATCGCCGATCGCCCAGTCCGCGTGCACCGAAATCATCGTCGCATCTTTTCCGTCGCGCTGCTGGATGACGTGCGCCGCCCAGGCGAGTGCGGCCGCCGTGCCCGCCGGCTCGGGCTCAGCGAGGATGTTCTTGCGCGGAATCTTCGGTGCGGCACGAGCGATCGCGTTGACGAGAGCGGCGTTGGTCAACACGAGCGTGCGGGCCGCGGGAGCGATTGGACGCAGGCGCTCCAGCTGTTCGACGAGCAGCGGTTTTTTGTCGACGAGGGGAAGGAGTTGTTTGGGTCGCTTCTCCGTGCTGAGCGGCCAGAACCGGCTGCCGACGCCGCCCGCCAGGACCACCGCCCAGCGCGTCACTCGCTGTCGGGGCCGGCGGGGCCGGCGTCTTGCGGCGCGAGTCCCGCGAGCTCGGCGGCGCGCTGATACAGCTTCTTTGGGCTGAACGGTTTCGTGAGAAACTCGCTGGCTCCCAGCTCCAGGGCGCGCTGGTGCTGTTGCTCCTGACCCGCCGCGGTGAGGATGATCGTGGGCAGCGTCTTCCACCGGGCGTCGCTCCGCATGGTCGCCAGCACGTCGAGGCCCGTGAGGTGCGGCATCATCAGATCGAGCAGCACGAGACCGATGTCGCGCTCACGTTCGAGGACTTCGAGTGCCTCGCGGCCATCGTACGCCAGGGTCACGCGAAACGGACCCTGTTCGAGCTTCATCTTGATGATCCGGCCGATGTGCGGCTCGTCGTCCGCGACGAGCACGTGGACTTGCGAGGTCACTGTGTGAGCTCGGGGAATAGGGAATAGGGAATGGGGAATAGGGCAACTACAACTGACGGGAAAGGGAAAGGGAAAGGGAAAGCGGATGGGGAACTGAACGCACGCACGCGATCTTTAATTGCCTTTCCCTTTCCCTTTCCCTTTCCCTTTCCCTCATCTATTCCCTCACACTTTCCCTTTCCCATCTCCCGCCGTTGTAGTTGCCCTATTCCCAATTCCCTATTCCCCATTCCCTGCATTTCAGACGAGCGCCGCAATATGCTCTCGGTTCCTTCTCAGTTCGTACACGAGCTGTCCGATGTTCATGCTGGGCTGCACGAGCACCAGCAACACGGCTTCGGCGGACAGCACCGACACGACGGCGAGCCCCTGTCGATGCTCCAAAATGACGGTGACCACTTCGCCGCGACCCGCCGCAGTGCCCAGCTCGTCGGCGGGACCAATGATCGGGGGAATGCGCGCCGCCAAATCTTCCGGATCCAGTCCAGGGATCACCTGGCTGTCGATCAGCAGGCCGTCTCGGCCGAGGACGATGGCTGCGTCGACCCCCTCGCGCTGGCGCAAAGCCGCTACCAGATCGCGAATGCTCGCCATGCGTGCTCCGTCGGGTGAAGTGCGACGCGAAGCTACCGGCGATTTTCGTTTAAGTCAAGCGATGGTAATCGCTTGAACTCACTCTCTCAGTCCGATATCGTTCGCTGCAGACCCCGCAAACATCGTTCATCGAGTCCCCCGAGTCCCCCGAGTCCCTAAGTCCCCAGCCGGACCGCGCATGCACGTGAGACTTCCGGCGCTGATCGTCGCCGTTGGTGCGGTCGTCGCGCTGAACGGCTGCGACTCCACGTCGATAAAAGCCCAGTTCGAGAACGTCGACACCACCGCGACCGTCTTCGCGCTCAATGGAACGCCGTCCACGTTCCCGTCTGCGCTGGCGTTTCGCAATGGGAAGTCGAATCCGGTGCGAGTCGACGCGAGCTTCCTGTTCGACGTCGCCTTCGACTTGGACACGGCTGGCAGCGTTCGCGTGTACACGATGCGCGCGCTCGCGAGTCAGTTCGTGGCGGGTCATAGCGTTGGCCTGAAGCAGGACTCGACGCCGTTCGTGAACGTCAGATTCGCACCGACCAGCGGCTACAAGTTCGATTCATCGATGGTGGTTCCGGTGGGCCGAACGGTCCTCGTCGACGTCATCGAGCAAAGCTGCAGTCAGTTCTCCGTCCTCGGGCAGCACATCTACGCCAAGTTCGTCATCGACAGCGCCAAGACGTCGACGCGCACTCTCTATGTGCACTTCCTCGCCAATCTGAACTGCGGGTTCGTGTCGTTGGGCGAAGGCGTTCCCGACAAATAGCGCATGCACGACATTCGCGTGTTGCGCGAGCAAATGGACGCGCTGCGCGACGCGCTCAACCGCCGCGGCGCCCTCGACGGCTTGGCCGTGGTCCTGGACCGCGCCGAGCGTCTCGAGCGCGAGCGCCGCACGACGATCCAGGCCGTGGAAGAGCGAAAGGCGGCGCGCAACACGTCGTCGCAGGAAGTCGCGCAGCGCAAGCGCAAAGGCGAGGACGCGTCCGACCTGATCGCGCGCGGTCGGGAGCTGGGGGACGAGATCGCGCGCCTGGAGCGCGAGCTCGACGCCACGGAGCAGGAGCTCCAGCGCATCCTGCTCGAGATTCCCAACATCACGCTGCCGGCGGTCCCGGCCGGCGGCGAGGACGCGAACCGCGTCGTGAAGGAATGGGGTACGCCTCGACGTGAGGCCGGCCTCCTCCCGCACTGGGACATTGGAGCGAGACTCGGCATCAT
>DATBRO010000254.1:0-8225 GCA_036560265.1 Gemmatimonadaceae bacterium | reverse complement strand
ACCACCACGGCGAAGATCAGGAGCGTGAGCAGCGTCTGTAACGGCGCGAGCGCGAGGAACACTCCGCACGCGGTCGCGACGCCCTTCCCGCCTTTGCCGAAGCCGAGAAAAACCGGACGGATGTGGCCGAGAATCGCGGCGACGCCGCAGGCGACGGCGATCCAGGTGCGGGTATCGCCGATGGTGTTCGTGAGTGGCGGAAGCAGCCACACCGGAAGGGCGCCCTTCGCGATGTCAACCGCGAAGACGAGCATGCCGATTCGTGGCCCGAGCACACGCAGCACGTTCGTGGCTCCGAGATTCCCGGATCCGTGCTCGCGAAGGTCGACGTCACTCCACCTGCCAGCCAGAAACGCCGCCGGAATCGATCCCGACACATAGGACAGGACGACCGCCGCGGCGGGATGCACGCCCCTAGCTCGCCTTCCGCCGCATCAGGATGCGAAGCGGGTTGCCCGTAAAACCCCACGATTCGCGAAAACCGTTGTGCAGGTATCGCACGTAGTGCTCTTGCACGAGATCCGGATTGTTGCCGAAGATCGCAATGGTGGGCGGCGCCACTTCTACTTGCGTCGCGTAGTTCAACTTCACCTCGCGTCCGGCGGCCTGCGGGGGCTGTCGGCGAGCCAGCAATTCTTGCAGGCGCTCGTTGACCTCGGAAGTGGAGACGCGCTTCAGTCGTTCCTGCTCCACTTGCAACATCAGTTCGAGTATCCGCGTGATGCGCTGGCCCGTGATCGCCGAAGTGAACACGAACGGCACGAACTTCAAGAACGGAGCTTTCTCGCCCGACTCTTTCTCGAACTTTGCGGCGGCTTTGTCGTCCTTGAGCGCGAGGTCCCACTTGTTGACGACGACGATGAGGCCTCGCCCTGCCTCCCATGCCAGCGCCGCGACCTTGAGATCCTGGTTGTGAATCGCGCCTTCGGTCGCATCGACCACGAGCACGCAGATGTCCGCGCGTTCGATCGCGCGTCGCGTACGAAGCGCCGAATAGAACTCGATGCCGTCCTCGACCCGGCTCTGACGGCGGAGCCCGGCCGTGTCCACGAAGATGAATGTTCTGCCGTGATAATTGAGCGGTGTGTCGATCGAGTCTCGAGTCGTACCCGGCAGTTCGGAGACGACGAGCCGCTCCTCTCCGAGCAGGCGATTGACAATCGACGATTTGCCGACGTTCGGTCGCCCGATCACGGCGACGCGCATGGACTCTTCGTCGGAAGCCTCGGCGTGCGGCAAGCGGGCGACGAGCGCGTCGAGCAAATCACCGGATCCATGCCCATTTACCGCGGACACCGGCAGCGGATCACCGGCCCCGAGGTTGAAGAACTCGTAGTAGTCGGTGGACAGCGGCTTGTCGACTTTGTTGGCGACGAGCAACCAGGGCTTGCCACTGGTCCGGAGCATCTCCGCGATTCGGGCGTCGCTCGGATTGAGTCCCGCGAGCGCGTCCACGACGAAAAGCAGTACGTCCGCTTCCGTGATTGCTTGCTGCACCTGCCGCCGGATTTCGATATCCATCGGAAGATGCGGATCGTCGACGATCCCGCCCGTGTCCACGAGCCAGAAGTTGTGGCCCGCCCAGTCCGCGCGCGCGAAGTGCCGGTCGCGAGTCGTGCCCGCCTCTTCCGAGACGATCGCCGTGTTTCGTCCGACGACTCGGTTGAAGAGCGCCGACTTCCCCACGTTCGGGCGTCCGACGAGCGCGACGACCGGAATGTCGACGCCGCTCATCGTGCCGCTACGATGGCCGCTTCGCGGCTCAGGAACTGCTCGGGTTCGCTGAGAACGTCGATGAAGTCGTACGACGGATGCACCGGGAACTCGAACGCCGAGCGAACATCCTCGAAACGCTCGTCGTCGAGGAAGAGCCCTGCATCGTTGATCGTCTCGGCCGGGATCAATGCCAGGTCGAGATCGTCTCTCCCGGCCAGCGCGCGTCGGACGTCGGCACCGACGAGCAAACCGGCCGTGGTGGTCGTAGGGCCAAACAGGGAGTTTTCCGTCGGAATCAGCACGAGCTCCGCGCCCGTTGCGGCCGAGATTTGGTCGAGCAGCTCCGGCATCAGTGGCGCCATCGACATCCCCGTGACCACGCCGATGCGCAACGGCCCCGTCCATGGAAGCGCGTGCGCTTGGTCGCGCACGCGCCGGCGCAGTGCCGACACCGATCCCACGCCATTCTCGATCTGCGGTAAATCGCCGTAGTACTCGATGGCTGGCAGTTCGCGGCGCGCCAATAAGTACAGCTCGTCCGAGCCATAGACCCAGGCGTGACCACGCTCTTTCATCGCGCGCTCGGCCCAGCGTTCCGAGATGTCGAGCAGCTGGAGCGCGGCCCGCTGATCCATGGACTGGCCCGTATAGAGATGCGAGAACTGCGTGAGGCCGACTGGTACCATCGCCACCGAGATCACGGAGTCGTCGAACGACCACAAATCCTGGAGCGACTGCTCGAGGACGTCGCCGTCGTTGAGTCCGGGCACGATCACCATCTGTGCGTGAAACTGAATCCCGCCCTTAGCGAGCCGTCGCAGCTGCGCGAGGATGTCCGGCACTCGCGGGTTGTTCAGCAGGACTTTTCGAGCCTCCCAAGGCGTCGCGTGTACCGACACGTAGAGCGGCGACAGGCGATACTCGAGGATCCGGTCGAAGTCGCGGTCCTTCAGATTGGACAACGTCGCGAAGTTGCCGTACGCGAAGGAGAGCCGGTAGTCGTCGTCGCGAATGTACAGCGGCTTGCGCATCCCTTTCGGCAGCCCTTCGATGAAGCAAAACTCGCAGCGATTGGCGCAGCGCCGAATGGTGGGAGGCTCGAGGTCCACGCCCATGGTCTCGCCTTCCGGACGCTCGACGTCGAACACGACCTCTTCGCCGTTCGGGAGACGCGCCTCGATGACGAGATCGTCGTCGGCCGTCAGGAATTCCCAGTCGAGAAAGTCCGCCAGCTCGCGCCCATTTACGGACCGAAGCTCCGTTCCGGGCTCGATCCCTAGCTCGGCGGCGATGCTGTCCGGATGTACTCGACTGACGCGAACCATGGTCTCTAAAAAAGTACGCGCCCTGACCGGGCGCGAGGCTCGTGCAACCTAGGAGATGAGGGGTCCGAAATCAAGATAAATGAGCGACTTCGGCTCGCTTGCATCAAGCACTTCCGAACAGAGGACGGCACTCAAAAAAAATCGGCCCGCCGCGCGGCAGGCCGATCCTTTCACGTCGAGATCGTACTTGAAAATGCTACTTGATGAAGGCGTACCGGAAAGCGCTGATCGATGTGCCAGGGGTCGCCGTTACGGTGAACCGGGCCGACGCATTGGTGGCGATGGGCGCGACCTTCGTCTCTTTGGTGACCACCACCTTTCCATCCTTGTCGAGAAAATCGACGTGGACCGTAAGGGAATCCGAACGAACCGGAGCGCGCAAGTTGAGGATGTTTCCGGAAACCGTCGCCTTCTCCGCGGATGTGCTGAAGTCGGTGAGCTGCACTTTGTAGCCAAGGCTGTCCTTCTGGGCATTCGTGGTGACCGCCGAATCGGTGAATGCCTTCTCGATCTTGAAGATCGAATCATTCGCCGTCGCGGAAAGCCTCGGCGCCGCAGGCGTCGTGGCTTTCGCCGGCGCCCCTTTCGTTCCGGTCTTCGTCGCAGTCGCCCTGTTCGACGCCAATCTCAGGTCACGCGCGCGCTTCGCGATTCCCGCGTACGAGAGCACCAGCAGCTGAATGTTCTCCGGATTGTTCGGCTCGACCGAGACCAACCGCGCCGCCAACGGCAGGGACTTCTCGTGTTGGTCCATGCGGAGGAGCATGATGGAGAGGTTCGACAACGCGTCCCGATGATACGGGTTCTTCTCGTAAGCAGCCTGAAAGAGCATCGTGGCCTCGGGAACCATCTCCGCCCGCGCCATACACACGCCGGCGTTCATCAGATCAGCATACGAAAACGTGGAGGCCGCAGCGAGTGGCTCCTTGTAGGTCGTCCGCAGCGAAGCCGTGTCACCCGTCGCGATCGAGAGCCGGCACAGTCCTGCCCGCGCGTTCGAGCTGAACTCCCCAGCACCCTTGTCCTTCAGGACTTGATCGTAGGCAGTGCGAGCTGTCTCGATGTATGGGCGTTTGGCCGCCGCGTCCGGCGCCAGCTCCGCGGAATCCGTGGCCAGGTTGCCGAGGTACAGGAGACTTTGGCGACGGATGTCATCGTACGCGGTATCGCGCGAAGCCATCTCGATGCTCTGCCTGTACAAATTGAACGCTTCAGTCGATCTGTTCCGTTTTTGCATCACGTTCGCGAGAACGACGTAACCGTACGGCGCGTACGGGTTGAGCAGAATCGCGCGGCGCGCCGCAGAGTCGGCCAAGTCGGCCTCGTCGGAATTCAGCTTCTCGATCGCCTTGTTGACCAGGTTGATCCAACCCTTTTGACCGCGCCACCGCGACGTCTCGGCGATGCACTCGGGGTTGGACGTTTCCACGACCTTGAACGCCGAGTCGATGGCGGCCGCAAGGTCGATCGTTCCCTGCGGATTCGCCGTGAATCCAAGCGGACCGCGCTTGGTCACCAATTCGACGTTCGGCTGCATCGTCCAGAGCACCAGCGCTTTGCCGAGCACGAAGTTGCGGCCGGGCTGATTCTCCATCTTATCGCCATTGTCGGTGAGCAACTTGACCGCCGACGTAAGCTGGCGGGCGGCGACGTCGGGCTGCGCACCCGAGGCGACCTGCACCGCCAGCGTGGCCTTGCCGACTTGTGTCGGACGGCTCTCGTTGACCTCGCAGGCCTTCTGGGCTCCCTGCGCACCGGCAACTGCAGCAAAAGCCATCGTCAGCCCGAACGCGCGAACTGCCGGGCTAAGGAAAACGGACATTCGACATCTCCTGAGTTGGTTCACGAAGTGGGTCTGACACACAACGAACGACGCACCGCCGACGCGTCTCTGGGAAGGAGGCAGTAGGGCATACCCCATTGTCTCTAAAGGCGTTCCGCCTCGCGGGAGGCCAGCATGAAAATATCATGCGGTGAGCGACCCGTCGCCAGTGCAACGCGCTGCACGTCTTCGAATTCGGGCTTGGCGCGACGACCTCCGTCAGAAAGGCGGACCACTTTCGCCGCTATCTCGTGACCTAGCACCGTGACTGTCAGCATCTCGCGCGGCAGTGCCGTGCGACGGACTACCGTATGCCGAACGCCGATGCTCGTGGTTTCTCGTAGGAGCATCGACTCGAGCTCGTCGGCCGCGGCCGGTTGCGCCAGTACTTCAATGCGGGTTCCCGGTCTTCCCTTCTTCATGACGACGGGCTGAAGCACCACGTCGAGTGCGCCCGCTGTCCGAAGACGTTCCGCTGCCGCGGACAGATACTCGGCGGACATGTCGTCGACCTCGCAGGCGAGCATGTGCACTTCCTCGATGCGGCGGCCATCCCCCACACCATCCGCGAGCACCACGCGCAGCGCGTTCGCGCGATCGGGAAACTCCTTGGTGCCGGCGCCGAACCCGCTCTTGCGCGGGATATACGAATCAGGCTCGGGGCCGCTCGAAAGGACGCGAACGAGCGCGGCGCCCGTGGGAGTCACCAGTTCTCCGGCACCGGTTGGCCCCGTCCGGATGACGTGGCCTTCGAGGAGGCGCATCGTGGCCGGCGCGGGGACCGGGAGCGTCCCGTGCGCCGCTGTCACGACGCCGTCGCCCGTTGCGATCGCGCCGCAATAGACGTCGCTCACACCGAGCTGCTCGAAGCCCCAGATCGAGCCTACGATATCGAGGATGGCGTCCACGGCGCCTACTTCGTGCAAGTGCACGCGGTCGACGGTCGTCGCGTGAATCGCTGCCTCCTGCTCGGCGATCAGCGTAAAAGCGGCGTCCGCCCGCTGCTTGACCCGATCCGGCGCACTCGATCGCGCGACGATCTCGCGGATCTGCTTGATATGACGGCCGTGCGGCTGCGGAGGGATCTGAAAATCGACTTTCGTGCAAGCGATTCCGGCCCGCTTCACCGCCCGAATGTCCGTCGTGATCCCGTCGATGCCCAGTCCGGCCGGCAGCGCGCGCAACCACTCCGGATCGAGCCCCACGGCAACGAGCGCTCCGAGCGTCATGTCGCCGGAGATGCCACTGAACGGGTGCAGAATCGCGATCGGCATCTCAGGTGCGGTACGACGATCCGCTACCGGTGTTGAACACGACAACTTCGGAGTCGCCGCCAATCCGCCCGTCGCGAGCCATTTGCCGCAGGACGGCAAGCGCACAACCGCCTTCCGGTGCGGCATCCACGCCGGTCTGGCGCGTCAGCTCGTCGGTGGCGGAGCGGATCTCGTCTTCGCTTGCCGCCACGGCGTCGCCGCCGCTCTCGCGAACCGCTCGGAGGATCAACCGGTCGCCTAATGGACCGGGGACCCGAAGCCCCGCGGCGTGCGTGCGCGGGTTCTCCCATGGGGTCGCGCGTTCCGCTCCTTCCTTCAGCGCGCGTACGATCGGTGCACAGCCACTCGCCTGCGCGACGATCATTCGCGGCATAGACACGGCGCGCGGCAGCCACCCGATGGCGCACATCTCACGGAATACCTTCCACATTCCGATGAGTCCCGTGCCGCCGCCGGTCGGATAGATGATGTGCGTCGGTAGCGTCCAATCGAGCTGCTCCGCGACTTCGAGCCCCATCGTCTTCTTCCCCTCGATGCGATACGGCTCACGCAGCGTTGAGACGTCGAAGTAGCCACACTCAGCGGCAAACGCTCGCGCCGCTTTGCCGGCATCTCCGATGTGGCCATCCACGAGCACCAGCTCGGCGCCGAACGTCCGGATGGTATTCAGAATTGCCGCGGGCGTCTCGCGCGGTGCGTACACGCGCGCGGGAATCCGTGCAGCCGCGGCATACGCCGCGAGCGCGGCGCCCGCGTTCCCAGCCGTCGGAACGACGAGACCTTTGACGCCCAAGCCCTTCGCGCGCGTGACGGCGGCGCTCATGCCGCGGGCTTTGAACGATCCGGTAGGATTGAGTCCTTCTTCCTTCACCCACACTCGACGCACGCCACACGCGCGCGCCAGACTCGGTGCGTCGAGCAGTGGCGTCGCGCCCTCGCCGAGCGTCACGGGTAGCTCGAATTGCTTTATGGGAAGGAGTGCCGCGTACCGCCACATGTCCCAGCGATCCACCAGCTCGGATCGGGCCGGCGACGACCCCTCGTACTCGACGAGGAATGGCTGCCCGCACTTGGGGCACAGCGTCGCAAGTGCGTCGCCGGCCTGCTGTTGATCACAGGCTGAACAGACCAGGCGCCATGGTCTCACTCCCCGGACTCCGGTTTCTGCGAGCCGTTGTCCGCCGTTGCGGCAAGGGGCGAGCGTTGATGCAATAGGTCGAGAATGCGTTGCGCGCTCTTGGCGGAGAATCCCGGCAGCGCCGCGATTGCCTCGGCCGACGCCGCTCGCACACCTTCGAGACTGCCGAACGCCTGGAGCAGCTGACGCCGACGCGCCGCGCCTACGCCTGGGAGCTGGAGCAGCTCGGAGGTGACCGTCCGCTTGCTTCGGCGCAACCGCTGATACGTGACAGCGAATCGGTGCGCTTCGTCGCGTGCCTGCTGGAGCAACTTGAGCGCAAGGGAGCGTCTTGGAAGACGCAACGACTCCGGCCGACCCGGCACGAAGATCTCCTCTTCGCGTTTCGCCAGGCTGATGATCTGGAGCTCGCCGAGCTGAAGGCTCGACAAGGCCTCTTGTGCCGCGCTGAGTTGGCCCTTGCCGCCGTCGATCACAACCAAGTCGGGGAGGCGCTTCGCTTCATCGAGTCTTCGCCGGAAGTAGCGTTGAACGATCTCCCGCATCGACGCGAAGTCGTCCACGCCCTCCACCGTTTTTACCTTGAATTTCCGGTACTCGCCGCGAAACGGCCGACCATTTTGGAACCAGACACACGACGCAACCGTGTCGGTGCCCTGCGCATGAGAGATGTCGAAACACACGATCGCACGAGGAACACGCTGTAACCCGAGCTGTCGCTGCAGCTCGTACACCGGATCCGCGGCGCGCTCGTCGGTTTCGTCGCCTTCGAGCAGCGCCTCTTCCAACAGATGCCGGGCATTCTGCTCGGCCAGATCGATGAGCTCGCGCTTGGGACCGCGTTGCGGAACGATGACGCTGGTGTTCTTCAGCGACTCTTCGATCAGCTCGCGATCGTCGAAGTCGAACGGCGCGTACAGCTCTCTCGCGCGATCCTCGAGCTGCAGATA
>DATBRO010000253.1:0-6774 GCA_036560265.1 Gemmatimonadaceae bacterium | reverse complement strand
GTGCTTCGTCGAGCAGGAGGGGGCGGCGGACGAACTGGCTGCCGCGCGCGGCAACTTTCAGTATCTGCGGCAACTCGAGTTCTAGTTGTCGCCTCGCGGACCAGCGAGTTCGGGGCGGGATTCCTCACGCGGAATACGCTGTGGACGCTCTCGGGTGGGTCGCGCTGCTGATCGACCGCGGCGCTGCCGGTTTGCCTATGTGACCAGAGGCCGGAGTCGCGACCGGACCTGCCCTGCCGCGCGCGCCGTTTCACGCGCCTCGCTGACCGTAGGACGCTCCTGCTCTGCGTAGCGCGACTTCGGATACACTTTCTGGAGGACCACGCAGCCCGACACGATCGCATCGTCGCTCCGCACGGGTTCAGGAGCGATGCGCACGAGCTCTTCAAGATCGTGAGTACGCGGAGGAAAGCGGCCGAGTCCCGCGATGAGCGCTTTGAGCAATTTCTCGGCACAGGCGTGCGCGTGGAAACAGATCGAGTCCACGAGCAACTCATCCGCGTCGAGTGCCGCCAGCGCAAGTGTGAGATTGGCGTAGTCGGCGTCCGCACGTTCCACCCACTCTCGTTGTCCCTGTGTGGGCCGCTCCTGCACACGCGACGCGGCAACCGGCGAGCGGTGCTCCACGGCGCCGCTCGAATACAGCACGCGTCCCTCGCGCGCGAGCAGCCACTCGAGGCAGCCGGGATCGTGCTGACGCCGGAGGTAATGGGCCGCGGTGCGCACGAGCACGTCGGCGCTGATACCCGCCTGACGCAGCGCGTCGTGCGCCGCATTACGCTGCGCATCCGTGTCCGCACCATCGCGCAGCACGAGCATCACGTCGTAATCACTGTCCGGACGCGCCTTCCCCGACGCCCGGCTGCCGAAGAGCAGTATCAGTTCGGGCTGCACGAGGGGAACGAGCAGTCGCACGATCGCCTGCGATCGTTGCTCAACGCCATCTGCCAAGCGCACCATGAGCGTAGGATAGCGCATGTGGGTCTGTCGAGCCTCATCGATCGATTGCGCAGGAATCCTTCGCACGCCCTCGTCAGACGATCCGACTCCGGGCGACGCATCCGTGAGCGTGCCCTCTAAACGGTGGCTTAGAGTGGGCCCCTTCCTTATATAAGGAAGGCACGCTCCCCCTCCCCTGCCCCACTCTCTCTGAGGCGTCATGATCCTCGTCGTCGGTGCGTCGGGACAGCTCGGCACGGCCGTCGTCCGCCGGCTTGCCTCCACGCAGAACGCCGAGCGAGTGCGCGCGTTCGTGCGTCCCACGTCCCAGGCGGAGCACCTCCGCATCCCCCACGTCGAGCTGGCCTATGGCGACCTGCGCAACGCGGCGAGCGTGGACGAAGCGTGCAAAGGGGGGGGAGTCGACGTCGTGATCGCGACCGCGAACACCGTCGCTCCGCGCGGACGCTACAGCTTCGACTCAGTGGAGGGAGAGGGCTACCGCAATCTCGTCGCCGCCGCGAAGAAACATGGAGTCAAGCAGATCATCTTCATGTCGGCGCCCGTCACGCCGAACGACGACGCGGTGCCGACGCTGCGCTATAAACGGCTCATCGAGAAACTCATCGTCGACAGCGGCGTCCCGTACACGATCTTCCGCGGCTCGCTGTTCATGGACGATTGGTTCGCGCTCATGGGGAGCTCGATTCCATTGCGCGGCGCGGAGTCGGCGACGCTCGAGCGTCCCTTCTGGTTCGCGCGCGCGTTCATGAAGGGGACGGGCCACCTCGTCGAAGGCCGCGGCATCGCGCTGGTCGCCGGATCCGGCAAGACGCGTCACGCGTTCATCGCGCTGGACGACGTGGCCGAGTTCATCGTGAAGGCGGTGCGCAAGCCTGGCGCCCTCAACAAGATCATCGAGATCGGCGGACCCGAGATTCTCTCGTGGGACGACGTGGTGGCGCTCTTTAGCCGAGTGCTTGGGAAACGCGTGCGCACGGTGTACGCACCGGCGGCGGTATTCCGCCTGCAGCAGTTGATGCTGAGTCCGTTCTCTCCGGCAGCGGGCAATCTGATGGGTATGAACTGGACGTTCGCGACCGCGGCCAGCGCGTACGACATGTCATCGGTAGGACCGAGCTTCGGGGTCCGATTGACGACGGCCGAGCAGTTTCTGCGGAGCAAGCTGGCGCTCGCGGAGGCGCCGTCGTAGCGAAGTTCGGTCCGGGCCATGGCGCCGCGCGCGCAACCCAACCGCTGCTGCGTTACGCGGGAAAGTTGCTGGCGACTGCGAAGCCAAGAGGTGTCGCGGCGCCGCCGGGCGACCACGACATCTGAAGGTCCTCGACGCGATCGGCTTTTCCACGACCTGCCGCGGCGATCGTCCGCTCGAACGGATCCACGATCCAGTACTCGGCGACGCCCGCCTCCAGGTATAGTGCCTTCTTCTCATGGTGATCGCGGCGTCGTGTGAACTCCGACAGTATCTCCACCACGAGAATCGGAATCGGCGCGCTGTTCCAGTCCGTGTCCTTTCCCTTTCGATGCGGATGCGCGGCGCGCACCATGAGATCGGGTTCGACCTCCGAACCACTGTAGCGCATCACCGCTTTCGGACGGTACACGTGTCCAAGCCCGTGCGCGCGCACGTACGGAACCAGGATCTCGGTGAGCAAGGCCGCGATCGTCTCGTGCTCGTCGCTCGGTGGAGGCGTCACGAACAGTTCGCCGCGGACGAGCTCGTACTTGTTGCCGTCGTCCGGCAAACGGTGAACTTCCGCCAACGTCCAGCGCTTGGTGTTGATCGCCACGGCCATGATGGCACCTTCCCCGGCAGAGAGTCGAGCGCGAACACGCGCCGAGGATAGCGCGACGCGTCGGGCGATCCGTCACCAGAACATTTCGAGACGGCACCACCTGCCGCCGAGCGTACGCTCGGCTACCCCGCCGAGTCAAGACTGCGCAAGGTGGTGTCATTCGACGAGAGGCCGCCGAGGATGGTGACGCCGTGGCCGTGTCGGGATGGGGGACATACGTCGCCTCGATGAAGCTGGCCTATCGGCTTTCAGCTCCGCTGAGACGCGCAAGGCGACGACGCACGTCGGCCACTTTGGGCTGCAGCTCCGGATCGGCGTTTTTCCAGAGCTCGACGAACTTCTGATAGTAGCGCGCGGCCTTGGCGCGATCGTTCTTCTGCTCCCAGAGCTCGCCGAGCCGCTGGTAGGACGCGGCGAGGTAGCTGGCATCCGCCGACGTCCCCTGGTCCCACGGATTGGCCGCCTTTCCTGCGTCAGTCGACTCGACGTAGCGCGAGAATAGCGCGATGGCTGAGTCGGGCTGCCCGGCGAGGTCGTACGCGTGCGCTTCTCGCGGCCAGATGCATGTGACGCAGAACTCGGGCGCCTCGGCGGCGAGGCGATACTCCTGCGCCGCGTCCGCGTACCTGTGCTCGGCGAATGCGATGTCTCCCGCCATGCTGTGCCGAACATAATCGTCATTGCCGCGCTTCACTGCCCCACGGTCGCGATCGAACATGGACACCACGGTCTTGGCTTGATCGGTTTTTCCGACGAGCGCGAGAACCTGTACTACCTGGGAATACGGACGCGTGAGGTGCGGTATGCTCGCGAGGGGATACGCCGCAAGCGCGCGATCCACGGTCGAACGCGCGCGCGCGACGTCACCACGGAGCCAGCCGTCGAGCCACGCACTATCGAGCGCCGCCCCGAGCGGCGCGCCCTTCCTGCCCGCCTGCACTCTGATCGCCGCGACTCTCCCGAGCGTGGCGCGTGTGTCGGCGAGACGGCCGCGGGAACCGAGGATTCCGGCGCTCAGGCGCAGGACACCAACTCTCGTGTCCGGGTCGGCATTACCGGCATCGAGCGAACGCGCGACGGTCAGCGCCGAGTCGCTCGCGAAGCCTGAGAGGATCTGGACGCGCGCCACCGTTGCAAAGGGATTGTGGCCGAAGCGCGTCTCCAGCTCGTGAACGGCGCGCCAACTTTGCGCCGTGTCACCACGGACGGCGCCCAAGTAGCCGAGATTTGCGAAGACCACGGCAGGCGCGTCCGGGACCTGCACCGCGCGGAGAATGAGCTCCTGTGCCCGGGCGTACTGATGCGCGAGCTCGTACTGCACGGTCGCGTTGTTGAGGGCGGTGGCGTTCATCGGCTGCATGTCGATGAGCGACTCGTACGCCGAGATCGCCTTCGCGTTGTCTGCCTCCGGGCCGTAGTTGTAGTACGCGGCGGTGGTGAGATAACGCTCGGCGTCCGTGAGCCGGTCGCGATGCCGGTAGGCCTTTATGATGTACTCGATCTCGCGGCCGGGATCCGTCTGACGGTTGTTGTACTCGACCGCGAGCTTGCGATACGCCATCGAGAATGCCGTATCGATCGCTACCGCTTCCTCGAGCAGCGCGCTCCCCTTCTCGAAATCCCCATCGAAGGACAGCGCTCGCACGCCCTGGACATACTTGCGCAGCGCATCGAGCGACGGCGTAGTCACCTGCTCCAGCGGACGCGCGTCGCGGATCTGCTTGAATGAATCGCCGGCGCGCTCCCGCAGCCGACGCGTGAGCCGGTCGATCGCCGAGAGAATGTCGCGGTCGCTCTCGGCGTTCTCCTGGAGCGCCGCCAGCGTCTCACCACTCTGCGTCTCCGTGAGACGGACGGTGAGGGCATACCGTCCGCCCACGGAGAGAATCTCGCCGTCCACGTACGCCTTGATGCCCTCGCGCGTCGCGATCTCGCGCGCGACGCTGGCGTCAACCCGCGTGTTGACGTCTCGCTGCATGCGTCGGAGCGCGTCGCGCAGCGCGGTGGCAGGCATGACCATCATGCTCCGCGACTGTCCGAGGCCCGTGCGAAACGCCTCCGTGACGATGGGACCCAGCGTGGTGTCGCGCCCGGTGTTGCGGAAGTCGGCGACGAGAATACGCTCGTTCTTTTGCAGGGCCCCCCTGGCGAACAACGAGCCGACGGGCCCGATGCCGAACGCGCGCAGCACCATGAACGCGACGACGAGCACGGCGAACACGCCGAGCGCATACACGCCGCCCATGGTGGTGCGTCGCCAGGTGACGTGCGGGCTCACCTTCACCGCAAGCCGCGTCAAGCTGGAGTGCTGCATGCGGCCGCCGCCCGGTGTCACCATCGGCATCGTGAGGGCCTGGTGCGCGCCGCGGTGCACGAAGTACGTGAACAGAATCACCGGGAGTCCGAGCGCCATCACGACGATCGATCCGGGGAACACCCAGTCTGGAAGACCGATGGCGATGATCGCCGCGCGCGCCACGATCGTGACGCCAACGAACGCGGCGGCCCAGAGCGCGAGGGCGCGACCGAGTCGCGGGCGTCCCCCGAGGAGAATCTCGGGCATGACGGGATGTCCGCCCCCACTCGTCACACTCTCGAGCACCTTCACGAGATCAGCCGCGCTCTGCGGGCGTGAGTCCGGGTCTTTCTCGACGCAGCGCATCACCAGCTCCGCCAGGAGCGGCGGCGCGTCGAGGCGCAGCTCGGCGATCGGTTGCGGCGGCTCGGACATCTGCGCCGCGAGCAACTGATGCGGCGTGCGTCCGTGGAATGGCGGGTGTCCGGCGAGCATCTCGTACGCCATGACGCCATACGCGTAGATGTCGGCGCGATGGTTCGTACTGGGGTCGGCGGCGGCCTGCTCTGGCGCCATGTAGGCGGGCGTGCCCAACGCGCTGCCGATCTGCGTGATGGTGGCGTGCGAAGGATCGGTGCGCGCGGCCGCGATGGCTTTCGCGATGCCGAAGTCCGTGACGACGGCGCTGCCGCCGGAGATCAGCACATTGTCCGGCTTGATGTCGCGATGCACGACCCCGTGCTCGTGCGCGTAGGTCAGCGCTTTCGCGACGTCGCGCAGGATGCTGATGGTCTCGCCAATCGGCAGCGCGCCGGATTTGGAGATGCGCGACCGCAGGGACTGTCCCTCGACGAACGGCATCATGTAGTACGGAATGCCGTCGATCTCGCCGGCGTTCAGGACGCCGAGGACGTGCGCATGCTGGAGCTGCGCGGCGAGCTGGATCTCGCGCTTGAAGCGTTCGACGCTGACGCCCTGCATGAGCTCGGGCGGAAGGACCTTGATGACGACTTTGCGTCCGAGCGCGGTCTCGGTGGCGACGAAGACGCGGGACATGCCGCCGCCGCCGAGCTCACGCTCGAGGGTATAGCTGCGGCCGAGTGATTCCTGGAGCTGGGTGCGGAGGTCCATCGCCCGCTAAGGTATGGGCGCGCACAGGGGCTAGCCAGACGGACAGTTCAGCGCTTAAGACGACCCCGCGCCGCCGTCAATCCTCGCAGCGGCAATGCGCTCGGCGGCAGCCAGGGCTGCGCGGGCGATGCGTTCGTTCGCTTTCAATGGGCCATAGCGCATCGTGATCGCGTAATCGGAAAGCAGGGCGCAGTCCGCGTCGAGACCGGTGAGTGGCGCGCCCTCCGCGCGAAGCTCGCTAAGCAAATCCTCAAGCTCGTGTGTGCGTGAGGGACGCACGAACATTCGGACGAGCATCGCCTTGAGGTACTTCTCGGCGGATTGTTGCGAGAGGTAGCAAACGTGGTCCCAAAAACCGCCGCTCATCGCATGGTGCGCCGCTGCGAGATCCGTGCGCGCGCGCTCGAGCCATTCCGCGACCGATTCCGGAGCGTCTCCATCTTTCTCGCGGACGCGACTACTGCGGGCCACCGGAATGGGGAGCGAGTATGACGGGTCCGCGGAGTAGAGAATCTTCCCTTCTCGAACGATGTCCCAATCGATCGTGCCAGGATCGTTGGCGCGGCGCTCGATCTCGCCGGCCTTGCGCGG
>DATBRO010000252.1:0-2995 GCA_036560265.1 Gemmatimonadaceae bacterium | reverse complement strand
GTGCATAGCTCTCCGACGTGTACCAGTGGCGGCCCATCCGACGCAGGAGGCGATCCGCGCCCGATTGCAGCGGCGCGTGCAGATGCGGCGCAACGCGAAGCGGATCGGACACCAGCAGCTCGAACAGCTCATCGTCCACTTCCGTCGCCTCGAGCGAGGACAAACGGAAGCGCACGGACGGTACGCGCTCAACCAGCGCTCGCAGCAAGGCACCGAGCGACGATCCGAGGTCCGCGCCGTACGTCCCGATGTGCGTCCCGGTGACGACGATCTCGGGATGATGCGTCGCAAGCTCGGCGGCTTCGCGGCAGAGCTCTTCCACCGAGCGACTGCGATTCGCGCCGCGAGCGATCGTCGTGGCGCAGAACGTACAATGCTCGTCGCATCCATCCTGGATGCGCAGCACGGCGCGCACCGAGCTCTGTCGCCGCGTGAGCATCATGGATGGGACGGCGCCGAGCATCTCGGCGATTCCCTCCAACTCGGCGCCCGGAACGACGCGTTCGACGGTAGGCAGCGCCCGAAGCACCGGCTGGCTCCCTGGAAGTGCCGCCGCGCATCCCATGACGACGGAGCGAAGCCGTGGATTTCGCGCCGCGGCTCGGCGCACCGCCTTCCGGACGTCGCGCTCGGCCTCGGACGTCACCGCACACGAGTTGAACACCGCCACGTCCGCGTCGGCAACGTCAGCCACGATCTCGTGTCCCGCGCTCAAGGCTAGCGCACGGACCGTCTCGCTGTCGTAGTGGTTCGCGCGACAGCCGAACGTGCGCAGGTGAACCTTCATCAGGACTTCGCCGCGATGGCGGCCTTGCCGGTCGCGTCGACGCGCACGACGACGGCCGGCGGCTTGTAGGGCAGCGAGAAATGGAACGAGCTCCCCTGCCCCTCGCCCTGGCTCTGCACCCAGATCTTTCCCCCGTGCGACTCCACCACGAGCTTGCAGAACGCGAGACCGAGCCCCGAGCTGCGCACGCGCGGAATGTTCGGCGTTTTGACCTGCTCGAACTTCCGGAAGATGATTTCGTGGTACTCCGACGGGATGCCGGGCCCGTTGTCGGACACCGTGAACAGGACGCCGTCGCCATCGCGTCGCACGCTCAGGTGCAGGGCGACCGCGCGCGACGAGTGCGTGAGCGCGTTCTGTACCAGATTGCCGACGACGCGCTTGATCAGCGCCCGGTCGGCGTGGAAGACGGGCGCGTCGTCCGACGCTTCGACGGTCGCGGTCGCACCGTCCTGCTGAAAGCGGTGCGCCCACTCGTGCACGATCTCGGTGAGCAGAGCACCGGGCGCGATGAGCTCGAGGTTCAGCGTCAGCGCAGCCTCCTCGATGCGACGCACCTCGAGCAGGTCCTCGATCAGTGCAAGGAGATCTTCCGCCTTTCCCTCCGAATCGCCGAGCGCAGCCCGCTGCCGCGGGCTGAGCGGGCCGAAGTCGCCGTCCATCAACATCTCCATCGTCGCGAGCACGGAGGTGAGCGGCGACTTGAGATCGTGTACGATCATCTTCATCAGATCGTCACGCAGCTTCTCGAGCTCCTTCATCTTGCGTGCGCTCTCTTCGAGCGCGTCCGTCGCCGCCTTCAGCTTGAGCAGCGATCGCACGCGGGCGCCGAGCACGAGGCGGTTGTGCGGCTTGGTGAGGAAGTCGTCGCCGCCCGCTTCGATCGCCTTCACGCGATCGGTCGTGTCGTTCAGCGCCGTCACGAAGATCACGGGGATTCTCGCGGTGCGCGGATCGCGCTTGATGCGCCGGCAGACCTCGAAGCCCGTGCTGCGATCGTCGCAGCCGAGATCGCCGGCCGGCATCGACACGTCGAGAATGCAGAGATCGGGTTTGTGGTCGAAGCACGCCGCGAGCGCGCTGGGACCGTCGTATGCGGCGATCGCGCGGAATCCCAGCACGTGGAGTTGGTCGAACAACAGCTCCACGTTCGCCGGGACGTCGTCCGCGACGAGGATCAGTGGTGCGTCGGCAGGCGGCTGATTGAGCTCCACGGGAGCCTCACGGCCGAATGGCGAATCCAGTGCTGATCGTCCAGGCGTTCTCGGTGCTAGTCCCGCTCGTGCGCGTCGCGCGCAGGACTCCAAGGTGCAGCTCCACGCGACCGCCGGCCATCGGGAAACCGAATCCACCGCTCAACGTGCGTTCTTTCACGGGCGTCGTGTCCGCGGAAAAGGGCAGCGTACGCCAGCGGGCGCCGGCGCGCAATCCGACAGGGCTGTCGCCGAACTTCGGGCCGGTAGCGTCCGCGCCAATGCCGATGTCCCACCCCTCGTGAACGTTCATGGCTTTACTCAGGTTCTGGAGACGCGACCAGCTGTCCCGCGCAGCGCGAACACCAAGTGTCGTGCCATTGATGCCGAGATAGGCGATCGAGGCTCCGAAGTGATCCGGCGCAGAGCCGGTGCCGACGATCGTGGTACCCGTGTACGTATGAAAGCTGCCACCATGTCGATAGGCGACGCCAATCGTGCCCAGGCGTGGCCACAGCCCCTGCGCGCCGACGGAAATCGCGTTGCCTCCGAAGCTGAGCGTCGTGCGCTGCGTGTCCGCGACAAATCGAAGGCTGTCGTCGAAGCTGCGCGCGATCCGCAGCACGTCGCGACCGCTGAACGCGTGCCCGGCGACTCCGATTCTGAGCCATCGCGTGGTCGTGTGCGAGACGCCCAATCTCAGGTCCGCGATCGAGCCGTCACTGCGGTTCGCGATCGTGGACCGCACGGATTCTCCGCTGATGACTTGCGTATCCCGCACCGTCGTTTCCCACGTGCGGTCGAGCAACGTGGATGCCGAGATCGCCACGCCCCAACGGGAGCCGAGCGGCATCGAGCCGAGGAACAGCGGAAAGCGCGCGACCGACGTGCGCTGCGTCGTCGTACCGACGCGGAGCTCGCGGTATTCGGGCTCTGCCTGAAACCAGATGACTGGCGTCGCAAGGAGTCCGATGGCCGCGGGATTGAGCGGCGAGAATGGATCGATCTCGCCGAT
>DATBRO010000251.1:0-14559 GCA_036560265.1 Gemmatimonadaceae bacterium | reverse complement strand
GTTGTTCGGCATGAACGTCCTGCTCGTGATCATTCTCTTCTTCATCCTCGACCGCGGCCGAATCGTGAGTCCGGCGTACTCGCGACTCGATCCACGTCACCTCGCGCGTCTGCGTGCCGTTACCGCAGCGCGAACCGCGCAGCAGGCCCGCCCCCGCGCGGAGGCACGGAGTTAAATGGCCATTGGCGTCAAAGTGCTCGAACGCCCGATCGAGCAAACGAGCTATCTGCGGGCGACGTTGAAGGGAATGGCCCTGACCCTGAAGCACATGTTTCAGGAGAAGGTCACGGTCCAGTATCCCGAAGAGAAATGGTCGTTGTCGCCGAGGTGGCGCGGCACGCATCGCATGCTCACGACGGAGGACGGCAAGGCGAAGTGCGTCGCCTGCGGCCTCTGTCCGACGGTCTGTCCGGCGAACTGCATCAAGCTGGTGCCGGGCGAGGACGAGAAGGGCAATCGCTATCCGCTCGTGTTCGAGATCGACGAGTTCCGCTGCATCTTCTGCGGCTACTGCCAGGAAGTGTGTCCGGAGGAAGCGATTCACGTCGGTCGGCACTACGAGAATTCGGAATACTCGCGCGAAGGATTCGTGTACGACCTCGAGCGGTTGATGGCCCAGACGCATCCGGTGTGCGAGATGTGGGATCCCGCTGACCCGAAGGGTGAGTGATGCCGAAAGGCGACTTTCCGCTCTTCTACACCTTTCACTTCTACCTGTTCGGCATCGTCGCCGTCGTCTCGGCGCTGCTGTTCGTCACCCGCAGGAGTCCAGTGGCCGCGGCGCTTTGGCTGGTGACAACGATGTTCAGTCTCGCGGCGTTGTACGTGCTGCTCGACGCACAGTTCATCGGCGCCATCCAGGTGCTCGTGTACGCCGGCGCGATCATGGTCGTGTTCCTGTTCGTGATCATGCTGCTGAATCTCGGGCATCCGTCCGAGTTGGCGGACGCGCGCGGGACCGGATGGAAGCTCGCCGCCGGCGCGGTCGGCGTCGCGCTGCTCGCCGAAGTCTCCACGCTGATGCGCGCGCGCGCCTCGGACCGGCTCTCGTTACCGCCGGGCTTCATTGCGCAGGAGGTTGCGAGAGAGGGGGCGATCGCCCCCATCGCGCGCCCGCTGTTCACGGAGTACCTGCTCGCGTTCGAGCTCACGAGCGTTCTGCTGCTCGCGGCCGTTGTCGGCGCCGTCGTGCTAGGCAGGCGGAGACAGGATGCTAGCTGAGTCGCTGTTTTTCTCGGCCGTGCTCTTCATCATCGGCGTCGTCGGCGTGCTCACGCGACGCAACGCGATCATCGTCTTCATGTGCGTCGAGCTCATGCTCAACGCCGTGAATCTCGCGTTCGTCGCCTTTGCGCAGGTATACGGCGTCGCGGGCCAGGTCTTCGTCTTCTTCGTCATGACGGTGGCCGCCGCGGAGGCAGCCGTCGGACTCGCGATCATCATTGCGCTCTTCCGGCACAAGCAGACGGTAAACCTGCAGCAGATCAACCTCCTGAAGGGCTGATGCTGCTCCAACAGACACAGGACTCAGCGCACGCCCTCGCCGGCACCGCCGCCGAGTGGCTCTGGGTCGTCCTGCTCCTGCCGCTCGCCGGCTTTGTCATCAACGGCGCGCTTTCCCTGATCGGGGCGACTCATCTCGGGCCGAGCGATCCGAACACCGGACATGACACCGGACATGACACCGGACATGACACCGGTCATGACACCGGACATGACACCGGACATGACACCGGTCATGACGGCGATCATGTGGTGACGCGGCATCGCTTCGCGGCCATCACCAGCTTCGTCGGGCCGGCGGTTCTCATACTCTCGTTCCTGCTGTCCGCCGTCATCTTCTGGCAGTACAAGAGCGTCGCGGCCGACATGCACGAGCCGTTCGTGCAGCAGTACTTCTCGTGGATTCCGGCGGGCGATCTCCAGATCGACGCCGCGCTGATGCTCGATCAGCTCTCGCTGGTGATGCTGCTCGTGGTCACCGGAGTCGGCGCGCTGATCCACGTGTTCAGCGTCGGTTACATGCGCGAGGATCCGGGTTATCCGCGCTACTTCGCGTATTTGAATCTGTTCGTCTTCTTCATGCTCCTGCTCGTGCTCGGCGCGAACTTCCCGGTGCTGTTCATCGGGTGGGAAGGCGTTGGACTGTGTTCATATCTGCTGATTGGCTTCTGGTTCAGCGAAAAGGTGAACGCCGACGCGGGCAAGAAAGCCTTTATTGTGAATCGCATTGGTGACTTTGGGTTCCTTGTCGCCATGTTCCTCCTGTTCGCGAATCTCGGAACGCTCGACTTCCGGCAGCTCGAGGTTGCCGTACCGAGCCTCACGGCCGGCGGAGCACTGGTCACCGCGATCTGTCTGTTCCTCTTCCTTGGATGCACCGGCAAGAGCGCGCAGATCCCGCTCTACATCTGGCTGCCGGACGCGATGGCCGGCCCGACGCCGGTCTCCGCGTTGATCCACGCCGCGACAATGGTGACCGCAGGCGTGTATCTGATCGCGCGCAGCCATTTCCTGTTCGCGCTCGCGCCCGTCGCGTCGCTCACGGTGGTGGTCATCGGCGCCCTGACCGCGATCTTCGCGGCGACCATCGGCTTGAAGCAATGGGACATCAAGAAAGTGCTCGCGTACTCCACGGTCTCGCAGCTCGGATACATGTTCGTTGGCGTGGGTGCGGGCGCGTACAGCGCCGGCATTTTCCACCTCGTCACGCACGCGTTCTTCAAGGCGCTGCTGTTCCTTGGCTCCGGCTCGGTCATCTACGCCATTCACCGGGCATATCACGCGACGCATTTGCACGAAGACGCGCAGGACATGCGGAACATGGGCGGGCTGCGACGCTACATGCCCGTGACGTGCGCGCTCATGTGGATCGCGACGCTCGCCATCGCGGGCGTGCCGCCGTTCTCCGGCTTCTTCTCGAAGGACGAGATACTGGCCGCGGTGTTTGCGCGCGCGCGCGAGTCCGCGCTTGCCCAGGCACATTGGCTCGGCATCCCAGGCAGCATCGTCATGTATGCGTGTTACGTGTTCGGACTCGCGGCCGCGTTCATGACGGCGATCTACATGACGCGAATGATGCTCTACACCTTTCATGGGCCGAATCGCACCGGAGACAGGGAGCGGGAGCATCTGAGAGAGGCGCCGTGGGTGATGACGGGGCCGCTCGTCGTCCTCGGCATCCTCAGCGCGATCGGTGGCTGGTTGAACCTGCCGGCATTCCTTCCGCTCGGACCCATCGGGTTGCTCGAGCATTGGCTCGATCCCGTCGTCGGCGAATCCGCGCTGCGTCTCACCAATGGCGTCGCTCCGGAGCTGGCGCCGTCGATCGAGTACGCGCTCGTCGGCGCGGCGGTCGCCATCGCCCTCCTTGGCGTCTGGATCGCCTGGAGCCGACTCAAGCCCGAAGCGCTGGTGCCGAAGGCGCAAGCGAAGCCCGAAGAAGGCTTCGAGCGGGTTCTCGAGAACAAGTACTTCGTCGATGAGCTGTACGACAAGGCGATCGTCCAACCCACATATGCCACGTCGCGGAATCTCCTCTGGCGCGGCATCGACGTAGGACTGATCGACGGATTGATGGTGAACGGAAGTGCGTGGTTCGCGCGCGGCGTCGGCTGGTTAGGCTCGGCGATGCAGTCGGGGCAGCTCGGCACCTACGCGTGGGTCCTGGTGCTCGGAGTATTGGCTGTCGTGGGCGCCGTCACCCTTCGCTGATCTATGCGCGACTTTCTCAGCTCCATTGGCTACATGACGTGGGTACTGCCGGCGCTGCTGGCGATCCCGGTGATCGGCGCGGGCCTCATCTGGCTGACGCCGACGCCGCGTCGTGGCGGTCTCGCCCCGGGCGCCGACGAGATAACCTCCGGTCTGGCGAACGGTCCACGCTGGACGGCGTTCCTCGTTTTGCTCGTGGAGTTCATCGTCTCCCTCGGGCTGTGGTGGGCGTTCGATCCGTCGGTGGGACAGTGGCAGGCGGTGTTCGACCGTTCGTGGATTCCCTCGTGGGGAGTGCGCTTCACGCTCGGGATCGACGGCATCGCGCTGATGATGATCCTGCTGACGACGTCGATCATGGTGTTGTCGGTGCTCGGGAGCTGGACGGGGATCCGGACTCGGACACACGGCTACTACGCGCTGATGCTGATCATGACGAGCGGCATGCTTGGCGTGTTCATGTCGCTCGATCTGTTCCTGTTTTACGTGATGTGGGAGGTCATGCTCGTCCCGATGTATTTCATCGTGGGCATCTGGGGCGGCGAGCGGCGGATTTACGCGAGTGTGAAGTTCTTCATCTACACGATGGTTGGCTCACTGCTGATGCTGGTGGCGATCGTGATTCTCGGGCTGGCCGCCGCGGACATCCGGACGGGCACACCGAATTTTTCTTTCGATTACATCCTCCAGACGGTGCACGTTAGTCCCACGACCGGATTATGGCTCTTTCTCGCGTTTTTCCTGGCGTTCGCGGTGAAGGTGCCGATGTTCCCGTTCCACACGTGGCTGCCCGATGCGCACGTAGAGGCGCCGACGGCCGGCTCCGTCGTGCTCGCCGGAATCATGCTGAAGCTGGGCACGTTCGGCTTCCTGCGACTCGCCGTTCCCTTGTTTCCTGAAATCGCGATGCGCGAGGACGTGCGCGCGGTGATCCTGGGACTCGCGGTCATAGGGATCATCTACGGCGCGCTCGTCTCGCTGGTGCAACCGGATTTCAAGAAGCTCGTGGCGTATTCGTCCGTGAGTCACCTGGGGTTCGTGATGTTGGGTATCTTCGCGCTCACCGTGCAGAGCGTGCAGGGCGCGCTGCTGGTGATGATCAATCACGGCATCTCGACCGGCGCGCTGTTCTTCCTCGTCGGGATGATCTACGAGCGCAGACATACCCGCATGATCGATTCGTACGGCGGGATCGCGCGCACCGTGCCGCTCTTCGCGACACTGTTGACGGTCGTTTCGCTGAGCAGTATCGGCGTCCCGGGCACCAACGGATTCGTCGGCGAGTTCCTCGTGCTCGTGGGCAGCTTCCGTACGCAACCCGTGCTCTCGGTGATTTCGGCCACGGCCGTGATCTTCGCGGCGGCGTACTTGCTGTGGGCGATTCAGCGCATCCTGTTCAATCCGCTCGACAAGCCCGAGAACGCGCATATCCCTGATTTGAACCGCCGCGAGCTCGCGCTCATGGTGCCGCTCATCGCCGGAATCATCTGGCTCGGCGTCTATCCGGCGCCGGTGCTTCGCCGCACGGAAGTCGCCGCGACGCGGTTCGTGAATCTCGTCGAGTCGCGCGCGTTCCGCGCGGTGGCGGAGCGCTGATGCATCCGCTCGATCTCTCTGTTCCATTGCAGCTCACGATCGCGCTCGGCCCTGATCTGCTGCTGATTGGCGGCGCGATGATCCTGCTGCTCTGGGCAGCGTGGCGTCCCGACGGTCCCGGACATCAGCGCTCCATCGCGACGGCGTCCATCGTCCTGACGATCCTCACCTCGGCCGCCACGTGGTGGTATCTCCTTCACGGATATACGGCTGCCCCGGGACCGATTGCCGTCGACAATTTCCGCTGGATGGCGGATCTGGTGATCCTCATGGGGACCGCCTTCGCCATCGCGCTCGCGCGCGACGACAACGACCGGCAGGGAATCGGCATCGCCGAGTCGCACGTGCTCATCTTGCTCGCGTCGTCGGGCATGATGTTGTTGGCGGCGGCGCGGGATCTGATAATCGTGTTCCTCGCCGTCGAGCTGATGTCGATCGCGGTCTATGCGCTCGCCGGACTGAATCGTCACAGCATTCGCGCGGCGGAGGGGGCGCTGAAGTATTTCCTGCTGGGAGCCTTCTCGAGCGCGTTCCTGCTGTACGGCATTGCCCTCGTGTACGGCGCGACCGGCTCGACGAACCTCGCGACGATCGCGGAGCGCATGGGCACAGTGAGCTCCGGAACGGGCCCGTTGATGCTCGCGGGGATCGCGTTCCTCCTGGTTGGATTCGGCTTCAAAGTCGCCACGGTGCCATTCCACATGTGGGCACCCGACGTCTACGACGGCGCCCCGTCAGCCATCACGGCGTACATGGCGGCGACGGTGAAAGCCGCTGCGTTTGCCGCGTTTCTCCGCGTGTGGCTCGAGGCGTTTCCGAACGTCTACAGCGTTTGGCACTCGGCGGTGGCGGGCCTGGCCATCGCGACGATGATCGTAGGAAACGCGATCGGGCTCGCGCAGCGGAATCTCAAGCGCTTGCTGGCGTATTCGAGCATCGGCCACGCCGGGTATCTCCTGGTCGCCGTCGCGCCCGCCACGCTGCAAGGTGCGTCCGCCATGCTGTTCTATCTTTTCGTGTATACGCTCGCGACGTTCGGTGCCTTCGCTGTGATCGTGGCAATGACGCGCCCGGGCCGCGGCACGGTCATGGTCGACGAGCTGTCCGGACTCTGGGCGGTGCGTCCGTGGCTCGCCGTCGGCATGGCGGTGTTGATGCTTGCGTTGCTGGGATTCCCGATCTTCGGCGGTGGCGGATTCTTCGCCAAGTGGTACGTGCTGCAGGCAGCGCTGCAAGCGCGGATTCCACAGACGACGCTGGCCATCGCGCTCGTGCTCACGACGGTCGTGTCCGCGGGCTACTATCTGTACGTCATCATGGTGATGTTTATGCGGGCGCCGAGCAGCGAGGCGGAACCGCTGCCGGCGACGCCGACGCTCACTCGAGTGGTACTCGCGGTCACCGTCGGGGGCATACTCGTTTTGGGCGTGTATCCGAACTGGATTCAGCAAGTCGCGAGCAAGGGCATGCCCCGTCGTGAGAATCCGGCGGCGGTCGGATTGTCGCCGACGTCCGAGCAACTGGCGCGTTAGCGCCCGGCGTTCGCGTGTGTAACTGGTTGCGTCTCCGGGTGGAGCGTGTCACGTGACGAAGACGAGCAGCATTCCCGCCGGAATCTTCCGGCAGTATGACATCCGGGGAATTGTCGGGCGCGATCTGACCCCGGACGTGGCGCGCGCGATCGGTCGCGCGTATGCGGTCTACGCGCACGAGAAGGGAATTCGCGGAGCAATCGCGATCGGACGCGACAACCGTCCGAGCGGTCCCGAGTTGCGTGACGGATTGGTGGCCGGCCTCACCACCGCCGGATACGACGTCGTGGACATCGGCGTCGTCCCAACGCCGTTGCTCTACTGGGCGCTGCACAACCTCCAGGTCGGCGGCGGAATTCAAATTACCGGCTCGCACAATCCCCCGGAGTACAACGGATTCAAGTTGAGCCTGGGTAAGACCTCGCTGCACGGCGACCAGATCCAGGAGTTGTATCGATTGACGGCGCGCGAAAGCGCGGGCGGTGGCGGGAAGGTGCGTCACGAACAGGTCATCGATGGCTACATCGACGACATCGTCAAGCGCGTCGGCAAGCTGAGTCGCCCCGTGAAAGCGGTGTACGACTGCGGCAATGGTGTCGGCGCACTCGTGGCCCCCGCGCTGTTCGAGAGACTCGGCGTCAAAGGGCGCGGATTGTTTTGCGAAAGTGACGGGACCTTTCCAAATCACCATCCTGACCCGACCGTCCCTGAGAACCTCGAGGACCTGATAAAGGCAGTGCGCCGGGACAAGGCGGAGATCGGGATCGCTTTCGACGGAGACGCAGACCGAATCGGTATGGTCGACGACTCCGGGCGCATCGTCTGGGGCGACCGGATCCTGATTCTGTACGCGCAGGACGTGCTCGCGAGAACGGGAAAGGGACAACCCATCATCTTCGACGTGAAGTGTTCCCAGGCACTACCGGACGCGATCACGCGCGCCGGCGGACGTCCCGTCATGTGGAAGACGGGACATTCGCTCATCAAGGACAAGATGAAGGAGCTCAAAGCGCCCGTGGCCGGCGAGATGTCGGGACACATGTTTTTTGCCGAGGGCTTCTACGGCCACGACGACGCGTTGTACGGAGCTGCGCGTCTGCTCCGGATCGTCGCGGACAGCGGACGCACCGTTCGCGAGCTGCTGGCCGACGTTCCCGATTTCGTGTCGACGCCGGAGATCCGGATCGAGGTCCCCGAGGAAGAGAAGTTCGACATCGTGAAACGCGCGGTGAAACATTTCAAATCGCTGCACGACGTGATCGACGTCGATGGCGTGCGCGTGCTCTTCGGCGACGGTTGGGGATTGATCCGCGCGTCGAACACGCAACCCGTGCTGGTTGCGCGATACGAAGCACTCACGCCTCAGCGGCTCTCTGAGATACGCGGCGAGATGGAGGGGTGGCTGCGTAGCCAGGGCGTCCGAGTGTAGCAGTGACGGGCCGGCGCTGGCTACTCATTCTGGTCGCCGGCGCGGCGGTTGCGCTGTTGGTCGGTCGTGGACTCGCGCAGATCTACACGGATTATCTCTGGTATGCGTCACTCGGCGCGGCGGACGTCTGGCGCGCGCGGTACGCGTCACTACTCACGCTGCGGCTGATCTGTGGAGCGCTGGCGACGCTGTTCGTGTTCGCCAATCTCTACGCCGTTCGGCAGTCGGTGGTGTCGCTCGTTCTGCCGCGTCGCATCGGGAACCTCGACATCGGTGAGGAGGTGCCGCGACGGCAGCTGACGTGGACGGCGGCAGCGCTGTCGCTGTTGCTCGGCATCGCGCTCGCGTGGTCGCAGAATGACTGGAGCGGTTTCCTCGCGGCGAGCATCGGCCAGCCGTTCGGAGAGTCCGATCCGTACTTCGCTTCAGACTTGGGATTCTTCGTGTACCGTCTGCCGCTCGAGGTGTCGCTGTTCACGTGGACGATGACCGTCGTTCTCCTCCTCATCGGCCTCGTCCTTCTGTTGTACGCGCTGACGCCCAGCCTGCGCTGGGAGCAGGGTGGGATGTACGTGTCGGGCTACGTGCGACGACATCTGGCCATGCTCGCCGGCGTGCTGCTACTGGTGCTCGCGTGGCACTACCGGCTGGAGATGTACACGGTCCTGGGCGATGGCAGCGCCGGGGATGGCGCGTTCAGCTACGTCGATCATCGCGTCGCCATTCCGGCGAGCCTGTTACTCTCGCTCGTGACGCTGGGTGCCGGCCTCACCGTCCTGTGGGCAGGCTGGACCGGGCAAATGCGACTCGCCTTCGCGGCCCTCACCGGCGTCATCATCGCCGCCCTCGCCGCGCGTCAGTTGGCGCCCTTCATCGCGAAGCGCGCGATCGCGAGCCGCGATCCAGCCGTTCGGGAGCGTCCGTACGAGGCGACCCGTGCCGGCTATACTCGCCGAGCCTTCGCCGTCGACCGCGTGGTGCCGGCGGACAGCGCGGTCGCGTTCGTAACGCTGGCCGAAGCCGCGCCGTATGTGCCCGTGTGGGATGACGGGGCCTTGCGCCGCGCCAGCGATCGCGCGCTGCCGGGAGCGGGCGTCGGTTGGTCCGCGTCCGACAGCGGGATCGTCGCCGCGGTGCCGACGCTCGTCGGCGGCGGCTCCGTCGCGACGTACCTTGCCAGCGCAATCGAGGAGAACGGTACACCTGCCCGTTTGGTTCGCGGTGACGCGCGTCCCGACATGCCGGCGGTGCTGATCGTCGCCGATTCGACCGCGGGCTCGAAGGTCGTCGCGGATTCGAGCGGCCGCATCGCGGGACCGTCGCTCGCCGCTCCGCTGGCGCGGTTCGCGCACGCGCTCAGCATGCAGGACTTCCGCGTGTGGTTTGGCGCCCTTCCGTCGCCCGCGCCGAAGCTTCTCGCGCGTCGAACGGTTCGCGAGCGCGTGGGCGCCCTCGCGCCGTTCTTCGCCCAGGGCACAACGATCTCGCCGCTGTGGTTCGCCGACTCCCTCGTCTGGGTGCTGGAATTGTATTCGTCTTCGCGAACGTATCCGCTGAGTCGACGCGTCGTCATCGCTGGCGCCGAGCGCGCGTACTTCCAACATGCCGCGACAGCGCTCGTGAACGCGACGACGGGACGCACCGTGCTCGTCGCCGATTCGCTGCCGGATCCGGTCGCGTTTACTTGGATGTCGCGATTCCCGCGGCTTTTCGCGCGCCCCACGTCGCTTCCGATGAACGTGCGCCGGCAGCTGCCTCCCGCCCGAGAAGCCGCGCGCGCGCAAGCGGCGGCGTTCGCGCGCTTCGGCACACGCAGCGAGACGGATGTCGCGCGTCACCTGCCGGACGACGAGGGCGCCGACAGCGCGTTGACGGATACGCCGGAGCCCGTGATCACGTTCCCGCGATTCGCGACGACCGGCTATGTGCTGCCGCTCCTCGATCGCACCGAGCGGCTGCGCGGCCTCTTCATCGCGCTCGGTGGACCCGCGCATCGAAGCCTCTGGCTCGCCGCGGGAGAATCGGCTCCCGTTTGGAGTGAGGCGCTCGATCGTTTGCGAGCGACTGACACTGTGAGCGCGTCGCTGCTCGTGCGCGGATACGTGCGCGCGGTTCCAGTCAGGGGCCAGATCGTGCTCGTGCAGCCGCGGTATGATTGGCGCGGTGGGGGCGCGCCGCGCCTGTTGTACGTGGCGGCGGTGTCCGGAGACACGGTCCAAGCCGCGCGGACGCTGCTCCAGCTCGGGGGTCGCGTGCCGGAAAGCGCCGCCACTGAAACGACAGACTTCCGCGCGCGCGTGAAACAGCTGTATGACGAGCTGCGCCGCGCGAGCACGCGCGGCGACTGGGCCGCATACGGACGCGCCTTCGATGCGCTCGGCGCGCTGCTACGACAGCGACGACCTTAGCATGAAGGAACGCATCCCGAGGAAGCGAAGAAGCAAAGCGTCCGAGCAAATCATACCCGTCGCGGTGATCGCGCTCGGCGGTAATGCACTGGCGCCGGGTGGAGAGCGCTCGAACATCTACGACCAATTCCGCCACACGCGCGAAAGTCTTGGGCCTATCGTGGATCTCGCGCTCGATGGCTGGAACGTGTGCGTCGTGCACGGCAACGGGCCGCAGGTGGGGGACGAGCTCGTGCGCAACGAGCTCGCACGTTATGACGCCCCTCCGCTGCCGCTCGGCGTGCTGGTCGCGGCGACCGCCGGCTGGATCGGTTACATGATCCAGCAGTCGCTCGAAAACGCCCTGCGGCGACTCGGCTCGCCACGGCGCGTGGCGACGATCGTCACCCAGGTGCAGGTGGACCCCAACGACCCGGCGCTGAAAGAGCCGACCAAATTCATCGGGCGCGCGATCAGCGCGAAGCGCGCCGCGGAGCTGGAACGGGAAGGGCACGCGCTCAGGAAGGATGGGAACGGACGGCTGCGCCGCGTCGTGGGCAGTCCGCGACCCATCGCCATTCACGAGCTGCCGGTAATCAAGACGCTCGTGGATGCCGGCGTGATGGTGATCGCCGTCGGTGGTGGCGGTGCTCCGGTCTACGACGATCCGAAGCTCGGATGGGAAGGCATCGACGCGGTCGTCGACAAAGACCTCGCGGCCGCCGTGCTCGCGCGCGACCTCGGCGCCGAGCTCCTTTTGATCCTGACCGACGTGGACGCGGTGTACCTCGACTGGGGGAAGCCGACGCAGCGCCCGTTGACACGCATCACCGTCGACGAAGCGGAGCGTCTCGACCGCGAAAAACAGTTCGGCGAGGGAAGCATGGCGCCAAAGATCAGGGCTGCGGTAGACTTCGTGCGCCGCACCGGGGGACGCGCCGTCATTACCGCGCTCCCACATGGGCGGGAAGCCGTTCGGGGCCACGCAGGGACGACGATTACAGCATCGGAGAAAGAGTGAACATTCACGAATACCAGGCGAAAGACTTGTTGCGGGCCGAGGGCGTTCCGATTCCCGCCGGCGAGATCGCGGCAACTCCCGACGAAGTCGAGGCGATCGCGCGGAAGCTTGCGGGGCCCGTGGTCGTGAAGGCGCAGGTGCATGTTGGCGGCCGAGGCAAAGCGGGTGGCGTGAAGCTCGCCAAGACGCCACAGGAAGCGCGCGCGGTCGCGATGAAGATCCTGGGAATGCAGATCAAGGGGCTGACGGTGTACAAGGTGCTCGTCACGGCGGCCGCCGAGATCGCGCACGAGGCCTACGTCGGCATCATCGTCGATCGAGCCGCGAAGAAGCCAGTCTTCATGGTGAGCCCGGCCGGTGGCATCGACATCGAGGAAGTCGCGGCAAAGACGCCCGAGAAGATCCTGAAGCTTCCGGTGGACACGCGGTACGGCCTCGCACCGTTTCAGGCGAGCCAACTCGGCTTTTTTCTCTATGACGACGTGAAGAAGGTGCGAGCGGCCGCGAAGATCATGCAGCAACTCTACGTTGCATTCATGAAGAACGGCTGCTCGCTGGCCGAGATCAATCCGCTGGTCGTGACCCCGAAGGACGACGTGATCGCGCTCGACGCGAAAATGGTGATCGACGACAACGAACTGGATCGGCACCCCGAGCTCGAGAAGTTGCGCGACGCGACGGCGGAAGACCCCAGCGAAGTACAGGCGCGCGCGGCAAGTCTCACGTTCATCAAGTTGGAGGGGAACGTGGGCTGCTGCGTGAACGGCGCCGGGCTCGCCATGGCGACGATGGACCTCGTGAAGTTCTACGGCGGCGCGCCGGCGAATTTTCTGGATATCGGAGGATCCTCTAATCCGGAAAAAGTCGTGGCCGCACTCAAGATCATCACGTCGGACCCCAACGTGCGATCCATCCTCTTCAATATTTTCGGCGGCATCACGCGCACCGACGACGTCGCCAATGGGATCGTGACCGCCACGAAACAGAATCCGCTGAAAGTGCCGATCGTCATCAGGCTCACCGGAACGAATGAAGAGATCGCGGTCAAGATTCTCAAAGCGAACGGCTTTTCGGCGATGACGGACATGGACGAAGCCGTGCAGAAAGCCGTCCAGCTGGCTGTCAGCCCGAGCCGCTCACCTGTCAACTCGAGCCGCTCACCTGTCATTCCGAGCGAAGCGAGGAATCGGCAGTCATGAGCATCTTCGCCGACAAGCAGACAACGCTGATCGTACAGGGAATCACCGGTCGCGACGGCTCGTTCCATTCCAAGCAGATGCTGGAGTACGGCACGCGAGTCGTTGGTGGCGTGACGCCGGGGAAGGGCGGCCAAAAATTCGAGAACAAGGTCCCGATCTTCAACACGATGCGCGACGCGGTGCGCGCGACGGGCGCGAACGCCAGCATCATCTACGTGCCGCCGGTCTTCGCCGCGGATGCAATCATGGAAGCGGCGGACGCCGGCATCAAACTGATCGTCGCGATCACGGAAGGCGTGCCCGTGCTGGACATGACGCGGGTGTATCCGTTCGTGCACGAGAAAGGCGCGCGGCTCATCGGGCCGAACTGTCCGGGGCTGATCACGCCGGGGAAGACCAAGATTGGAATCATACCGGGGCGGATTTGCGCACCGGGACGCATCGGCGTCGTGAGCCGGTCGGGGACACTCACGTATGAGGTCGTCTACCAGCTTACCCGCGCAGGGCTTGGGCAATCAACGTGCGTCGGGATCGGCGGCGATCCGATCAACGGCACCAACTTCATCGACTGTCTTCGTGGTTTCGAGGAGGATCCGGAGACGGATGCGGTCGCGATGATGGGAGAGATTGGCGGAACCGACGAGCAGGATGCAGCGGCTTTCGTGAAACAGTTCATGACGAAGCCCGTGGTCGGATTCATCGCGGGTCAGACGGCCCCCCCGGGGCGCCGCATGGGGCACGCGGGCGCGATCATCTCCGGGTCGTCGGGCACTGCCGCGGAAAAAATCGCGGCATTCGAGGCTGCCGGGATCGGGGTCGCGAAGCGGCCGAAGGATTTCGTGGAACTGCTCAGAGTCAGGCTGAAGCCGCTGAGGAAGGGCGCGGCGGCGAAAGGCGCAGCGACCAAGAGCGCGACGGCCAAAAAGCGCGACGACCAAAAAGCGCGACGACCAAAAAGCGCGACGACCAAGAGTCGGACAAACGCAGGCAGGAAGAGGTAGGCCGAGAACGCCTTTCCGATCACATCGAATTCGAATGCAGACAGGCAACTACACACTCACGATCATCAAGCCCGACGCATTCTCGTCAGGAAAGGCGGGAAAGATCATCGCACATCTAGAGGCGGGCGGATTCAAGATTCGCGCTGCCCGTGTGATGCGCATGACTGAGGCGCAGGCAGGTGAGTTCTACGCGGTGCACCGAGAGCGTCCGTTCTATAAATCGCTGGTGAGCTTCATGACGTCCGGCACGTGCATGCCCATGGTGCTCGAGAAGAACGGCGCCGTCGCCGCTTTGAGAAAGGCCATCGGCGCGACGGACCCTGCTGAAGCCGATGCCGGAACAGTGCGCAAGCTTTACGCGGAGTCCAAAGAGCGGAATGCAATCCATGCCTCCGACAGCGATGAGAACGCGGAGCGAGAAGCAAAGTTCTTCTTTGCCGAGTCCGATATCCTCGCGGCTACCTAAAAAGTTGCTTGTCAGCTTATGGGCTTGTCATCGAGCACGAGGGGCGTTTTGACAAGCTCATAAGCCGACAAGCTGCTCTTGTTCTGAGTTGATAAGTCGAAGTGTGACATCTAGTTTTGACGCTTATGCTGGTGTTCGACATACGGTCCGTCGAAAGGAAGGCGGTCCAGGTCGACGCGCAGCTGTCGCCGGATGATCCGGTCTGGCAGCAAGG
>DATBRO010000250.1:0-13352 GCA_036560265.1 Gemmatimonadaceae bacterium | reverse complement strand
CGCTGGTAGAGCAGATAGTGCGACGGACAGTTCATGGGCTTGAGCGACGTGTCGTGCTCTTGCGTCTCCTTGTCGAGCACGAGGAACATGTTCTCGCGGTACTTACCCCAGTGCCCCGAGGTCTCCCACAGCCCCTTGTTGTACAGCAGCGGCGTCTTGACCTCGTGAAAATGTTCCTGCTGCCGCGAGCGCACGAAGTCCACCAGCTCGTTGAAGATGATGGTTCCCCGTTCGGTCCAGAACACGGCGCCCGGCGAGAAGTGATGAAACATCACCAGGTCGAGCTGCTTGGCGAGCACGCGGTGGTCGCGCCGCTTGGCTTCCTCGAGCCGGTGGAGGTATGCGTCGAGATCTTCCTTTTTGAACCACGCGGTGCCGTAGATGCGCTGCAGCATCTGACGCCGCTCGTCGCCGCGCCAGTACGCGCCCGCGGTCGTCATGAGCTTGAAGTGCTTGAGGTAGGACGTGTCCGGCACGTGCGGGCCACGACAGAGATCGACGAACGGACCGTCCGTGTAGGTCGAGATCACCTCGTCGTCGCCAAGCTCGCTGAGTCGCTCGAGCTTCAGGGGATCGTCGGCGAACACCTTCAGCGCTTTCGCGCGCGACACCTCTTCGCGCACAAAAGGGATCTTCTCCTGCGCGACCTTCGCCATTTCCGCTTCGAAACGCGCCAGATCCTCGGGCGTGAACGGCCGGTCGACCTCGAAGTCGTAGTAAAAACCGTCCTCGATGGCGGGACCGAACCCGATCTTCGCTTCCGGACGCACGCGACGCACCGCGGTCGCGAGGATGTGCGCAGCCGAGTGGCGCAGAACGTCGAGCGCCTTGGCGTCTTTCGCGGTGAGCGCGCGGAATGTGCCCGAGGACCGCAGCGGCGTGACGAGATCCTGGATCTCGCCGTTCACCTCGACCGCGATCGCATCACGCGCAAGCCGTTCGCCGATGCTGCGAACGACTTCGAGCGGCGACGTCCCGGCGTCGACGACGCGCGTAGACCCGTCCGGGAGCGTAAGTGTGATCGGCAACGGTCTTTTTCTTGCGGATTCGCGGTGGGTGAAGAGGTAAGTTATCGTTGCTTCTAATACCTCCGCTACAGGGTTTGCGCATGCCTCCCTTCCGTTATCGTGACGACGACTCATCGACCGGCACCACCATCGCCAGCGTCTTGCTCGGCGCGATCGCGGGATTCGCGGTCGGCATGTACGTCGCGCAGCGCGTCGGTGGCTTCAGCGGCCTGACCGCGCGCTTCCGTCGTCGCGGCGCCAAGGACACCGCCGCCCAGGAAGTCCTGCCCGAAGGCGCGTACGACGAGATCGAAGATGAGATCGAGGACGAAGCCGAGATCGGCGCGACGAGCTCCGAGGACGAGGACTTCAACGGGATGGACGCGGTGGAGGAGGACGAGAACATACCGTTGCTGGAAGAGCGCGTCCTCGAGGCCTTCAACAACGATCCGATTCTCGCGGAACGCGCGATCGACATCGGCGCGATGGGCACGGGATCCGGGGTCATCGAGCTCGCCGGATGGGTGGACAGCGACGACGAGGCGGAACATGCGATGACCATCGCGCGCGGCGTGCCCGGCGTCGAAACGGTGGTCAACCGGCTGCTGGTGGACGACGAAGAGCAGCAAATCGGCGACAACGTGCGGCGGTTCAACGAGGGCGATCCCGCGCTGATGGAATCGGGCTGGGAAGGACAGCAGGTTGGCACCGGGAAACGCCGCCAGGGAACGTCGGACGAGGCGGACCGGCACGCGGATCCAAAGCCGGTGCTCGAGGATCACTGGCTGAGCAAACGCGAAGCCGTGCGCAACTCGGCCGACGACATTGACGAGATCTCCGCCGAGCGTCGCGCCAAACGAGGCAAGGGCGCCAAGCCGCCGCGCGCCGACACCGCCGAGCCGCAGACCGAAGCGTAGCACGGTCGCGTAGGCGAACGAGAGCGGGGGGCTCGACCGCAGACAGCGGCCGATCCCGCTTACGCGCGGGCGTTCGGTCGATCCCGCCCACACGAAGCGGCGTGTTCTATCTTTAGCAGACCATGTCCTTGCCCGACCGGTTCGATCCCGCCGCGGAATCCAAGCTGTACGAGCGCTGGCTCGACGCCGGGTCCTTTCGCGCGGACGCCGACCGCTCGACGCGCATCGGCGGCGATCGCGAGCCGTTCACCATCGTCATGCCGCCGCCCAACGTCACCGCGATCCTGCACCTGGGGCACGCCCTGGACGAGGTGCCGCAGGACGTCCTGATCCGCTGGGCGCGCATGAAGCAGCAGGAAGCGCTTTGGGTGCCCGGCACGGACCACGCCGGTATCGCGACGCAAAACGTGATGGAAAAAGCGATCGCGAAGGATGGCAAGACGCGTTTCGACATCGGCCGCGAAGAGTTCGTGCGTCGCACCGAAAAATTCGTCGGCGAGACCGGCGGCGCAATTCTCCGGCAGCTGCGCGCCATCGGCGTCTCCGCGGACTGGACGCGCACGGCGTACACGTTTTCGCCGGAGCTGTCGCGCGCGGTGCGCGAGGCTTTCGCGCGTCTCTACGAAGAGGGGTTGATCTACCGAGGGCACCGCGTGATCCACTGGTGCCCGCGCTGTCTCACGTCGTTGAGCGACGAGGAGGCGGAGTTCGAGGAGGAGACGGGCGCACTCTACCAGATTGCCTATCCCGTTACCGGAAGCAACGCGAAGTTGGTCATCGCGACGACGCGGCCGGAGACGATGCTCGCCGACGTCGCCGTCGCCGTGAACCCGAAGGACAAGCGCTACCGCGATCTCGTCGGCAAGACCGTCCGACTGCCCATCGTCGACATCGAGATCCCGATCATCGGCGACGACTACGCCGATCCCGAGTTCGGAACCGGCGTCGTGAAGATCACGCCGGCGCACGACATGAACGATTTCGAGGTCGGCAAGCGGCACAACCTTCCCGCGCCGATCGTGATCAACGAGCACGGCGAGATGGAGGAAGAGGCGGACGCCGACGGCCGCGTGCCGGCATTCGTCCGCGGCGACGACCGCTTCGTCGCGCGCAAGAAGATCGTGAAGCGGCTTCAGGAGATCGGCGCGCTCGTGAAGACCGAGCAACACCAGCACGCCGTGCGGCATTGCTATCGCTGCGACACCGTCGTCGAGCCACGGCTCTCGGATCAGTGGTTCGTCCGCATGGAGCCACTGGCCAAGCCGGCGCTCGAGGGACTGCGCGCGGGCGCGATCCGGATCCTCCCGCAACGGTGGGAGGGCGTGTATGTGAACTGGCTCGAGAACATTCGCGACTGGAACATCTCTCGCCAGCTGTGGTGGGGACACAGAATCCCCGTTTGGTATTGCAAGGACTGCGATCCGCCGTATGACGTGCACGTCAGCCGCACGGAGCTCACGGAATGCCCGCACTGCGGCGGACCGGTGCGGCAGGACGAAGACGTGCTTGACACGTGGTTCTCGTCGTGGCTCTGGCCCCTCTCGACACTCGGCTGGCCCGACGAGAAGGCCGAGGATTTCCGCGCGTTCTATCCGACCGACGTGCTCGTGTCGGGACCCGACATCATCTTCTTCTGGGTCTCACGCATGATCATGGCCGGCTACCACTTCACCGGCCGCGCGCCGTACCACACCGTGCTGTTCCACGGGATCGCCCGCGACGCGCAACATCGCAAGATGTCGAAGTCGCTCGGCAACGGCGTGGATCCGTTGGATGTCGTGCGTCTGTACGGCGCCGACGCGCTGCGCTGGACGCTCGTCTCGGGCATGGGACTCGGCGTCGACATGATTCTCGATCCCGACGACATCGAGAAGACCTTCGCGCCGGGACGCAACTTCGTCACGAAGCTCTGGAACATCGGACGATTCCTTCTCGAGAAAGCCGGCACCGCGCCGGTAACGCCGGTTGCGGAGATTCCGAGGGAGAAGCTGCAGCGCGTGGACGAGTGGATTCTCTGGCGGCTCGACGTCGCGATCGCCGAATGCGACGCCGCGCTCGGTCCGTTGCGTCCGACGACGCCGCTCGACACCGCCGATCGTGTGCGCTGGACGGAAGAGGAGCGCTACAGCGGAATGCGGCTGAACGACCTTGCGGAGACGGCGCGACGCTTCGTGTGGAACGAGCTGGCCGACTGGTACCTCGAGGCGATCAAGGGCCGGCTCGCCGAGGGGGGGGACGGCGACGACGCGGAGGTCGCGCGCGCCGTGCTGGTGCACGCGTTCGACGGCGCGCTGCGACTGCTGCATCCGGTCGTTCCCTTCGTGACGGAGGCCGTGTGGCAACAACTCCCGTCGCACGTGGAGGGCACGTACCTGGTGACTGCCGAGTGGCCCGAAAAGCGTGAGGACATCGGCTCGCCGGCGCGTGCGCAAGAGTTCGAGGTCGCTCGTGAGTTAGTAGGTGCGATTCGACAGATACGTGCGGAGAACTCCGTTCCACCGGGCAAACACATCGACGCGTTCGTAATTCCTCCCAACGAAAACGGCGGAACGAGGATGCGAGTCGGCGACGTGTTCTCGGTGACCGGCGACGGTGCTTTCGGCGAGATCGCGGCCATCGTCGAGCGTTTGGCGCGAGCAACCTTGACGGTCGTCGACAAGGCTCCCGCCGCGGCGGCGGCGCACGCGGTGACGAATGTCGGCGCGTCGCTCGTCGTACCGCTCGCGGGACTCGTGGACGTCGACAAGGAATGCTCGCGCCTCCGCGGCGAGCTCACCTCGCTCGAGAAGCAGCTCGAATCGCTCGAGTCGCGACTCGCGAACGAGAAGTTCGTGTCGAAGGCGCCTGCCGACGTCGTGGCGGGCGAGCGGAAAAAGCTGGGCGAGTGGAATGCGCGGCGACAACAGCTTCGCGACAAAGTGCAGACGCTGTGCGGTGGATAGTCGCGCTCGCCGCGGCGTCCATCGTAGCGTGCGCGTCGATCGGCGCGCCGCCCGGCGGTCCAGTGCGCACCACGCCTCCGGAACTGCTCAGCGTCACGCCTGATTCCGGCGCCGTCAACGTGCGCGCCCGAAGCGTGGTGTTCGCCTTCGATGAAGTGGTCAGCGATCGCGATCTCGAGAGGTTCTTTCTCGTGTCGCCTCAGGAAGGCAAAACGCGCGTGCTTTGGCATCGCGATCGAATCGAGGTTCGTCCCCGCCGCGCTTTCCGTCCCAACACGGCGTATTCCGTGACGATGCTACCGGGTATCACGGACTTGCGCGGCAACGCGCTGCGCTCGGGCCGCACGATCATTTTCTCCACCGGGCCAACGATTCCGCTCTACTCGGTGCTCGGCCGCGTGTTCGACTGGATGAACGAGCGGATCGCGCCCAAGGCACTCATCGAGATGATCCGCCGGCCCGACAGCCTGCCCTACGTAGGGGTGGCAGATTCTTCTGGCCAGTTCCAAGTGGGACCACTCGAGCAGGGCTCGTACACCGTGCGCGCCATCCTCGACAACAACAACAATCGCCTCCTCGATCCCACCGAGCCGTGGGACAGCATCGCGGTCACGGTCGCCAACGCGTCGCCGTTCGTGGAGCTGCTCGTGGCGCCGCGCGACACGATCCCGCCGCGGCTCCTGACCGTCACCGCGCCTGACACCGTGACGCTCGCGGCGTCGTTCGACCGGCCGCTCGATCCGGGCGCGCCGCTCACTCCGGCGTCCTTCATCGTGACGGCCGCTGATTCCACGCGACTTCGCATCAAGAGCGTGCGCACGCGGGCCCAAGACGATTCGGCGCGTCGCGCCGCGCAGGACAGTGCCGCCAAGGCGCAGCGCGATTCCATCGCGCGCAGCGACACCACGCGCAGCGACACCACGCGCCGCGACACCACGCGCCGCGACACCACGCGCCGCGACAGCGTCCGTGCGCGCATCGATACGGCACCGGTCGCTCGCCTGAACCCGAACATTGCGCCGAAGCCGTCGCGTCCCGCGCCGCCGAAGGAGGTCGCGATTCACCTGGATCCTTTGACGCCGCTGCATCCGGGTTCCACCTACCGTGTGACCGCGCTCAACATGCGCGGGCTACTCGGCCGCGCCCGTTCGAGCGAGCGCCTCTTCACAGTGCCGCGCCCACGCGTCGATACGACGAAGGCTCTCACGCCCGCTCCCCCTCCCCAACCGCCTCCCTCTCCGGTACGGCGCCCGCCGCCACCACCACCGTGACCGATCCGCGCCGCAAGCTGCCGAGCGTGAACGCGCTCCTGGAACGCGATGCGATCCGGGCGCTGTTGCAGCGCGCGCCGCGGTCGGTGGTCGTAGACGCGGTCCGGGCGACGATCGACGACGCCCGCGCCGGCTCCGACGTGCCGCGCGACGACACCGAGTGGGCGGCGGCGGTGTCCGCCGCGCTCGAGCGCGCACAGCGTCCGTCGCTCCGGCGAGTCGTCAACGCGACCGGCGTGGTGCTGCACACGAACCTCGGCCGCGCCCCGCTCGCCGCGGCCGCGATCGAGGCGATGCAGCGCGCGGCCACCGGCTACACGAACCTCGAGTACGACGTCGACCGCGGCGCGCGTGGTTCGCGGTACACGCACTGCGTCTCGCTGCTGCGCGAGCTGACCGGCGCCGAGGACGCCCTCGTCGTCAACAACAACGCGTCGGCGCTGGTGCTCGCGTTGAACACGCTCGCGGCGAATCGCGGCGTCGTGATCTCACGTGGCGAGCTGGTCGAGATTGGCGGCAGCTTTCGCATTCCCGATATCATGGAGCGCAGCGGCGCGCGGCTCGTGGAAGTCGGCACGACGAACAGAACACATCTCAGCGACTACGAGGACGCCATCGGTGGTGGGGGCGACGTGGCCGCGGTAATGAAGGTGCACCGCAGCAACTTTGCGATGCAGGGCTTTGTCGCCGAGGTCGACGCGCGCACGCTGGCCGCGGCGGCGAAGGAGCGCGGCACGCCCCTGGTGCACGACCTTGGCAGCGGATTGCTCATCCCGCTCGACGACATCGGCCTCACCGGCGAACCCACGGCGGCCGACGCGGTGCGCAGCGGTGCGGCGCTCGTAACGATGAGCGGCGACAAGCTCCTCGGCGGACCACAGGGGGGAATCATCGTCGGTGCGACGGTCATCATGGAACGGCTGCGCGCGAATCCGCTGTTGCGCGCACTGCGGGTGGACAAGCTCACGATCGCCGCGCTCGAGGCGACGCTCGCGCTTTACCGTGAGCCGAAGCGAGCGATGCGGGAGATCCCCGTGCTGGCGATGCTCTCGCGGTCGATCGACGATCTGCGCCGCCGCGCCGATGCGCTCAAAAAGAAACTCGGCGACGCGGGCGACGCGGGCGATGCGGCACGTGTCGTCGAGAGCGAGGCGAGCGTCGGCGGCGGCGCGTTTCCGAGCGCGCGCATTCCGTCCGTCGCGCTCACGTTCGCGCACGATGCGCGTGGACTCGAGGAACGGCTGCGACTCGGCGAGCCCGCGGTCATCGGTCGCATCAGCGACGACCGCCTGTTGCTCGACATGCGCACGGTCCAGCCGGACGAGGACGACATGCTAGCCGCCGCCGTTCGCGCGGCGCTGACGTCATGAGTCGCCCCGCGGTCTTTCTCGACCGCGACGGGACGATCATTCGCGACCATCACTTCATCGGCAGACCCGAGATGGTGGAGCTGCTTCCCGGCGTTGGAGCAGCCATCAAGCGACTCAACGACGCCGGCTGGCCGGTCATCGTCGTCACGAACCAGTCCGGGATCGCGCGCGGTCGCTTCACGACGGTGGATTTCGAGCGGGTGAAAGCGCGAACCCGCGAGCTGCTCGCACAGTCCGGCGCGCACGTGAAGGATTGCTACATGTGTCCGCACCATCCCGACTTCACCGGTCCGTGCGACTGTCGCAAACCCGGCACGCTGCTCTTTTTGCGCGCGGCCGCGGAGCACGACTTCTCGTTGTCGGGATCGTGGTGCATCGGCGACAAAGCCCGCGACGTGACTCCGGCGCTCGCGCTCGGCTGCCGCGGCATCCTCGTTCCAAACGAAAAGACGCCGCAGAGCGAGATCGACGAGATCCGCAAGGACTTCGGTGCCGAGGGCATCGCGACGACGCTGGACGAAGCGGTCGATCGCGTCATAGAATCCGCGCGATGACCGCACGCATCGCGGTGCTCGCGTCTGGGGGTGGCACCAATCTCCAGTCGATCCTGGACTACCTCTCATCCCGCGGCGACACGCGGGCCGGCGACGTGGTGCTCGTCGCGTCCGATCGGCCCGACGCCGGGGCGCTCGAGCGGGCGCGTCGCGCCGGGATTCCCGCCGAGGTGCTGGAGTCGAAGCGCGCGTCCGACGGCGGTGACGCGCTCGAGTTGCTGCGCGAGCACAAGGTGGACTTCATCGCGCTCGCGGGATATCTCCGCCTGCTGCCCAAAGAGACGATCGCCGAATTTCCGAGCCGCATCCTGAACATCCATCCCGCGCTGCTGCCCTCGTTCGGCGGGCCCGGCATGTACGGCGATCGCGTGCATCGCGCCGTGCTCCAGTCCGGCGCGCGCGTGAGTGGCGCCACGGTGCACTACGTCGACGAGGAGTACGATCATGGAACCATCCTCGCGCAGTGGCCGGTGCCGGTGCTCGCCGACGACTCGATGCAGTCGCTTGCGGGCCGCGTGCTCAAGGTGGAGCACGTGCTGTATCCGCGCGTGATCGACGCCGTCGCGTCGGGACGCTGGCGGTTCGACAAGCGGCCCCGGGCGGTTCCCGACGCCGCCGCGTTCGCGCTGATGCACTGGGACGAGCGCCGCCTCATCGAGGAGATCGAGAATGCGTTCGGCTTGTAGCGTCCTCCTGCTGGCGCTCGCTTCCGTGCTCGGCGCGCAGGAGCTGCCGCCAAGCGACTCGCTCGGTCCCATCGGCCGCGTGGTGCAGAGCTGGATCGCGCTGCGCGTGTCGCCGGGACGCGAGGCGCACGCGATGCTCCGGATTCGCGAGCAGCTCTCCGAGTGGCGCCCCGGCCCACTCGGCAGTCTCGCGCTCACGCGCGGTGAGGGCTCGCCACATCGCGTGGTCGCGTGCGGTCTCGACGAGACGTCGTACGTCGTCAGCAACATCACCGACGACGGATACCTTCGCGTGCACGTCGCGGGATCGCGCGCGCACCCGCCGACGTGGGACGCGATGCACGTCGGACAGCGCATCGTGGTGCTCACGACCGACCGCGCGGACGCCACGCGTGTCCGCGCCGTTTCGGGCGTGTTCGGCGTTCGCAGCACGCACCTATGGCGCGGCGGGCAGGGGGTTCCTGCCGCGCCGGTGACTCTGGAAGATCTCTGGATCGACGTCGGCGCGCGCACTCGCGCGGAGGTAGCCGCGCTCGGCGTTCGTCTCCTGGATCCGGTGTTCCGCGACGCGCCCGACTGGTCGGTTGGCGATGCGGTCGTCGGTCCCGCCGCGTCGGCGCGCGCGGGGTGCGCCGCGGTCGCTGCCGCCGCGGAGCAAACTCCCGTGGGCGGACGTACGACGTTCGTGATCTCGTCGCAGAGCAGCTTCAATTGGAGCGGACTCGCCGCAGTCATGGCGTCGCAGGAGTACGTCGACTCGTTGTTCATCGCGATGGCGCCTTTGCAACGTCCCGCCTCCGCCGCGGGCGCTGCCGCCGCTGCCCCCGCCGACGCATTCCGGTCGCTGCGCTCGTCGCGCGTCGGCACTATCACGGGCATCGTGCCGCGCTCGCAATACACCGGCACCCTCGTCGAGACGATTCGCGAGGCCGATCTCCGCTCGCTCTTCGACGACGTCGCGCGCGCCGCCGGCGGCCGGCAGACCACGGATCCGCGACACGTCCGCATCACGTCCGCCGCGCTGCGACCGCCGCAGCCGACGGATTCGCTTTCGCGCTACGCCGAGCTCCTCGCGCGACTGACCGACACGTACGCGGTGTCCGGCGACGAGGCACCGACACGCGAGGTCGTGCGCGCGCGACTCCCCGCGTGGGCGCGTGAGCAGGCAATGACCGATTCCATAGGCGATTTGATCCTCGGCATGGGGCCGGACCGCGACACCGTCGTCTTCGTCGCGCACATGGACGAAGTAGGATTCGAGGTGGTGCGCGCCCAGAACGGCGTCGCGACGCTGCGACAGCTCGGCGGCTTCTATCCCTGGCTCTTCAGCGGCCAGCCCGCGCTGCTCCACGCGAGGTCGCTGAGCGTCGCCGATCGCGCGCAAGGCTGCCGTCCCACGAGCGGCACGGCGATTCGCGGTGTGTTCCTGCCGCCCGACTCATCGGCGCGCGACACGCGGGAGATTCAGGCGTGGTTCGGCGATCAGCTCGCGTCGACCGGCGACGTGGTCGGCGCTCGCGTCTCCGGCTTCAAGTGCGCGACGCGTCTCGCGGGGACCCGATTCAGCGCGCGCTCCATCGACGACCGGCTTGGCAGCGGCGCGCTCATCTTCGCGCTCGACGGCATCGACGCCGCGAAGCTCGATCACAAGGTGATCTTCGTCTGGTCGGTGCAGGAGGAGACCGGCCTCGCGGGGGCCCGTGCCGTCGCGGCGCAGTTTGGGAATACCGTGCGTCGCGTGCATGCGGTGGACACGTTCGTCTCCGGCGATTCGCCGTTCGAGACGGGACGTTTTGCCGTCGTTCCAATCGGAACGGGCGCCGTCTTGCGCGCGCTCGACAATTCCAGCACGGCCCCTCCCGGCGAGATCGAACGTGTGATCCGCATCGCGCGCTCCGCGGGGATTCCACTCCAGGTGAACCTCACTAACGGCGGCACGGACGGCGCCGCGTTCGTGGCGTACGGCGCGACGAACGTCATGGTCGGCTGGCCGCTGCGTTATAGCCACTCGCCCGCTGAAGTGATCGACCTGCGCGACATGCGGTCTCTCTCTCGACTACTGACCGCGCTCGCCCTGGCGCCGGTTCGCTGATGCCGAGAGCGCTGATCTCCGTCTCCGACAAAACCGCAGTCGTCGAATTCGCGACGCGACTCGCGGCGTTGGGATGGGAGCTCATCTCCACCGGCGGAACGGCGAAGGCGCTGCGCAAGGCGGGTCTCAAGGCGCGCGACGTCGCCGACGTCACCGGCTTTCCGGAGATCCTCGACGGTCGCGTCAAGACGCTGCATCCCGCGATCCACGGGGGCCTCCTCGCGCGTCGCGACTCGCCCGAGCACATGCAGGCGATTCAGGCGCACAAGATCGCGCCGATCGATCTCGTGGCAGTGAACCTCTACCCCTTTCGCGAGACGGCAGCGCACAAGGACGTCGCGCCGGAGCACGTCATCGAGCAGATCGACATCGGCGGGCCGAGTATGCTGCGTTCCGCCGCGAAAAACTTCGAATCGGTGTTCGTGATCGTCGATCCCCGAGACTACGAGCGGGTGTTGTCCGCGATCGAGTCCGAGGACGACGACCTGGACTTGCGGCGGCTGCTGGCGGAAAAAGTGTACGAGCACACCGCGGCGTACGATTCGGCGATCGCCACGTGGTTCGCCGAACAACGCGGTGACCTGTTCCCCGAGACGTTCACGGCCGCATTCCAGCGCGCGCAGACGTTGCGCTACGGTGAGAATCCCGGACAGGCCGCGTCGTTCTACGTCGAACGCCCCGGCGCGGGGCTCGCCGGTCTCCAGCAGCGCGGCGGAAAGGAGCTGTCCTTCAATAACCTGCTCGACCTCGAGGGCGCGCTGCTCGCGATCGAGCCGTTCGGCGATCAGGCGGCGTGCGCGATTGTGAAGCACACCACACCCTGCGGACTCGCTGTCGGCGCTGACGCGATCGACGCGTACAAGAAAGCCCTTGCGTGCGATCCCATATCCGCGTTCGGCTCGGTGATCGCGTTCAACCGTCCCGTGGACCTCGCGACCGCCGATGCCGTCTCCAGCCTGTTCGTCGAGTGCATCGTCGCGCCCGAGTTCACCGAGGAAGCGGTCGAGATGCTCGGCCGCAAGAAGAACCTCCGTGTCCTGGAGGGAGTCGCGCGTTGGCCCGTCCGCAGCTTCGACTACAAGCGCGTCCGCGGGGGCGTACTGGTCCAGGAGCGCGCGCCCAGCGTGATCGATGCGCAGGGATGGACGGTGCCAACGAAACGCGCGCCGACGTCAGCCGAGCTCGAGGACCTCCTGTTCGCGTGGCGCTCCGTCGCGGCGGTGAAGTCGAACGCGATCGTGTTGGCGCGCGGCGGCATGACGATCGGGATCGGCGCGGGCCAGATGTCGCGTGTGGACGCCGCATTCATGGCGGTCCATAAAGCCAAACAGGCGGGCCACGAGACGAAAGGCGCCGTCATCGGCTCGGACGCGTTCTTCCCCTTCCGCGATGGCATCGATCAAGCAGCCGATGCCGGTGTAAAAGCCATCGTCCAACCGGGAGGCTCCGTACGTGATGCCGAGGTCGTCGACGCAGCCGACGAGCACGGGATTGCGATGGTCTTTACCGGTAAGAGGCAGTTTCGTCATTAACTTCGTATGGTCTAGGGTTGGGGGGTATGTGGTTTGGGCTGGTACCAAACTTCCCCAACCACAGACCAAACACCCCACACCGCTCTAAATGGCAATCGCAACACAGCCGAAGCAGCCGAAACTACCCGTCAGCGCGGTAAGGTCCTCCGTCGACGACGACCTCGACTATAGACCGTCGTATCTCGCCGCGAGCACCGTAGCGTTCGCGGTCTTCCTGCTCTACATCGCGACGCTGTCACCCTCGACGGCGATGTGGGACACGAGCGAGTACATCGCGGCGGCCTACACCCTCGGCCTGCCGCATCCGCCGGGCAATCCGTTGTTCGTCCTGATCGGACGCGTCTTCGCGGTGCTGCCGATCGCGCCGAACGTCGCGATGCGCATCAACGTGCTCGCGGCAATTTGCAGCGCCGGCGCGGCGGCCATGTGGTTCCTGATTACCGAGCGCGTGCTGGTCGGCTGGCTGCCGCAGCGCTGGCAACGCATCACCGGCGCGACCGTCGCCACGATCATCGGCGCGACCGCGTTCACCGTCTGGAATCAGTCGGTCGTTAACGAGAAAGTGTACACGGTGTCGCTTGTCGGCATCGCGATCATTTCGTGGCTGATGATTCGATGGTCCGACGATCCGGACGGCCGCAAGGCCGATCGCACGCTGGTGCTCGTCGCCTATCTGCTCGGACTCGGCTACACCAATCACATGGCCGGCATGCTGCCGTCGGTCGCGGTTGCAGTCGCCATCCTCGTGCGGCGTCCGCGCACGATACTGCGCTGGAAGTTGCTGCTCGCGGCGCTCGCGGCGCTGGTCTTCGGGATCACGCCATTCGCGACACAGCCGATCCGAGCGGCGTACTTCCCTGCGCTCAATGAAGGCGAGCCAACCGCGTGTCAGAACGGCCTCAAATTGTCGTGCACGTTCAGCAAGGACACCTACGACCGCTTCATGTACAACTTCAATCGCGGTCAGTACGGCAAGCCGAA
>DATBRO010000249.1:0-3686 GCA_036560265.1 Gemmatimonadaceae bacterium | reverse complement strand
CGCCGCTGCGCCTTTGATCGACCGTCTGCTATCCGTGACCTTCGATTCGGCACCGCTCTGGCGCATCGGCGCTGCGGACATGCGGCAATCGGACCAACGAAGTTCTCCGATACTTCACGCGCGCGCCGGTCGTGTCGCGCTCGCTGCTGCGAACCTCCCCTCGAGCGTTCGCGCGAAATGGGGCGATCGGATCCAGATCATCGCGCCGAATACGCCGCCCATCGATCCTCGAGACGCACTCGTGATCTATACGCTGACGCCTGTGCGCGCGTGGGGACGGTTCGTCCGCGTCGAAGTGAGCGCCGATGAGAGACTGGCCAGACGCCCGGATCAAGCGCCGGCGCATTACGCGGCCGCGACGGCGTACTATCTGATGAAGCTCGACGATGAATGGGTGATCGTGGCTTGGGAGTCCTGGGTCACATAGCAGCGCGTCCTGGAGTTCAGCTGCGGTATGCAGCGCTCCGGCAGCAATCATTCATAAAGTCGCGCGCTTGGAGAACTAGACAATCGCGGACGGCGGACCCCATTCTCGACCGCGGCGATCCATGCACCTCACCTCGCTCTTCGACCTCTCTTTAATCGGGCGCGCTGATCGCCCTGCGCTCGAGGACATCGACAGCGACGGAAAACCGCGGACGGTCACGTTCGGCGAGATCGAAGCGCGCGCGAACCAGATGGCGCACGAACTGCGCGCTCGCGGACTCACGGCCGGTGATCGGCTCTGCGTCCACCTCGCGAACCGCGTCGAATTCATCGACCTCTTTCTCGCCTGCACGCGACTCGGCGTCATCTTCGTCCCGATGAACGTGCTGTACCGCGAGCGCGAGCTGCGGCACATCATCAGCGACTCCGACCCGAAAGCGGTGGTGACGTCCAACACGTCCGACGCGACGTATCCCGATGGTGTCGAGCTTTGGCAGGTCGAGAAGCTCGCGAAGGCAGCGTCGGCGCGTCCAACGAGCCGGGTGCTCGTTCCGGTGGACGGCGACGCGCCCGCGATGATCGTCTACACCTCAGGGACTACCGGCACCGCAAAGGGCGCTGTGCTCTCGCACAACAACCTCGCCGCCAACGGCATCACGATCACCAGCTGCTGGCGCATCACCGACGCGGACCGCTACCTCGCCGTGCTCCCGCTCTTCCATGTGCACGGACTGGGTAACGGAGTGCACACGTGGCTCATCAGCGGCTGCCGCATGTGGCTCGCCGAGCGATTCGATCAGAAGACCGCGGCGCGACTCTTCGACGAATTCAAGCCGACGCTCTTCTTCGGCGTCCCTACGATCTACCACCGTCTGCTCGACCCGGAGGTGATCTCCGCCGCCGCCGCCCGCGCCATCGGCAAGCACGCGCGGCTGTTCGTCTCCGGATCGGCGCCTCTCCCGGCGCACGTGCACGAGGCGTTTCGCCAGCGCTTTGGCCATACTATCCTCGAGCGCTACGGTATGAGCGAGGCGCTCATGATCGTCAGCAATCCGTACGAGGGCGAGCGACGCGCGGGCACCGTGGGCATGCCGCTTCCTGGCGTGTCCGTACGAATCGTCGACGGAAGCGACGCGCTGGCCGCCGAGGGCGACGTCGGCGAGGTAGAGGTCCGCAGCCCCGCGCTCTTCAGCGGCTATTGGCGCAACGCCGCCGCGAGCGCGGCGGCATTCACAAACGACGGGTGGTTTCGCACCGGTGATCTCGCGGTGCGATCCGCGGACGGCTACTACACCCTGCGCGGCCGGCGCGGCGACATGATCATCTCGGGCGGCTTCAACATCTATCCGCGGGAGATCGAGGAATTGCTGCTCGAGGACGCGCGCGTGCGCGAGGCCGCGGTCGTCGGTGTCGCGGACACCGCGCGCGGCGAGATCCCGATCGCGTACATTGTCGCCGACGAATCGCTCGACACCGCGGAGCTCACCGCGCGCTGCCGCGTGCAGCTCGCGTCCTTCAAGACGCCACGCGCCTTTGTCCGGGTCGAGGCTCTCCCACGTACGGCTCTTGGGAAGGTGCAAAAGCATCTGCTTCCTAAATGGCCGTAACTGCAAAACATTCTAAACACAGAGGGCACAGGGGAGCACAGAGGACAACAACAACAACACATTTGAACCGCGGAGGACGCAGAGGGGCGCGGAGGACTGCAAGAGATTGTGTTTTTGCTCCTCTGCGTTCCTCTGCGCCCTCTGCGGTTGAAATGTTTTGACTTTCTCTGTGACCTCCGTGTCCTCTGTGTTGCAAATGTTTTTGCTCTTCTCGACTCAGACCATGACTCCCGCCGTCCTCGCACTCCTCGCCCTCGTCGTCGCGATCGGGCTCAGCATGACGACGCGCGTCAACGTCGGACTCCTCGCCATCGCGCTGGCGTGGGCGATCGGCGTGTACGCGGCGCACATGAAGGCCGACGCCGTGATTGCCGGCTTCCCATCGAGTCTCTTCATCACGCTCGCCGGCGTGACGTTCCTCTTCGCGATCGCGAAGTCCAACGGCACACTCGACTTGCTGGCGCTTCACGCGACGCGCCTCGTCCGCGGCAACGCCGGCCTGCTGCCGCTCGTGTTCTTCGCGCTCGCCTGCGTGCTCTCGACGATCGGACCGGGCGCGGTCGCGAGCGTCGCGCTCGTCGCGCCGATCGCCATGCCCACGGGAGCCGCGGCCGGCGTGCCCAACCTGCTCAGCGCGATCATGGTGGGCACGGGCGCGAATGCCGGGAACTTGTCGCCGATCAGCGCCGTCGGCGCGATGGTGGATGGGCTAATGGTGAAGATCGGGCTGCCCGGCCACGAGTGGAAAGTCTGGGCCGCGAACTTTCTCGCGCATGTGCTGGTCGCGATCGTCGCCTATCTCATGTTCGGCGGCGTGCGTCTCTTCCGCGCCGGCCGCACCATCACGGTTGACGTCGCCGTGCCGCGATTCGAGCGGCGCCACTGGCTCACGATCGGAGTCACGGCGGCGTGGATGCTCGCAACGATCATCCTGCGCGTCAACGTGGGCCTCGCCGCGTTCGCCGCCGGAACGCTGCTCATCCTCGCCGGCGTCGCCGAGGAGCGCGACGTGATTCCGCGCATTCCACTCGACATCATCTTCATGGTGACGGGCGTGACGATGCTGATCGGCGTGCTCGAGGCGACGGGCGGCATGGATCTGTTCACGGGGCTCATCGCACGCGTGGCCGGCGTATCCACGCTCAACGCGGTGATCGCGTTCGTGACGGGCGTGATTTCGACGTACAGCAGCACCTCGGGCGTCGTGCTCCCCGCGTTCCTCCCGATGGTGCCCGGTCTGGTGCGCCAGGTGGGTGGCGGCGATCCGCTCGCCGTCGCTCTCTCGATCAACGTCGGCTCTGCGCTCGTTGACGTCTCGCCGCTCTCGACGCTCGGCGCGCTCTGCGTCGCGACGGTTATCGATCGGTTGGCCGCGCGCGATCTCTTTCGCAGGCTCATGATCTGGGGGCTGTCGATGGCCGTCGTCGGCGCGGTGCTCTGCGGCTTACTCGCCGGCCCGTTCGCGCGGCTCTGAGGTCATGAAGATGTGCTGGCTCCGCCTGGCTAACCGCGGGGAACCACGAGCATTGAGTCGACGCCTATTACTCCGTTGATCATCGCGGTCACCCTGACCCAACCAGGCTGCTTGCCTCGCACATTGAACGCGAAAGAAACTGCCGGGCTGCCTTTCGCCAGTTCAAGAGCAGCGATTGC
>DATBRO010000248.1:0-4557 GCA_036560265.1 Gemmatimonadaceae bacterium | reverse complement strand
GCCCGGAGATTCAGCCGAGTGCCGTGTTCGCGGAAGCTAAGTCGCGCTTCGATCTCGCGATCCCCGCGGCCACAACGGCCGCCGACAATACCACGCTCAACTTCGCCCGGCTCGGACGCGCGCGCGCGCTACTCAACCTCGGCGGCACCAACGTCGCCGCGGCGGAAGCCGATGCGCTGCTGATCCCCGCGGGATTCGTCGTGAACATGTCCACTGACCCTGTCGTCACGCGCCGCCAGAACATCGTCTTCATTCACACGGCTCAGAGCAACTTCTCGTCGATCGATCCGACGTTCCGTGGGCTGACCATCGGTGGCAACCCCGATCCACGAGTGCTCGTTACGAACACGGGTAAGAACGGAACAGCCCAAGGCGTTGTAATCTGGACGCCGAACAAGTTCCCGACCGCCGCGTCGCCAATCGCGATCACGAAGTATCAGGAAGCGCAGTTGATCATCGCCGAAGCGAGAGTCGCGGCAAACGATCTCACCGGCGCGGAGTCTGCGATCAACCGCTCGCGTTCGCAGACCGCCGGGCTACCGGCGTACAGCGCGACCGGGCAGACTGCGGCCCAAGTGCAGGCCCAGATCGTCGAAGAGCGCCGCCGCGAGTTCTTCCTCGAGGGCCATCGGTTCGGCGACGTGCGTCGTCTCAACCTTCCATTGGTGCCGGCCCCCGGAGCGGCCTACATCAACGGTGGCGTGTACGGCAGCCAGAATTGCTTCCCGCTTCCCGACGTCGAGCGCATCAACAATCCAACAATTTCGAAACCATGACTGGACTTGTTGTCATCCTGAGGCGAAGCCGAAGGATCTGCTTTTCGTCAAGAAGATGCTTGAGCTCGCGCAAAAGTGCTATGCGCGCTCGCTTACTTCGTTACGCTGCGCTCAGCATGACCGCATTTCTCCCTCTACAAGCGCACGGGCAGGGGACGCGCCTGCTGCGTCACCCGGCGGTGAGCCGAGACCTCATAGCGTTCGAATACGCGGGCGACCTGTGGACTGTCGCTCGCGACGGCGGCCAGGCCCGGCGACTCACGTCGACGCCCGGCGTCGAGAACGACCCCCACTTCTCCCCTGACGGATCGAAGATCGCCTTCACTGCGACGGTCGCCGGAAACACCGACGTCTACGTCGTGCCCTCGGCGGGTGGCGACCCCACGCGCCTGACGTATCGCCCCGGCGCGGATCGGGCCCGCGGTTGGACCCCGGACGGCAAGCGCGTGGTCTTCGGCTCGGCGCGAACCAGCGTGCCTCTACAATCGTTCTATCAGCTCTGGACGGTCCCGGCAGACGGCGGCTTGCCCGAGCGTTTGCCGATGCCGCGCGCATTCAAGGGCGCGTATTCACCGGACGGGCGCCAATTCGCGTACGAGGAGATCTCGACGGCGATGTTCGTTGAATGGTACGAAGCGAGCGAGTGGCGCCACTATCGCGGTGGACGCACACACCCGATCTCGGTCATGAATCTCGCCGACTATTCGGTGACCAAGCTGCCGTGGAGCAACAGCAACGACACCGATCCGATGTGGGTCGGCAACACGGTCTATTTCCTCTCGGATCGCGACTTCACCACCAACCTCTTCTCGTATCGCACCGATACGAAGGAGCTGAAGCAGCTCACGCGTCACACCGACTTCGACGTCAAGAACGCGACGGCGGGTCCGGGTGCGATCGTGTACGAGCAGGCGGGTTACGTGCATCTCGTCGACACGCAGACTGGGCAGTCGCGGCAACTGAACATCGAGGTCACCGGTGACCTGCCCTGGGCGAGGCCGCAGTTCAAGAAAGTAGCAAGCATGATCCGCAACGCGACGCTGTCTCCCACCGGCGTACGCGCGGCGTTTGAGGCGCGCGGTGAGATCTTCACGGTTCCCGCCGAGAAGGGAGACTGGCGCAACCTCACGCGGAGCGCCGCGGTGCACGATCGTGATCCCGCGTGGTCACCCGACGGAACCCAGCTCGCGTGGTTCTCGGATGCGTCAGGCGAATATCAGCTCATGATCGGCGATCAGTCGGGGCTCACGAAGCCGCGTGCCGTCCCCCTGCCGACAGTCGCGTTCTACTTGGAGCCTGTGTGGTCGCCGAGCGGGAAGCAGATCGTCTTTCAGGACAACGATGTAAATCTCTGGACGCTCGACGTGGCCGACGGTCGCGCGCGCAAGGTGGACACGGACGCGTACGACAATCCGTCGCGGCACATGGAGCCGGTGTGGTCGCCGGACTCGCGCTGGATTGCGTACTCGAAGAATCTGGCCAATCATATGCGCGCCATCTTCGTGTACTCGTTGGCCGAGGGCAAAGCGTATCAGGTGACCGACGGGTTGTCCGACGCGGAATCGCCCGCGTTCGACGAAGGCGGCAAGTACCTGTATTTCCTCGCGAGCACCGACTACGGGCCGCGCACGGGCTGGCTCGAGATGAGCTCCGTCGACCGTCCGGTGCGTCGCAGCGTGTATCTCGCCGTGCTGAGCGCGAGCGAACCGTCACCGCTTCTTCCGGAGATCGTGGACGAGCCGACGGGCCCACCGGCGCCCAAGGCCAAGCCCGACACCGTGACGCGCATCGACGTCCGCGGCATCGGGCAGCGCATCATCTCGCTGAACATTCCCGCGGGCGACTACGCGAATCTCACCGCCGGGCCCACCGGGACGATCTTCTACACCGCTCCTGGTGAAGGCGCCGGTCCCGCGGCAGCGCTTCGCCTGCAGCGGTATCAGCTGAAGGAGCGGACGGCGGCGGCGTTTCTCGAGGGCATTCGGACGTACACGCTCTCGGGCGACCGGAAGAAGCTGCTGTACTCGGCCGGCAGCGCCGCGGCGCCACGCTGGGGCATCGTCGGCACCGACAAGCCGGCGCGCGTCGGCGACGGCGCCATCGACGTCACGCAGCTCGAGATGCAAGTCGATCCACGAGCGGAATGGGCGCAGATCTTCCGGGAGTCGTGGCGCATCGAGCGCGATTATTTCTACGACGCCAAGATGCACGGCGCCGATTGGGACGCGACGTACAAGAAGTACAGCGCATTGCTGCCGTACGTGGGGCACCGCGCGGACCTGGGCTACCTGATGGCGGTCATGGGCGGCGAGCTGGTCGTGGGACATTCGTATCTCACGGGCAGCGGCGACGAGCCCGCGGAGACGCCCGTCGCGGGCGGGCTGTTGGGCGCCGACTTCACCGTGGAGAGCGGCCGCTATCGCATCAGCCACATCTACACGGGCGAGAACTGGAATCCCGACCTACGCGCTCCGTTGAGCGCCCCGGGCGTCTCCGTCAGCGAAGGCGATTACTTGCTCGAGGTCAACGGCAAGCCGCTCGCGCCCCCCGCAAATGTATATCAGGCCTTCGAGGGCACGGCCGGACATCAGACGTTGATTCGCGTGAGCAAGACACCCGCGGTCGAAGGCTCGCGCGTCGTCACGGTGGTTCCTGTCGCGAGCGAGGATGGTCTTCGCACGCGCGCGTGGATCGAGCAGAACCGCCGCACCGTCGACTCGCTCTCGGGTGGACGGCTGGCGTATGTCTGGCTGCCGAACACCGGGGGCGGCGGCTACACCTATTTCACGCGCTACTTCTTTGCGCAGCAGCAGAAAGACGGCGCGGTGATCGACGAGCGGTACAATCAAGGGGGTCAGGTCGCCGACTACATCGTGAACGAGCTCGATCGCAAACTGATGGGCTACTTCGCGCAGCGCAGCGGCGGCGTGTCGACGTCACCGACGGCCGGCATCTTCGGCCCGAAGGTCATGATCATCAATGAGTCGGCGGGATCGGGCGGCGACGCTCTGCCATACATGTTCAAACAGCGGAAGGTGGGACCGCTGGTCGGCACGCGCACGTGGGGCGGTCTTGTCGGCACGCTCGGCACCCCGTCTACGATCGACGGCGGAGGGATCACGGCCCCGTCGCTTGCGTTCTACGATCTCACGGGCAAGTGGTCCGTCGAGAACGAAGGGGTGACGCCGGATATCGAGGTGGAGTTCACGCCGGCCGCGGTGATTCGGGGACACGATCCACAGCTCGAGCGGGCGGTCCAAGAGGCGATGAGGCTTCTGGCGCAGACGCCGGTCGTGCGGGTCGCGCGACCCGCGCCGATCGATCGAGCATCAAAGCCCAGGGACTAGGCCAAGCATGCATTCACGAATCATCACAGCGGTGCTCGCGCTAGCCGCTGTCAACGCTGGCGCGCAGATCCCCGCGTCGATCGAATTCCGCGTGCCGAAAGCGCCCACCGTCGCGGTAGGAGACTCCGGCGCGTTTCTAACGTACGAGCTGCACATCACCAACCTCACGCCGGCCATCGTCGTGCTGAAGGGCGTCGAAGTCACGAATGGCGCGGACACGAGTCGGCACCTGCTGACTGTAGCGGACAGCGGTCTGCTTCGGATCATCCTGCGGCCGGGAAGCAACGTCCTGCCGTCCGAACGACTGCGGATCGGCGGCGGCAGTCGCGCGAATTTGTATCTCGGGGTCCCCGTCGACAAAAGCGCTCCACCGGCGACGCTGCGCCATCGCCTCACCGTCCAGGTCCTCGGACCGCCGGACAGCGCGACGCAGG
>DATBRO010000247.1:0-9598 GCA_036560265.1 Gemmatimonadaceae bacterium | reverse complement strand
TGCGGCGTCACGCACCTGCTGGTTGACCCAATTCCTGACCGTCTTCATTCGGGCGACAGCTGAGACGTGCTGGGTGACCTCGCCGCCACGGATCTCCGCGTCCGCGGGGGCGTCGTCGAGAAACGGGACGAGGGACCGGTCGGCCGGCGCCAGCTTTACGTGACCCTTCGCGGCAGCGACCACGTCGGCCTCCGTCCACTTCTTCTCGTCGTTCGCGCCCCTGCCGCGTAGGTACGCGGCGGTCGCAGCCCGATACAGCGCCCCCGAGTCCACGTGCGTAAATCCGAGCCGCTCGGCTACCCACTTCGCCGTCGAAGACTTTCCGGATGCTGCCGGCCCGTCGATCGCGATGACGACGCGCCTCGCTGGTGTGGAACGGGGAGGGGTCATTGCTGGACGCGTTTGAGGTCCGTCCAGAAACCGGGGTACGACACGGCTACGCAGGCCGGATCATCCACCTCGACCTGATTGCCGCCGAGCGCGCCCAGGATGCCGAACGACATCGCAATGCGGTGGTCGCCATGCGTCGTGGCGCGGCCGCGCAACGTCGACCGTTCGCCCACGACGCGAAATCCGTCCGGCAGCTCCTCGGCAGTCGCGCCGAGGCGCTTGAGGTTGTTCACGAGCGTAGAGATCCGGTCGCTTTCTTTCACGCGCAATTCCGATGCGCCCCGAACGACTGACTCGCCGTCCGCGCGGGCGGCGACGCAGGCGAACAGCGGCAACTCATCGATCATCGCTGGCACGTCGGCGGCATCGATCTCGACGCCGCGCAACGTCGATGGCCGCGCGATGACCGTACCCACGCTCTCGCCTCCCTCTTCTCTTCGATCGCGGACCTCGATTCTCGCTCCCATCCGCCGGAGCACGTCAAAGAATCCGGTACGCGTCTTATTGAGGCAGACGTCCGTGAGCTGCAGCTCGCCGCTGTCAGCGAGGAGCGCAAGCGCGACGAAGAATGCGGCGGACGACGGATCGGCGGGAACGCGCACGTCGCCAGGTTGGATGCGCTGGGCCGGCTGCACCGATACGGTGGTCCCGACGCGATGCAGCTCGACCCCGCGTGCGGCGAGCATGCGCTCCGTATGGTCTCGCGAGAGATGCGGCTCGTGCACGCGCGCGCGAACGCCGCCAATCACCGCCGCAAGCAGAATCGCACTTTTCACTTGCGCGCTCGCCACGCTCGACTCGTAGTCGATGCCGACGATCTTCCGTCCTTCCACGACCATCGGGAGGCCGCCGTTCGGCGCGAGCTCGACGAGCGCTCCCATGGCGCGAAGCGGCTCGGCGATCCGTCTCATGGGGCGCTTGCTCAGGCTGGCGTCTCCGATGAACGTCGCGTTGAGGCGCGCGCCCGCGGCAACACCGGCCAGCAGGCGTGCTGACGTGCCGCTGTTGCCGCAGTCGAGTGGCTCCCGCGGCGAATGCATCTCGCCGCCGTGCACGTACATTCTGGAAGACAGCAGCGGAATCGACGCGCCCAGGGCGCGAAGCGCGTCCGCGGTGGAGTTGACGTCGGCGGAGTCGAGAATGTTCTCGATGCGGGAGCTGCCGCGCGCGACCGACGCGAGAATCAGCGCCCGGTGAGAGATGGATTTGTCGCCCGGCGCGCGTACGGAGCCGTGGACGCGCAGTCCACCCACGGTCAGCGGAGCCACGCTTCGAGCGCGGTGGCGACGTCGGTCTTCTCGTCCCGGTACTTCACGATGACGGGAGTCTGAAGCGAGATGCCGTGCTCTTGTCCCCAGCCCGTGGACACCGCGCGGGCACCCGGGACGACCACCGCGGCCTCGGGGATCTCGAGCGGCGTGTCTGCGCTGCCGCGGATGACGCGCTCCTTCACGAGATCGTAGACGGGCGTGCCGCGCGTGAGCACAACGCCGGCCGCAAGCACTGCCTTGCGACGCACGACGGTCCCTTCGTAGACACCGCAATTGCCGCCGACCAGCGCATCGTCTTCGATGATCACCGGACTGGCATTGACCGGCTCCAGGACGCCTCCGATCTGCGCCGCCGCGCTCAGATGCACGCGCTCGCCGATCTGCGCGCACGATCCCACGAGCGCGTGCGAATCGATCATGCTCTGTGCTCCTACGTACGCGCCGACGTTGACGTACATGGGGGGCATGCAAACGACGCCCGAAGCGAGATGTGCGCCCCTCCGCACGGTCGATCCGCCGGGTACGATCCGCACGCCGTCGCGTTTGGTGAACGTGCGCGTGGGAAAGGTGTGCTTGTCGACGAAGCTGAACGCGCTCATGCCGTACGGCGGATAGACGCGTTCGATCCGCCCGATCCGGAAGCCGAGGAGGATGCCGCGCTTCACCCACGGGACAGCGCTCCACTGCCCGCGCGAATCCCTGGTTGCGGCTCGCACGTCGCCCGCCTCGAGCGAGTCGAGCAGGTAGTTGACTGCGCGTTCGGCTTTCTTCCCGAGCTTTTTCGCGTCAGGCTCCGCGCTCAGCTCGTCGATCAGTTGCTCGAGCTTCGTCAAAGAAGCGCTCCGGCCGAACGCAGTGCTGCGCGCACCGTCTCGGTGTGTGTTTCAGCGAGGGGAACGAGCGGCAGCCGCAGATGATTTTCCATCCTGCCGAGCATTGCCATCGCCGCTTTGACCGGAATCGGATTGGACTCCACGAAGGCCGCGCGCATCCACGGCAATAGCTGAAAATGGATTTTCTTGGCGCCGGTGATGTCGCCTTTTGCGGCGAGATCGCAAAGTTGCGCCATTGCTTTCGGCGTCGCGTTGGAGATGACGGAGATGACTCCATCGCCGCCAGCCGCCATCACCGCGAGCGTCATCTCGTCATCGCCGGAGAGCACGGCGAAGTTCGCGGGACGCTCACGCAGGATGTCGGTGATCTGGCCGAGATTGCCCGAGGCTTCCTTCACCGCGGCGATGTGCTTGACTTGCGCGAGCGCCAGCGTGGTCTTTGCCTCGATGTTGCTCCCCGTGCGGCCCGGGACGTTGTAGACGACAACCGGAAGGTCGGTGGCGTCGGCAATGCGCTTGAAGTGCTCGAGGATGCCGCGCTGTGGCGGCTTGTTGTACATCGGCGACACATGCAGCAAATGCGTCGCGCCGGCGGCTTTCATCTCTTTGGACATCGCAACGGCCTTGGCGGTGTCGTTAGAGCCGGCGCCGGCGACGATTGGCACGCGCCCTTTCGCTTGGTCGACGGTGATCTCCACCACACGGCGATGTTCCGCGGGCGTCATTGTCGCCGCTTCGCCCGTCGAGCCGCAGGGGACGAGAAAGTGAATGCCCTGCTCGATCTGCCAATCCACGAGCTTGCGAAGCGCCGGCTCGTCGACGGCGCCGTCTTTCGTGAACGGAGTCACGAGTGCAGTGCCGCAGCCTTTCAGTCGCTCAGCCATGTGGTGGGTTGTCGTGGCGTTGAACTACCCAACACGGACTACACGGAACACACGGAGCACACGAAAACTGCAAGTGTTGTTTTTGTTGTTTGCTGGCGCGACGGTCTCTTGCCGCAGCGGGAGACGACACCACCGGTGCACTGTCCGTGTCATTCGTGTGCTCCGTGTCGTTCGTGTTGAGTAGTTCTTGCAAGAAAGCTCATCCCGGTTTCAGCCCGCCAAGACGTCATTCATAGTGAAAACCCCGCGCTTGCCAATGAGCCATTTGGCCGCGAGCAACGCACCGTCCGCGAAGACGCGGCGATCGCGCGCGACGTGCTCGAGTCGAATCTGCTCGAACGGCCCGTCAAAGAGAAATTCATGTGTCCCAGGCACTGAGCCGGTGCGTATGCTGGTGATCGGGATGCCGCGTCCCCATTCCTTGGCGGCAAGCTTCTCGAGATTCGCCGCGGTTCCGGAGGGCGCGTCTTTCTTGGCCGAGTGATGCGTCTCGGTGATGTGAGCGTCGAACCCTGGCGCTGATTTGAGCGCCCGCGCCGCAGCCTTCACGATCTCCCCGAACGCCGCGACTCCAATCGAGAAGTTCGGCGCGATGAGGATCGCGCCCTTCCGATCTGTGGCAAACTTCTCGATCTCGCCGCGCTTGTCGTACCAGCCGGTCGTGCCGACGACGATGGGACAGCCGGCTTCGATCGCGGCGCGGACATTCGCCGGAGAGGCACTTGGGGTGGTGAACTCCACGGCCACGTCGGCGCGATTCAATGCTTCTTGCCTGACACTGGGTGCTTCCCCGCCATTCGGATCGATGCGTGAGACGACCTCGAAGCCGCGCTCGGGCGCGAGCTGTTCGATAGTCCGGCCCATCTTACCCAGCCCGATGATCGCGAGGCGCGGCATCAAACGCTTTCCGCCGTCTCGAAGAACTCGGCGTGGAGCCGCTGCATCAGCGGGTTCACTTCGTCGCCATCGACGACCATCGTGAGGTTGATGCCGGTTGCGCTGAGCGAGAGCATGTGCAGCCGCGTATCTCCGATCGCCTTGAGCGCGCGCGACATGGCGCCGCCGCTCTCGCTGAGCGACGCCCCCACCAGCGCGACGATGCCACGGTGCCGCTCGATGGAGACGTCCCCCATCCGGCGCAGCTCGCTCACGAGCTCCTCGAGCCGGCTCGCGTCGTCGACCGTGACCGACACCGAGACCTCCGACGTGGCGACGACGTCGACCGACGTCTTGTTCTTCTCGAAGACACCGAACAGCTCACGGAGAAATCCTTCGGTCAGCAGCATTCTCGGCGAGCGCACCTTCACGAGCGTGACCGCGCTCTTTCCCGCGATGGCGGTCACCGGCCGCTTGGGCGCGTCGAATGTGATCAACGTTCCCCGCCCTTCAGGCTTGCGGGAGTTGAGCACGCACACGGGAATGCCGATGCGAACCGCGGGCGCGATCGTGTACGGGTGCAGTACCTTCGCGCCGAACGACGCGAGCTCCGACGCCTCCTCGAAGCCGATCTGCTCGATCGTGTGTGCGCTGGGGACGACACGCGGGTCTGCCGTGAGCATTCCGTCGACGTCGGTCCAGATCTCGATGCCCTCTGCCTTCAAGGCGGCGCCGATGAGCGAGGCGCTGTAATCGGAACCGCCGCGTCCGAGCGTCGTCGTGATGCCACCTTTGAACGTCGATCCGATGTAGCCACCGAGGACGGGAACTTTGCCGTCGCGCAGGATCGGCAGCAGATGCTGTCGCGCGGCCTCCGCGATCGCATCCGTCTGCGGCTCCGCGCGCGTGAATTGATCGTCGGTAAGCATCACTTTGCGCGCATCGAGGTGCACCGTCGGCACGCCCGCGCACCGAAACGCGGCCGCGCACATGAGCGACGACAGCTGCTCGCCGTAGGCGGACACGGTGTCGAGACTTCGCGGCGTCAGGTGGCCCAGCACCGAAAGCGCTTCGGCGAGACTCGCAAGCTCGTCGAAGAGGCCGCTCAGTTCCGACGCCAGCTCGGTCCCGCTCTCGTCGTTGCCCAGGAGCGAGGACGCCGCTTGCAGATGACGATCGCGGAGCCCCTGCACCGCGCGCAGCGCACCGATGAGTTGTCCGCGGGACGACTGCTCGGCGAGCGCTATGAGCGCATTGGTTGCGCCGCCAAGCGCCGATACGACGACGATGGGCTGACGGTCCATTCGCGCCTGAACGATTTGCGCAGCGCGCTTGATCGCGTCGGCGTCCGTGACGGACGTTCCACCAAACTTGCAGACGATCACGGGATGTTGATGCGGCCGGTCGCCGCCATGAGCTCGGCGTTCAACACGGACGCGCCCGCGGCGCCGCGAATGATGTTGTGGGACAGAGCGACGAGTTTGACGTCGAACAGCGTGTCGCGACGCACGCGTCCCACCGTGACCGACATGCCGTCGCCCGCATTCACGTCGCGGCGCGGCTGTGGACGATCGGGCTCGCTCGAGACGATCAACGGGCGCTCCGGAGAGCTTGGAAGGCCGCAGGCTTCGGACGCGCCGCGCCAGCTCGCGAGTGTGTTCTCCACTTCGGCGATCTCCGCTTTGCGCTCGAGTGCGACGGACATGACGACTGTGTGACCATGTTCCACCGGAACGCGATTCGTGTGCGCGCTCACGGTGATCGGTGCGTCGTCGATGCGTCCCGCGCCACGTCGACCCAGGAATTTGCGGATCTCCGCCTCGACCTTCGGTTCCTCGTCCTTGATGAACGGGATGACGTTCCCGAGGATGTCGAGCGAGGCGACGCCAGGATATCCCGCTCCCGACACCGCCTGCATCGTGGCGACGAACACTTTGGTAACCCCGAATTGCGCATGCAGCGGTGCGAGCGGTAACACGGCGGCGATCGCGGCACAGTTGCCGTTCGTCACGATCGCTCCCTTCCATCCGCGGTTCTTTTGCTGCGCCTCGAGAACCTCGAGATGATCTGGGTTGACCTCCGCGATCACGAGCGGAACGTCGGGCTCCATGCGATAGTTGCGCGCGTTGCTCAACACCACGCAGCCCGCCTTCGCGAACGCCGCCTCCGCTTCTCCCGCAACGCCGGAGTCGAGCGCGGAGAACACGATCGGCGAGCGAACGTTCTTGGGAATGCACGGCTGTACCGTGAGCTTGGCGACATGCGCCGGAACGGGATCGTCGCCAATCCAGTGGGCGGCTTCCTCGTACGTGCGTCCCGCCGAGCGCTCCGACGCGGCGACCTCGACCAACTCGAACCACGGATGACTCGCCAGGAGACGCACGAACGCCTGACCCACCGCACCGGTCGCTCCGAGGACGGCAACGGGAACCTTCGACGAACCGAACGGGGACGCGCGCATCAGGATTTCAGAAGCGAGTGTACGATGCGCTCATACGCATCCACGGAGTTGCGCAGCTCATCCACCGCGATGAACTCGTCCGGCGTATGCGCGACGTGGATGGAGCCGGGGCCGAACAGCAGTGGCTTGCCCCACTTCGAGAGCAGCGGGATGTCCGTGGTATACGCGACGGGAGCGACGTCGAATCCCTTGATCGTGTGAAACTTCTGCGCGGGGATGTACGAGCCGTATTCGATCTCGGCTTTGTCGCCTACCCATTTTTCCAGAGACTTCTTTAGCGGCTTCACGTCCCCGACGAGCCGAAACATCAACTCGGTCTCGGCGAGCTCCGGAATGATGTTGCCAGCCGTTCCAGCCTTGATCCACCCAATGTTGACCGTCGTTGCGCCCAGGACCGGATCGTTGGGCAAGTCGAGCCGATCGATCGTCGGCAGGAGCTCCAGCATCGGCGCGATTGCGGACTTGCCAAGCTCCGGATACGCCGAGTGGGCGGCCCGTCCCCGGAAGCGCAGGATGACTCGCTGCGATCCCTTAGCGCCGCTCGCGAGCTTGCTCTCGGTGGGCTCTCCGTTGACGAGGTACTTGCTCGTGGCGGACAGTCGGTTCGCCGCCCGCGCGCCGTCCGAGCCCTGCTCCTCGCCGACGAGGAAAAGCAGGTCGACGCGTTGTTCGCCGGCCTTGGCCAAGCGATCCGCTGCGGCGAGCATGGCCGCCGCAATGCCCTTCGCGTCGCAGGCGCCGCGACCGTAGAGCCGGCCATCGTCTTCGCGCGGGGCGACGTACGGCGGCACCGTGTCGAGGTGCGTCGAGAGCGTGACGCCGTTCCCGTTCCTCGTCGCCCAGATATTGGCTCTACCGCGGGTTACTTCTTGAAGCTCGACGTTCCAGCCTCGGCCGAGCAGCCAACGCGACACGAAGTCGACGACGTCACTCTCCTCCCCCGTAGGTGACTGAATCGCAAGCAGTTCGGCGGCGAGCGCGACAACGTCTGTCATGCCAAGAAAATAACCTGCCTTCTACACCGCCGTCGTCGGCTGCTCGGCGGCGCGGATTGTCTCTTCGGATCCACGCACACGTTCAACGAACATCTGCTGCACCAGCCGATTGGCTTCCTTGGCGTATTCGTCGTGATGCCGCTCGCCGATCTCGCCGATCTGCGCGAGTTGTTGCAGGCCCAGCGTGCGTCCGGCTTCGCGGAACGTCTTGAACGTGTCCTCCATTTGGCGCGCGAGGACGATGTCGCCGACGAGCCGAAAGAAGTCGTCCTCGCGCACGACGTCGGCCAGGTCGCGTGCCACGCCGAGCGCGACACCCGCGGCTCGCTTGACGAGGCCCTCGGTCGCACCGAGGGTGAGTTGGTAGTCCTCCAGCATTCGCTGGTGCTGAAGCATCTTGGGGATGAAGCGCAGGCAGAGATCACGCAAGCGCTGGTCGCTTGCCTGGCTTTCGTGATCTTTCAAAGCCTCGACGAGTGTGCGATGCATCAGCACCGCGTTGGACACCTGGCTCTTGAGAAACTCGACACCGCGCTCCATGGCTGACTCCGGAATCCAGACGGCTGAGCGTGGTGCAGGTTGCGGGCCGCCGGGTGACTAGAGTGATTGAGGGTGATGTCGCCAGGTTCGCATGGTTGATGCGGTTACCCGGTGCCACAGAGGAGGATCTATGGCTCGTGTACTGGATGCGGTTTGTGGAATGGCGATAGAGAGCGACGAGACTGCGCGTCAGTCGATCTTTCAGGGGCAGACGTACTACTTCTGCTCGCTGCAGTGCCTGCGTGAATTCGAGGCCGATCCGGCCCGCTACGCGCAGGCCGCCAAAACGCTAATCGCTGACCGACCCGAAAAGCTGGAGGGCCACGAGCCGCCAATCACGAAGAAATGGGGCATCGCCGCACCCAAGTTTGGCGCTGCCGGTTTCGGCGGGGCGGAGTACGAGCTTCCGCCGGAACAACACGACGATCGGGACGACGGCTAGCGCTGTCGGTAGCGCTATCGGCGCGGGCACTGCGTTTCAGTCTTTGCTTTGACTGGCACGAGGAACCGCCAGAAGTTGCGCTGAAGTTGATCGAACGCCGGAATGGTGTCCGGGTCGAGCCGCATGCGATCGAGTGGAAGCGCATGGTCTTCGAGGTCGGTCACGCGCGTGACAACCGTGCAGAGCCGGCTGTCTTTCCCTATTCCACTGACGCGGAACCAATACTTCCTCGATCCATCGACGAGAACGCTGGGCCGATCCGCGTACGGGAAGAAGCGCCCGGCGACATATGCGGGATGCGGGATGCGGGAAGCGGGAAGCAATGACTCCCCGTCCGAGTAGCTCGAGCTCGCGACTCGAGGCGACGCACCGAGGTAGTCGAAGAGCGTCGGCCAGACGTCTACGTGCGAAGTGAGGATCGGGCGGCGCGTCTCGTTCGAGAGCGTCGTGCCCGGCAGCCCGAGCATGAACGGCACAACGACCTTCTCGTTCCAGAATGTCGCCGAGGCGTGGCCAAAGACGCCGTGATCGCGAATCTCTTCGCCGTGATCGGACGTCGCCAAGAAAACAGTGCGACCACTTTCATAGTCCCCGCGAACGAGATCGAATGCCTGTCGAAAGTAATCGTCCGCCTGCAACACGTCGTTCATGTAGTTCGAGCGCGCGGACGGGCCGATCAACGGGTAGCGGCGGAAGCGCGGCTTGGCCGACGTGAAGGGGTAGTGTGGCGTGTAGAAGAACGCGAGCACGAAGTACGGCTTGCCGTCCACGCGGCGCGCCGCGAGATAGCGATTCAATACCGAAAGCGCGTCGTCGTCGTTCGCGGGATACGAGACTTCGTCGAACATGCTCACGAGCTGGTCCGACGGATACGGATTCAGTCGCGAGCTCGAAAGCAGGAACGTG
>DATBRO010000246.1:0-3064 GCA_036560265.1 Gemmatimonadaceae bacterium | reverse complement strand
GAAGAGGATGTCCTTGTTGATCTGCTCGTGATTCGGATTGTTGCCGCCGACCACGTGCGCGTGCATCTCGGCGAGGCCCGGCATGAGGTACTTGCCTCGTCCGTCGATGCGCGTGGCGCCGGCGGGAGCGATCGTCGTCGACGCCGGGCCGAGCGCGACGATGCGGTCGCCCTGAACCACGACAGTCTGGTGCTCGAGCATGCGCTCGCGGTCGAGCGGGATAACGGTCACGTCGACGAAGGCGGTCGTGTTCCGTTGCGCAGAGAGCGATGAGAGCGGAAGCGCAGCCGCGGCGAATGCCGTCGCGACGTAGAGTACGAAAATCGAGCGCGAGCGCGGCATGCGTGGCGAAGTTGGAAGGTGGGACAAGCGTCAGCAGGATGTTGAAATGCTGCGCTGGCGTATGCCGGGCGGCAAGCGCGACCTTTTGAGTCTTGACGCACCGCGCCCGACTGCTACCTTCAGTCCTGCGCGGCGATTTCCCCGATTTGACGGGCCGCGCAACGGACGCTCCACGAGGAGCAACCGCCGACACCCGTCTAAGTCGTGGCTGATGCAACGGCCCGCGACGAAAGAGTCGGGGCCGTTTTCGTTTTCTGCCCATCTCCACCACGCGTCAGCCGGAGCACAACGCATGACCGCCACCGCCGCCACGAAATCGCCATTCAGCACGCGGACGAAGCCGACCGGCACGTCCTACGTCTTCACGTCCGAATCCGTGAGCGAGGGACACCCCGACAAGGTCTGCGACTACATCGCCGACTCGATCCTCGACGCGCATCTCGGGAAAGACCCGAAGAGCCGCGTCGCGTGCGAGGTGCTCGTGAAAAACGGTGAAGTGGTGCTGGCTGGCGAGATCACGAGCTCCGCGACGGTGGATTTCGAGACGGTGGCGCGTCAGGCGATTCGCGAGATCGGCTACACGGATCCGGCGGAGTCGTTCAACGCCGACGGCGTCAACGTGACGCAGTTCATCTCGCGCCAGGCGGGCGAGATCGGACAAGGCGTCGACATCGGTGGCGCGGGCGATCAAGGGATCATGTTCGGCTACGCGACGGACGAAACGCCCGAGCTCATGCCGCTGCCCATCCTGCTCGCGCACAAGCTCGCCAAGCGCCTGACGGACGCGCGCAAATCCAACCAAGTCTCGTGGCTGCGTCCCGACGCCAAGACGCAGGTCTCCGTCGAGTATGCGGACCATCAGCCGGTCGCGGTGCGCACGGTCCTTGTTTCAACGATGCACGCGCGCGACGTCTCGCAGAAGGAAATCAGAAACTACGTCGCGACCACGCTGTGCCCCGACGTCCTCGGCACCTGGTACCGCGACGACATCGAAGTGCTCGTGAATCCCACGGGCTCGTTCGTGGAAGGCGGCCCGAGCGCCGACTGCGGCGTCACCGGCCGCAAGATCATCGTCGACTCGTATGGCGGGATGGGACGTCACGGCGGCGGTGCGTTCAGCGGCAAGGATCCGTCGAAGGTGGACCGGTCCGGCGCATACTTCTGCCGCTTCGTGGCCCGACAGATCGTGAAGAAAGGGCTCGCGCGTCGCGCTGAAGTACAGGTGGGCTACGCGATCGGACGACCGGAGCCGGTCTCGGTCCGCGTCGAGACCTTCGGCACGGGCGACCCGAACGCCGCAGAAACTCTGGTGCGCACCTTCGACTTCCGTCCGCGCGCAATCATCGAGCGCCTCGACCTGCTGCGGCCGATCTACCGTCAGTCGACGAATTACGGGCACTTTGGGCGGCCCGGCCTCTCCTGGGAGGCGTAGGGCGTCTCAGCGGGCATTCGGCCCGGTAGCAGCAGTCCACTTGCGATAATCGGCTGCTACCGGCGCGAAGCGTCGCTGCAGAGTACGGTTGGAATCCGGAATGGTGCCTGCGGTGTAATCCACTGCATGCGCGTTCTCGTATTTCCAATCTTCGCCGCCCTGACCGTCGTCGGGGCGGCGGCTCACGACGCCAGTACCGCGACGTCGAGGCTTCCCCCCATCGTCGTTTTCGTCCACGGGCGCGGTCTGCTTGGCCAGGACACCGCGGCGCTGCGACGGGAATGGAAGCGGGATCTCGATTCGTCGCTCGCGCTCGTGGGAATGCCACGATTGCGCGACGAGAACGTGCGACTGGCGTGGTACGCCGACGTGCTGGATCCCGAGTCGGACAGCCTATGCGCAACGGCCGCGCTCAATGACGCCGACTCACTGAGCTTCGGCGATCTGGCGCGCGGCCTCCTCGGTTTTCTCGCGAGCGCGGTACCGAAAGACGAATCGCTCGAGATGCGCGGCGTGATGTCCGATCTGGTGTATGCGATCGATGCGTCGAAGCGGTGCGCCGCGGAGCGTCGCGTCGGAAGCGTGATCGAAGCTGCCGCACGGGAGAATCGTCCTGTCGTCGTGGTGGCGTACAGTCTCGGGTCACTCGTCGCGTACGGGTATTTGCATTCGCGACCGCCGAGCGCGAAAACCAGCACGAGACTTCGCGTCGTCACGCTCGGGTCGCCGCTCGGCGTTCCCGCAATTCGCCAGATGGTGTTCGGCGACAACGTGAATACGCTCTCCATGCCGGCTGCGGTGAGCGGTTGGGAAAACCTGTACGATCCCAACGATCTGTTTTCGGGTCCGGTGGAGGGGATTCTCGTCGGCGGTATCGTAAAGGATCGCGCTCTGCGTGCTCTGCCCCTCGACGAAGCGCACTTCATCAGCCGGTATCTCCAAGATCGAGCCACAGGCGCCGCCGTCATGCGCGCGCTCTGTGAAGTGGCGCCGAGTAACGAGGCCGCAACGGCCTGCGCGGTTCCGTAAAGTCGCTTACTGGCTGAGCCGTTCGCGGGACGCACGGAAGTTGCCTTCGTGTGATGCTGACAGCGAGGGAGTTTCGTGCGGCGAGTCGCGTTACGGATCGATCAATTGCCCGCGTGGGCGTTCGTGGCAGGAGCAGTGCTCGTGTTCGGCATGGCGCGCGCCGGTCGCCTTTTCGCCCTTCTGCATCGCAGCCCCGGTGGTATGGAGCTGGGCGCGATCATCACCTTCGCGGTGTTTCTCACGATGGTGATTTTCGCCGTG
>DATBRO010000245.1:0-3383 GCA_036560265.1 Gemmatimonadaceae bacterium | reverse complement strand
GCGAAGTGTTCAGAGTGCCAACTTCACGACGCCACTCGATCCGTCACGCCGAACGGAGAAATCCGATATTCCTGCCAGGCGACCGAGCACTGGGCGGCCTCTGAGCCGTTGCGGCCGTTGGCCGTCTGGCACTTCGTCGCGGACGTTCGCAGCCGCAACGCCCGGATTCGCGACGTCGTCAGAGTGGTCGGTCTCCATCTCGTATGGCGCCTGCGCAATCTCAAGCGCGGTTGGCGCATCAGTACCGGGCTCTACGCCGCTTTGCACCGGCTCTCGACGAAAAGGCCGGATCCGTTTCGCGCCGGCGCGATCGCCGACGGGACGCCGACGCCGGACGAGACACTGGATCTGCAGCCGGGAGAGCTCGTCGAGGTCAAGAGCCACAATGAGATCCTGCAAACGGTCTCGGTCGACCTCAAGAACCGTGGACTGAAATACAACGCGGAAATGACGCCCGCCTGTGGACAGAAGCATCGAGTGGCGCAGCGCGTGACACAGATCATCGATGAGTACTCGGGCCGCATGATCACGATGAAGAAGCCGTGTATCACGCTCGAGGGCGTGTACTGCCAATCGCAGTACACGTGTTATTCGCTCCTCTGCTCACGGCGTGTCACGCCATACTTCCGCGAGATATGGCTGCGACGTGTCGAAGCCGAACGGAACGCGAACGAAGAGGTCGTGATGTCCGACAGCGGCGAGGTCGCCGCACGGGAGCTCGAGCACCAAGTATGAAACCCATTTCGGTCGTCATACCAACTGCGCGGCAGCCAGCGCTGCTCGAGTGCGCGCTGCGCTCGGTCGCCAGGCAAACGGCGGCGGATCAGATCGAGGAAGTGCTCGTCTCCGAAAACCTGGGTGACGTCCGATCGCGCGAGGTGTGCGGGCGCTTTGCGGAATTGCCGATCAGATATGTGCTACAGGAGCCGCAGTTGACGGCGGTGCAGAATTATCAGTTCGTCATGCGCGAGTCGCGCGCCAAGTTGATCGGCTTTCTGTGCGATGACGATTGGTGGGGCCCCGGGCACCTCCAGGCAGGTCTCCTGGCGCTGGCGACGCACGATGCGGCGGTCGCGTCATTTGGGGCGTCCTTCTTTGTGGTGTCCGAAGTGCCGTCGGACGGATGGATGTCCCGCTCGGCGGCGCTGTGGGTCGCCGCCGGCAACCCCGATCTCGCGGAGTTGTGGGAGTTGTCTCCCACACACGTTTTAGCCGCGACCTGGATCCTCACGCCATTTCATTTTTCGTCGATGCTGGTGCAGCGCGACGCGGCGCTGCGCGCGATGGAGGTCGTGAAAGACACCCATCCGTATCAGGTCGATCGAATGTTCATCGCGGAACTCTCGGCGGCGGGCAACGTACTGTATGAGCCGCTGGCGGACAGCTTCATTAGATGGCGCGAGAACAACGCGACCCTGAGCACGCTCCGGTCCGAGCGTGAATTGCAATTCCGACGCTGCACCGAAGCGGTGGCGGAGATGGCGCGGAAGCGCGGAGTGGACGTCGCGGCGCAGTGGCACGGCTCCCTCGGCGACGGCAATCCGGAAGTGTTTCGAGAGGTCGCGGCGTCCTTTCGCAGAGCGATGGACGAACGGACGCTGGCTCGGCTCGGCTTTTCACGTTTCCTGCTGCCCAAGTTCCCTGTTCGCGCAATGAGCCGCGTGGCGAGACTGAGCAAAGCAATGATGGATCGCGTGACCGCATGAAACACGTCGAGCATTCAGACCTCGCCGGACGCGTCGCATTCGTCACGGGTGCCAGTCGAGGACTTGGCAGAGCGTACGCGCTCGCCCTTGGCTCGGCCGGCGCCGACGTCGCCGTTGCTGCCCGCTCCGCCGACAGCCTCGCCGAAACATGCGCGACGTTGGAGCGAGGAGGGAGGCGGGCCATCGCGCTGCCGCTCGACGTCACCGACTCCGACGCCGTTGCCGCCGCTGTCGCGAGAACCGAGCAGACGCTCGGCCCCATCGACGTCCTTGTGAACGGCGCCGGAGTCATGTCACCGCTCGGCAGGGATTGGGAGATAGATCCCGTCGCATGGTGGCGCACGGTGGAAGTCAACGTCTACGGCGCGTTCCTCTGCTGGCACGCGGTGCTGCCGGCCATGATGGAGCGCCGCCGAGGCCGCATCATCAACATCACGAGCAGCGCCGCCGGCAAACGCTATCCGCTCTACTCGGCCTACGGCGCGTCCAAGGCCGCGCTGTCACACGCGTCCGCATCGCTCGCCGATGCGGTTCGCGAGTTCGGTATTCAGGTATTCGCCTATTGCCCCGGTTTCGTGCGAACGGACATGACGGAGGCGCTCGCGGACGCGCCAATCATCCGCGACTTCGTACACGATGGTTTTCGGCGGGCGTTGGACGAAGGTCGATCTACGCCCATCGAACGCTCGGCTGGCGTCTTGCTGCTCCTGGCTCGCGGTGACGCGGACGCGCTATCAGGACAGCAGATCGACGTCAGTGACGATGTATCCGCGCTGACGGATCAGCAGGGGAAGCCGCTACTGGATCGCGGCGCGTCGGAGGAGTTTGTGGTCAGCTAAATCGGCTGCCGCGGTGTGGACCACGGCGAAGTCGATTCCAGCGCGCTCGGCGATGTCGAGGAGCGTGTGCGCCCCGTCGGAGAGATTCAGCACCCAGAGGAGCGCCATCTCGTAGTTGGGCAGCGAGGTATGACCGCCCGTCGCGCTATAGAGTCCCCTTCGACCCAGCTGTGGCTCTCCGCACGGGCTGAGGTTGACGTATGCCGAGTCGTGCTCGAGTACCTCGCAGATCCGCAGGCAGGTAGCGAACGACTCGGCCAAGGTTTCGGGTCGCACCAGGGACAGATCGTCCGCGGACGTGTGGTACTCGGGGTACTGACCGTCGGGCGTGCGCGTCAGCGATCCAACCGCGAGGTTGAAGCCCGGAGAGCAGTACTGGCGCTCGTCGTTGCCATACGGGACGAAATCGCGGATGGCGTACGTGCTACCCGAGCGTTTGAGCACGTGTTCGGCGGCGCGATCGACGGGTGCGTCGCCGCGGCGACTGCGTTTGTAACTCACCGGCCCAGGGCCGCCCACGCAGCTCAACACGAGTCCGTGACGGATGCGGGCGGCCACGTCCGCGTTTTTCGCGAGCCAGGTGATCGATCCAATCGTCCCGGGAATGAAGAGGAAGCGATACGTATGCCGCAACTCGACCGCATGGTCCGTCAGGTAGCGCGCGAGCTCCACGGCGACCGCCACGCCCGAGAGATTGTCGTTCGCGAGGGACGGGTGGCAGCAGTGCGCGGAGATCAGTACCTCGTCATCCGTTCGTCCGGGGACGACATACTCGCCGTACGTCAGATGGCCAGGTTCGAGCGAAGAGTCGATGCACACGTCGTACGTGTCGTCGCTC
>DATBRO010000244.1:0-25982 GCA_036560265.1 Gemmatimonadaceae bacterium | reverse complement strand
TGGCGCTGCTCGTTGCACACGCACGACGCGGTAACTGTCCGTGTATTGCGCTTCGAGCTCGGGGTCCATCGTCCACTCCGACGACGGCTCCGCGGAAACGACGGTGCTTTCCCAGCCGAACGCGCGCAAAGCCTTCAGACTGCGCGCGACCTGGATCGATCGCGGAAACACGGCTGGCAACGTCGCCCAGCTCACGGCGAGCAGGTGCCCGCTCACACCCGCCATTCACGCATCCAGAGCTCGAGGATGAGAAAATTCCACAGACGATGGCGGTCGAGCAGCGGCGCCTCGGGCGCGAGCGCCGATTGGATCCGCCTGTCGAGCTCGCGACTGTCGAGCAGCGTGCGCACGCGCGCAGTCGCGCCTAGCATGTCCGTCGCCCAATGCCGAAGCGGACCGCCGAACCATTCGTAGACCGGAACCGGGAATCCCTGTTTCGGCCGAGTGATGATCTCCTGGGGCAGGTGCTTCTTCGCGAAGTCGCGCAACACTCTCTTGTTCGCGTATCGGCCCCCCCCCGTCTTGTCCTGTCCGACTTTGAGATTTGCCGGCGTGCGCGCCGCCCACTCCACCAAGCGGTAATCGAGGAACGGCGTTCGCACCTCGAGCGAATTGGCCATCGACATCTTGTCGGCCTTCATGAGCAGATCTTCCACGAGCCAGTCTTGCGAAAACCCGTACAGAACCTGATGCAACGGATCCTGCCGGCCGAGCCGCTCGAGCGCGGCGCGCAGAGGAGCGTACGTCTCCGGGAAGCTCAGGCCCATGAGCGCGGTCTTTTCTGCGCTCGAGAGATAGTTGGTCATCGTCGGCGGCGACGCAGACCGGCGCTGATCGGCTGCCGACAAACCCAGCGCGTTTTTGAGAGCGCCGGCCCATGTTTTCTTGCGGCGATCCCAATCACTCACTCTGAGCTCGAAGTCGTAACCGCCAAGAATCTCGTCGCTCCCTTCGCCGCTGAGTGCGACTTTGACGGTCTCGCGTGCGAGGCGGCTCACGTAGTAGAGCGGCACCGAGGCGAGATCCGCCAGCGGCTCGTCTGTGAAGCGCACCATGTGCGGCAGAAAATCCACGAACTCGTCCTGTCCGATCTCGATTTCGTGGTGGCACGTGCCGAGATGCCGCGCAACGAGGCGTGCGTAATCCCATTCGTTCGTCTCCGGCGATCCGCGAAAGCCGACGGAGAACGTGTTCACCTTTGGATTGGACTCGCGAGCCATGGCGGCGACGGCGCTCGAGTCCAGACCGCCGCTGAGCAGAATGCCGACCGGGACGTCCGCGAGCATTCGCAGCGACACGGAGTCGCGAAAAATCGACTCGAACGTCTGAAGGTGCTCCTCGTATGATCCGCTCGCTGAACGACGCTCGTAGGGGATGTCCCAGTAGCGGACAACCTCGGGAGCGCCGCCTTCGCGAAGCGAGAGAAAATGTCCGGGAGGCAGCTTCTGTACGCCGCGCCACATGGACCCCGGACCCGGCACGAAGCGGCACGTGAGATAGTCCCAGACACCTCGCGGATCGAGCTCGGCTCGCATCAACCCCGACGCGAGCAACGCCTTGATCTCGGAGCCAAAGAGCAGATTCTTGCCGTCCCAGTACCAGTACAAGGGCTTCACGCCCATGCGATCGCGAACGAGCAGCAACCGCCGTTCGGTGCGGTCGAAGAGCGCCACCGCGAACATCCCGTTGAGCTTCTGCACGGCCGACACGCCCTCGCGCGCGAACAGCCGCAGCATCACCTCAGTGTCGGAGGTCGTCGCGAACGTTTCGGTGGGCGCGAGGTCGGCGCGCAGACGCGCGTGATTGTAGATCTCGCCGTTGAACACAATCTGAAAGCGACCACCGCCGGCCGACATCGGCTGGTGACCGGTCACGAGGTCCACGATGCTGAGTCGCCGCATCCCGAGACCGATCCCCGGCTCCGCGAAGTATCCCTCGTCGTCCGGCCCGCGATGTCGGATTGCGTCGCACATGCTGCGCAACACGACATCGGCCTTCTCCGCCGAGAGATCGAAGCCGAAGAAGCCGGCAATTCCGCACATCGTCTCAGCGCCCGCCGGTCAGCTCGAGTATCTCCTCGAACGAGCGAAAGCGCGCGCCCGCGGACAACGCGTGGTCGATAGCCCGGAGGAAGATTGCGTCGCCAACGACATGCGCGGGATCGGCGTAATAGTTCAGAAGCACGGGCAGCCGACGCTCGGCGAAGAAGTCGATGGTCTCCGCGAATCGCGTCCCGTACTCCTCCTGCAACCGGTAGTTCGTTCGATCGGCAAGGTAGTTCCACGAGTCGAGGATCACGAACGGATCGCGCAGGGATCCGGTGAGCGGAAGCTCTTTCAAAGAGCGGCCGACCTCGAACAACGGGCCGGACTCATATGCGCTCCCAGGCAGCGTATCGGAGCAAAATGCGTAGCCCAGATCGTGGACAGCGTCATACACGACCCTTCGTTGCTCTGGCTTTTGAAACGAACCGAAGTGTGGTCCACGAAATCCGACCGGTCGCCGTCCGATGACAGCCGTCACTGCGTCATGCCCTTCTCGGATGTCCCTCGTAACGTCGTCGGGAGACATCTGGTCGTAGAAGGTGATGGCATGATATCGCCCGTCTCGGTGCTCAGTGTGCGGCCGATAGCCATGATTGATGAATCCCGCCTCCAGACGTGAGAGTTCGCGGTATTGCTCGGCTGCGAGTTGGAGCATGGTGCCGGGCACGGCAAATGCCGCGGGCACGGCGCGGCGGCGCAGTTGTGCGAACACGTCTTTCGCCGCGGCAGCGTCCTCCGGAGTGTCGCAGTCGAAGGAAAACAGGACATTGATTCCCTCGATGCCAAGACGACGTGAGCGCCGAGAGAGCGCCTTCATGATCTCGGGCGGTTGCGTTTCCGCGGTGTCGCGATTCACTAAGCGGCTGACCGCGTGACGAAGGGCCCGAACAGGATTCATGCGACGCGCCCCGCCCCGAGCATGCTCCGATAAATCGTCGCATAGCGGGCCTCGGTGACCTCTGGCGCCCAGTGGCGCTGCGCATGATCGAACGCGCGCCTTCCAAGCGCCTCCCGGAATCCGTGATCAGTCGAGAGCCGCTGCAGTGCGTTCGCATACCCTTGGACCGTATTGTCCACCTTGAGGATGAAATCGCCCTCGAGCTCGGGCACCGGCAGTCCGCGTCGCCGGTTGATCACGCACGGCAGACCGCTGAGAAGTGCCTCGAGCAGCGACTTGTTGATCTCCCAATACTCGCTGTGGATGGCGAAGGCGTCGTAGGTTGGCAGCAGCGCGCACAACTCGTCGTTTACGATAGCCGGCCGGAAGTCTACGCGGTCCGCCACATTCAACTCCCGCACGAGCCGCTCGAGTGCTGGACGCGCGGGGCCGTCGCCGACGATCGTCAGGAAGCAATTCGGCTGTGCGGCCACGGCTCGAATCAGATTGTCGGGATACTTGGCCTCGAACAACCGGCCCACCGAGAGGACGCGAAATCGCTGGCCGATTCCGTAGTCGTCCTTTTTCCGCAGATGGTCGCCGTTCAACACGTTGTAACACACCTCGTAATTGCGCACGCCCATGCGGTCGAGGTACGGGATGATCGGTTGGTAGACCGGCATCACGAGATCCGCGTGACTCAGTGCTTCCCGCTCGATCTCCTCGAACAACGCGTTGCTGCGTTTCTGCATTCTGTCGAGCGGATTGTCCTGGAACCGCCGGGTCGGATTCACGTCCGCGTTGATGTGAAGCGATACGACGTACGGCGTGCCGAGCGCCGCCTTGATACGGCTCGCCAGGTAGCTGTTCCAGTCAGCGCTGTGGCAGCGGATCAGGCCAGGACGAATTCTCCGTGCGAGGTCTACTCCGGGTTGCGCCCACCGACGCAACAAGAGGTTGTCAAACCACCGCCACGGCCGAGTCGCCATGCGCTCGTCTTCAGGGAGGTTGTGGAGAAACAGCCGTGCCTTACCCACCATCCCCTGAAGCGCGGCGGGGTCGGGACGATCCGGCGTCGTCGTGAGGATGTGAACCTCGTCGAACACCTCGCCGGGATTGTAGTAGCGCGGCTGTAGCTCGCCCTTCTTGACGATGTGCGACAGGTAATCCGGCACGAGGACCAACAATCTGTTCCCCGAGACTGACTGAGGCTCCGCCGGAGTCTGTCGTGTCGGAGTCATTACCGTCATGGTGTGAGCTCGACGTCGCTACGCAGTCGTCGCAACCAGGTATAGCGACGCGGCCTGTCGGGGCAGGATTGCACGTCCGACGTGTTCAAACACCGATTCCAGCAAACGGAAGCTCCGGAGCCGCTGATCCCATACGAAATCCGGAGGTCCCCAACCGGTGTGTTTGGTTTCCGTAACTCGGAATCCAGCTTCGACAAGTTTCGCGCCGATCGTCCCGGCGGTATAAAAGTGGACGTGATCAGTGGAGGCGCGAATGTGCGGTGCTCGTCGATACGCTAACTGCCACCACCAAGAGCCTTCGTTGGGAGTGCCAAGGATCAACACCCCTCCCGGTGCGAGTAGGCGTCGGACCTCGATCAACGCCAACGTGTCGTCCGGGATGTGCTCGATAACGTGATTGAAGAAGATGACGTCGAAGTACGCATCGCGACCGGCGTGGTTCAGAATGTCCGCGAGAAAAACAGTGGCGCCCGTGCCTCGTGCGCCCGCACGCTTGAGCCGCAGTACGTTGTAGTCGCTTCCATAGAGATGCTCGGCGTACGCAGCCAACCACACGAGATTGTTCCCGTCACCGCAGCCTAAATCCAGCACGTGCCGCGCGCGGGTGAGACCTCGTGCAGCGAGCTCGCGAGCGAGCACCGCCTGCACGTAACGACGTCGTCGCGCCAGATTGTGCCGGAACGGGCCTTCAGTCTCGGCAACTTGTTCCTCCACGTACCACGCGGGATTCGCCTCGCGAGCCCGCGAGAGATCCTCCATGGTTCGATTCACATCAAGCAAGAGTGCTGGCACACCGTCGAGCGCTGGGAATTGGGCGCGACAGTTACCGCAGACGATCACGTCCGCCGTTTCTTGAAATAGACTTGACGCATCGCAGCGCACGCAGCGCGCGAATGCATAGGCGTTGTTGGCTGCCATGGTGCGTGTCACGATTGCTGTCGCTGCACGCCTGCCTTTTCGCACAGCAGAACGTGACGGAACACGAATCGGCGAACAATAGGCAGCGACGACACCCACTCGTCGATCATGCGCCCGGCGACACGAATCGCCAGCAGACGCGTCCACGAGGGCTGAAGCACCGGCTTGAGCCACCAGGGACGGTCGCCCCACATCGGTAGCAGCTGAAAGCGGCGATGTTCGATCACTTCGAGGCCGTGCGAGCGGCAGGCGTCGAGCATCTCGCCCACGGGAACGTGACATGAGACCGCCAGCTCCGGATACGCCGCGCACACGATCGAGTTGAGCGACGGCTTGCCGCCGAGGTCGAGCACGCAACGTCCACCCGGCCGGAGCACGCGCGCGATTTCGCCGATGATCTCGTCGAGCTTCGGCATGTAGTACAGTGACGACAGCGAATACAGCGCATCGGCGCTGTCGTCCGCGAGCGGGATGCTCCGGGCGTTCCCGCAGACGAACGCAATGGTGCCGCCCTCCTGCTCCTCCTCTTCTCGCGAGCGACGGCGCTCCTCGGCGTGCCGCAGAAACGGCACGCTGAAGTCGACACCGACCGCGAGGGCGCGACCGCGGGACGTCGACTCCAGATGCTCTCCCGCCCCGCAACAGAGGTCCACGAGCACGTCTCCCGGACACTCGCGCGCGACCATTTCCAGCTTGAGCCTGAGCATGCGCGACGCGTAGTCGTCTCCGTCGCCACTCGCGGGACGGCAAATCGTGCGCGCGTCGTACGCCTCGCCGCTGTATTTCCGCCGGTTCTCCGCCTCGACTTGTTCGACCGTTTTCATTCAATGGTCGCGGCGAACGCCGCGATCGCACGGCTGATTCGCGAGAGCTCTCTGGTCGTCAGGTTGGGACGGATCGGCAGATTGAAGACGCATCCCGCCAGTTCCGCTGTGCGCGGGAGGCATCGTGTCGCGTACGACGACGCAAAGTCCCGCTGATGCAGCGGAACGTACATCGGCTCGATTTCGATTCCTCGTTGTGTCATGAAATCGACAAATCGCGTTGCGTCCGGCTTGCTGGCGAATGTGACCGGCAGCTTGGTGTAGACGTGGTCGCGATCGCTCTGAAAATGGAAGCCGGTGCCGCGCGTCGACATCGCGGCGCGTAGCGCGGTGGCATGATGCCGGCGTTTTTCCAGGATGGTCGGGAGTTTCCGGAGCTGGACCGATGCCAGGCGGGCGTCGACGTCGCTGATCAACCGGTCACCGAACTGCGTGACCAGCGCTGGCGACAGCGGCGTAGGCGGCAGACCGCGCGCGCGGAAGAACGTGGAACGAAAGTGACTGTAGCGACGAGTTGCGGCTTCGGAGTCGTCCTTCGGCCATTTGCGGGAAACCGAGCGCGCCTGTTCTCGATACGTGCGCGTGACGAGCGCGCCGCCGGCGGTCGCCATGATGGGCTTGCCGATCCCGAATGAAAAAATCTGAAAGTCCGCGTCTGACGTCGCGGTTGCGTCGAGATAGTGGCAGCAATCTTCGATGACGGCCACGTCATGCGCTCGGGCCGCTTCATTGATCGTCGCGGTCTCCATGCGATAGCCGCACAGATGCACCGCGAGCCACGCGAGCACGCCTGGACCCATTCTGTCGATCGTGTCCGACGCATCGGGAACGAGATCCTCGTCAACCTCGACGAATTCCGGGATCAGACCGAGACGCACGATGGGATCGAAGAGCCCTCGGCACGAATACGACGGCAGCAGAACTCGGCGCCGGTTCGGGTTCCTCGCCGCGAGAATCGAAAGTGCGAGGCCGAGCGCGGTCCGGCCGCTGCTCGTGAGAATGACCTCGCTGTCGCCGGACACTCGTGCCGCCGATCGGAACGCCGCGTCGAGCTCGGCGTGCGCATCTCCACGACCCACCGATCCTGACGAACCGTCCGCCACCGCGTCTTCAGCGGAGTCCCAGAGCGGCCGCATGAACGGAATCCGTCCGGTCACGAGCAAGCGATTCTCGCGCGCCATCGATCGCGTCATGCCGGCGACGTGCCGCGCCCCGCGATATCCGCTGATGGCCGCGGCCTTGCTCAGATCAGCCGCTCGCTCGCCCGCGATTGCACCGGTGAGGCGGTGCGTTGCCCGCAACCAGTCACGAAGAACGCTGCCCGTCGTCGCGGTCGAAGCCAATTCACCGATCGGTGATTCCTTCAGCGACAGCGACCCTCGAAACAATCGGTGTATCTCGCCGCCGAATTTCGACTTGAAGACCGTCAGTCCGCGTTCCTTGCCTTCCGCGACGCTCGGAAACACTTCGCCGATCTCGTACCAACCGCAGCCGTCCGCCTTGGCGCCCGCGATCGCTTCCCAAAAGAGCAGATAGTTGATCCCTGATTTCAGCGCGTCCGTTTCACAACAACCGGTGTGGTAATGACTCGCGCCGTGACTCCTTGCGTCGTTGTGAAAGGCGACGACCCGTCCGTCCGGCGCAAAGCCCGCCCACAACGCGGCGCGTCCGTTCTTCCCGCGATGCCGTGCAATGCCGGCGAAATACTCCCGCGGGTGCTGGAGGACGCCCGTCCGCTGATACGTCTCGGCATGTACCCGATAGTAGTCGTCGAGCATCGCCGGCCATTCGACGCGACGGACCGAATACCCCTCGGCCCGTGCCCGTTTGATCTGCTGTCGCGCATCCTGTGACATCTGCGCGACCAATGCATCCTCCGACGCGGTGAGATCCAGTAGCCGGGTATGGCTCGACACGTCCAGGAGTCCATATTCCAGCAGAGGATTCACACCGTGTGGGCTCTCGCGCGCGATGCGCCTGGTAGGATCGAGTGCCGCGTCGAACCTCACCGCGTCCAGTTGCTCGCCGCGCCGGGCGATCTCCGCGAAAGCAGCTTTCATCACTCGGCTACGCTCCGCCGCCGGCATCGCCTCGGACACCGCCGGCATCGTCGGCCCGAATCCGCTGCACGCGATGCGTCGCTCGGAAGCGATGTGATGCAGTGGCACGACGCACGCGAGCCGACCACCACTGCGCAGCCCGAAGCCGATGTCGTGCAGCCCCCAGCGCGGCACCGCGTTGATGAGCTCCTGCCAATCCCAGAACGACCACGGTCCCGCGCCGGCAGAGCTCTCGACGACGCGATCCCAGTCGCTTTCGGAAAGCTGCTTCCGCTCGGCTATTTCGATTGAATCAGACACCTAGGGCTTCCGAAATACGACCCCGATGCAGTCCGCCACCTTGGGCATGAACGTGCCCAGCCTCATCATGAACGGAGTGTCCCGCGCCGCCTTGAGCCAGCGATAGGCATAGAACGAAAAGTTTCGGCCGAAGAAGGAAACTGGCGTCAACCCCGCGCGGCGTCCCATCGCTTCCAGCTCATCGACGGTGAACTCGCGATAGTGCAGAGGATCGACCAACTCAGGCCGCAAGCCGCGCAACGTCCGCACGCGATTCTGCGCACGGTCCCGATTGGGAGTGACCGTCACGACATGCCCGCCTGAAACGGCGAGCTCGGCGCACGCCTGAAGAAACGACTCCGGTTCTTCGAGATGTTCGATCACCTGAAATGAGACGACGAGATCGAACGGACCGGCCGCCGCAATGGAGTCCGTGTCTTCGAAGATGTCGGCCACTCTCCGCGTCACTTTCGGATGGGGATATTCACGATTGGCGACCGCGACGCTGTTCTTCGAGTAGTCGATCCCGAGAACGCTCTCGACCCGTTCTTCACGGGCAAACAGCACGTCGTGATACCCGCAGCCACAGCCGACATCCAACACGCGGCCGGCGGACTGCACACGACGCATGATGAGACTCACCTCGTACGCGCGGTTGCGGTCCCACGCCCGATCGACATACGACTGCCAATCCTGCGTGATCAACGTGTCGAAGAACTCGCGCTGATCGCGGATGAAGCCCTTGTCGCCGTGCTCCAGGTGCGTTCGCTGCATCACGCGGCCGTCCGGTCTTGGTTCCGTCGAGGCATCAGGCGCGTGATACCTGCTTCATCGGCTCCACTGCCACCGACCAATTGCTGCGCTGCGCGACGTAGCCCTGGTTCGCCACGAGCCCCGCGTGCCCGAAGTAGTCACCCAGCTCGATGGCCACCTGTGTCGCGTCGGGGACGCAATCGATGGACTCGCGCGGGGCCGCATTACGGCCGTAGTCGATCATGAGAGAGAATTCGCCGAACACCCGCAGCTCCGGGATGACGCAGTCGACGACGCCGCGTCCTCTCAGCTGTGGCAGCTCCGAGTTGTGATAGCTGTACAGCGTCATCACGCGTTCGCCGCGCTCGTCGAGGAAGAACACGCAGAAATAGGGCGTGGGATCGCGACCGAGGTCGTACCCGATGCGAATCCGCATTCCCTCTCCGGTGTGGAACACGCGCGTCGGCGTTCCATCCATTCGGCACGTTTCCACCGAGGTCAGTGTCGGCCGGGGGCGATGCCCATCGAATCCCACCGCCCGCTGCAGGTCCACAAGCCCCGGCGCTTCTGACAGTTGGTCGGCGCTCACTGTCTGCACGCGCTGAATGAGGCGCAGGTAGTGCGTTACAGCGTCCCTCGCGCTGCCTTGGAACACGTCCTTGCCATGCGAAAGAACCAAGCCTTTTGTGCAAAGGCTCGTTACCGCGGCCGAATTATGGCTGACAAACAGGATTGTCCTTCCCTCCTTCGCCACGCGTTCCATGTTGTCCAGGCTTTTCTTTCGGAATTCCGCGTCGCCAACGGCAAGGACCTCGTCGAGAATCAGGATGTCCGTGTTGAGAAGCGATGCGACAGCGTACGCAAGACGGACGTACATGCCGCTCGAGTAGCGCTTGACCGGCATGTCGATGAATTGTTCAACGCCGGCGAAATCCACGATCTCGTCGAACTTTCTGCGAATTTCCTGTTTGGACATCCCGAGCAGCGCACCATTCAGGAACACGTTCTGGCGGCCCGTCAGGTCCGGATGGAATCCCGTGCCAACCTCGAGCAGCGACCCGATCTCGCCGCGCACGACAGCACGCCCGGCGGTGGGCGTCGTCACACGCGAGAGAATTTTCAGGAGCGTGCTCTTGCCCGAGCCGTTCTTCCCGAGAATGCCGAGGATGTCGCCGTGCTTGAGGTCGAAGCTGACGTCCTTGAGCGCCCAGAAGCTGTCTTGCTCCGGATCGGCGAGCACCCCGAGGAACTCCTTGAAATGGGCGAGCAGCTGCCCGGCACCGCCTTCACGTCGCGGCAAACGGTAGCACTTGCCGATCCCGCGAACCGAGAGAACGACGTCGCTCACTGCACGTCCACGGCAAATCGCTCATAGCGAGCAAACACGATCAGGCCGCCGATCAGCAGCACGACGACTGTGCCGAGCGACACGAAGAATTCCGGGGCGATCGCCATGGGCCGACCGAGGAGCGCCCAGCGGAACGCCTCGATCGCCCAGTAGAGCGGATTCAGCTGATACAGTGTCATTAACTTGGGTGGAACGACCGATGGGCTGTACAGGATTGGCGATCCATACATGAGCAACTGAATGGCGATCGTCAGCAGGTGTCTGACGTCGCGAAAACGCACGATGAGCACGGATAGCCACAGACCCACGGCGGCCGCGGTGAGCAGGGGAAGAAGGAGGAACGCCGGCAACAGAAGCATCCGAACGTTCGGCGTCATCCCGAAGTACCAGGCAAGTGCCACCAGCAACGCAAGCCAGACGATGATGTCGAACATGTCCCGAGCCGCCGCGCTCAGCGGCAGAAGGATGCGCGGGAAGTAGATCTTCGAGATCAATCCCATGTTCTCGCGCAGACTGTCTGAGATGCCGATGACGGCCTTGTTGAAGAACGTGAATGGGACGAGTCCCGCGAACATGAAGATCGGGTACGGATAGCCCTCGCTCGAGAGTCGCAGCACCATGCCGAAGATGACGAAGAGCATCCCGATGAGCGCCAGCGGCTCCAGCACGATCCAGAGCATTCCGAGCGCCATCTGACGATACCGCACGCTGATGTTGCGCCAGACGAGCACCCGCAGCAGCTCGCGATGACGCCACGCCGCGCGCAGACCGAGATCTTGCCACGCGTGACCCGGCTCGATGACGCGCTCCTGCGTTACCGGAGAAATAGTCGTCAGCGGGGCGGCGTATGAGGTCATTTAGTTCAAGCGTCCTGTGGAGAGACTAGATTCGCGTGAGATCGGTAAAAAACTATTCTGAGACGTTCGTATCGTGAACGCACCGGCAGTCACCGTCGTCATCCCGGTTTATAACGGCACCAACTACCTGCGCGAAGCAGTCGAGAGTGTCTTTGCGCAGACATTCGGTGACCACGAGCTCGTTGTCGTCGACGACGGATCGACCGACGCGACGTGGGCGCTGATCCAGTCGTACGGCGAACGCCTCCGCGGCTTTCGCAAACCGAACGGTGGCGTTGCCAGCGCGCTGAATCTCGGCATCTCGCAAGCCCGGGGTCGCTGGATTGCGTGGCTCAGTCATGATGATCTTTTCCTACCCGACAAGCTCGAAAAGCAAGTTGCGCTTCTCAGGCGCTCTCCGGAGTTCAAAGCCTGTTACACCGATTACTTCGTCGGCGACGCGGAGGGAAGGACACTTCGAGGAATCGAAACGCCCTGGTATCCGCGCGCGCGCGCCATGCGAGCGCTCTTCGGTAGGTCGTACATCGGCGGGTCCACGATGTTGATCGAGCGCGCATGCTTCGACGTCGTGGGGCGATTTTCGGAAAAATGGAGGTACACGCAAGACACGGAGATGTGGCTGCGCGTGTTGCGGCGGTTCGAGATCGGACGCGTGCCGGAAAAGCTGGTCATCGAGCGGTCGCATCCGGCGCAAGGGAGCCACAGCGCGGAGATCATGCGAGCCGAAACGCAGGCGATGTACGCCGAGTTCTTTGATGACGCCGGCCCGACTGGGTTGTTTCCCGAGCGCGATGCGTCGGCCAACGATCCGCGCGCCCTCGCCCAAGCACTCACGTGGTTCGGTGACACGATGGCGGTTCACCGACGCTGGTTTACGTTCGCCGATGAACAGTACCGCCGCTCGGTAAAGCTCTGGTCGTCCTGGCGCAACGAGGCGCGCTGGAGGTTGGCCGTCGGAGCCCGCCGCCTTTTCTTCTTTCTGCGAGTGTACTACACCACGCTCGTGAGGTTCCGAGCGTAGCGCCCGACATAGTCTCGGTAGCTGCGCTCGAGGCCCTCTCGGAGCGATGTGCGCGGGTGCCAACCGAGCCGGTTGATGAGCGAGGTGTCGAGCAGTTTGCGGGGCATGCCGTCCGGCTTCGTAGCATCGAAGCAGATCATGCCCTCGAAGCCGACGACGCCCATGGTCGTCTCCGCCAGCTCTCGGATCGTCATGTCCTCGCCGCAGCCGATGTTGATCAGCGACGGGAGCGCCTCACCGGCGAACTGCCGCTGCATGAGGAACACGCACGCTTCCGCCATATCGTCGACGTAGAGAAACTCGCGCCGTGGCTTGCCGCTGCCCCAGACCACCAGCTGCTGATCCCCACGCACTTTGGCTTCGTGAGCCTTACGCATCAACGCGGGCAGCACGTGACTCGTCTGCAGGTCGTAGTGGTCGTTCGGGCCGTACAGATTCGTCGGCATCACGCTGACATAATCGCGTCCGTGTTGCTGCCGGTACGCATCGCATTGCCTGATCCCGGCGATCTTCGCGACCGCGTACGGTTCGTTCGTCGGCTCGAGCGGTCCGGTGAGCAGATACTCCTCGCGCATCGGCTGTGGACATTCGCGAGGATAGACGCAGCTGCTCCCGAGAAACATGAGATGCTGAACGCCTGACAGATGCGCACCGTGAATGACGTTCACCTGCACCATCAGGTTCTCGTAGATAAAGTCGGCGCGATACGTGTTGTTCGCCTGGATTCCGCCGACCCGCGCCGCCGCCATGAAGATGTAATCCGGCTTCTCTGCGCGGAGAAATTCGTACACCGCCGACTGATCGAGCAAGTCGAGCTCTGCGCGTGAGCGTGTCACGAGATTCCGATGGCCGACGGAATCGAGTCGGCGACAAATGGCGCTCCCCACCATGCCGCGGTGGCCGGCGACGAAGATCTTCGCGTCCATGGTGCTCATTCGTGACGACTCATGGTGCTGTACCCATGCGCTTTCACGAGCTCGTCACGCTCGGCGGACTTCAGATCCTCGCGCACCATTTCCGCGACGAGCTCCGCGAAGTTCGTGCGAGGCTGCCAGCCGAGGCGTTCCCTCGCCTTGGACGCGTCGCCGAGGAGAGACTGCACCTCCGTCGGACGAAAGTAGCGTGGATCCACGGCGATGATCTGCCTGCCTGCGTCGTCGTATCCGCGCTCGTCTACGCTCTTGCCCTTCCACGTGATCTCGATGCCGAGCTCGTTCGCGGCCGCGTCGACGAACTCGCGCACGCTGTGCTGAACGCCTGTTGCGATGACGAAGTCTTCAGGCTTGTCCTGCTGGAGCATGAGCCACATCATCTCGACGTAGTCGCGCGCGTGCCCCCAATCACGCTTCGCGTCGAGGTTGCCGAGGTAGAGGCAGTCCTGGAGCCCGAGTTTGATGCGGGCCAGCGCACGCGTGATCTTCCGCGTCACGAAGGTCTCGCCACGCAGGGGCGACTCGTGATTGAAGAGAATGCCGTTGCACGCGAAGATGCCGTACGCCTCGCGATAGTTCACGGTGATCCAGTACGCGTACAGCTTTGCCACCGCGTATGGCGAACGCGGATAGAACGGCGTCGTTTCCTTTTGTGGCGTCTCTCGCGTGATGCCATAGAGCTCGCTCGTGCTCGCCTGGTAGAAGCGGGAACGCTTCTCGAGCTTCAGGATCCGGATCGCTTCCAGCATGCGCAACGCGCCGACAGCGTCGGAGTCCGCGGTGTATTCCGGCTCTTCGAAGCTGACGGCGACGTGGCTCTGCGCGGCGAGGTTGTAGATCTCGTCGGGCTGCACCTGCTGGATGAGATGGACGAGGCTCGACGAGTCCGTCATGTCGCCGTGATGCAGGATGAACCGTCGCCCTTTCTCGTGCGGATCCTGATACAGCTTGTCGATGCGGTCGGTGTTGAAGAGTGACGTGCGGCGCTTCATGCCGTGCACTTCGTACCCCTTGTCGATGAGAAGCTCGGCCAGGTACGCGCCGTCCTGTCCCGTAACGCCTGTGATCAGCGCCTTCTTGGTCATCGCGTTTATGGTCTGATCACTGAAGCACTCGTACCTGTTCGGCGAGCACGCCGCGCTTTTTTGACGATCCTCATCGCCGCGTTCATCGCCGGAGTTCTTCCGGCGTGAAAGACGGCGAGAAATGCACGCGCCGCAGAGGAGAGTGCTCCGTCGAAGGCGTAGAACCCGTTGGTCATGCGATATCTGCCCTGGCGGATAGTTTCCAAGATACTCGCACGATCGGCGGATGACGCCTGCGCGTCCAGAGCGACCATCGATGCGTGGCGGACGCCGTGAAGATCTTGCCCGCACAATGGCCGCCGAGTGCCGCCAAGCAGCTTGTACGCGCGGGGATTGGGCCCGACTGCGCCGTCGTAGCCCGCTTTCGAGTTCCATACCTCGATGGCTTCGCAGATCGCCAGGATGTCGTTGGGGATTTCGTGCCGGTATCTCCCTGGGTGTGCCATCGTGGTGAGTCCTCCAGCCGCGCGAACGTTCGCTGCCCACGACTCGGGGGTGGGATCGTCGAACCACGTGTCCACGCCGAGGGCCAGCACGTGATAGCCGCGCCAGCTGCGCTCGTAACCCGGCACCATCAGACAGCTCGTGATCGCGCGGCAATCGCCGACGAGGCGGGCGAACGACTGCGCGGTCAAATCCTCGAAGTGATCGGAGAGCAACACCGCTTGAAAGCCACGGCGCGCGGCCACGTCGGCCAATTCCTGCGGCGTGAGCTCGCCGTCACCGGAATATGTCGTGTGCGCGTGCGCGAGCACCTTCACGGGCCACGTCCTCGCGCAAGCGCGGACACGATTTCTCCCACGGCCGGGAACGGATCGCTCCATCGCAAAATCTCTTGTCGCGTGCCGCGCGGCTGTGGGCCGAGAAATTCCCAGATCGCCGAGAGCGGCGACGGGAAACTCCCTGTGAAACCGGCGGGTCGTCCCTTGAGCACGCGGAAGAGTCGCACGAGATCACCGAGCCACCAGCGAACCACCACGCCAGACTCGTATCCGTTGGCGCGATTCGGTTTTCCGAGCGCGTCGTCAACCAGCAACGCGGGAAAATTGACGCCGGCATCGGTGGCGAGTTGCAGCGATCCCCACAGGCGGCCGTTGATCTCCATGAGCTTCGGTTCGCCGTCACGATCATCGCTGCGGAATTCGACCATCGCCGCGCCGCGCCAACCGATGTGCCGCAGCAGGCGAAGCGCCAGTTCTCTCAAGTGAGGCTCCACCGCGACCGAGCGTCGCAGCACGGAGCCCGATCCAGTAGGACGCAAGTCGCGGAGCCGTTCGTGCGCGAACTCCGCAAGCACGGACCCATCGGAACCGAGCAGCAGGAAGATTCCCAGGCCACGTCCAGGAATGAACTCCTGGAGCAGTGGCAGTGGCGCCTCCTGCGGCATTTCGTTCAGCGCGGTGATCAGCTCCGCTTCCGAGCTCGCGTAGCGAACGCCATCCGTCGAGACAAAGCGATCGCCGGCCCAGTAGTGGCTGAAGCGCGGTTTGAGGACGATGGGGTAGCCGAGCTCGCGGGCAGCGGATACCGCGGAGCGCCTGTCGGTGATTGTCGCTGTTTTCGGCACCGGCACGCCGGCTGCGCGCGCGGCGTCGACGGTGCGTGCCTTGTCCAACGCGACCTCGAGAGTCGCAAGCGGTGCCGCGGTCAGGACGACACCCGCATTCGCGAAGCGCTCGCGCTCGCGAGCCAGTAGAAACGAGGTCCGTTCTTCGGGTGGGATGACGACGTCGATGGCGTTCTTCGTACAGATGTCCAGAATCGATCGCGCGAATTCGTCCGGACGCGCGCGACATACCACGTGCCTCGTGCTGTGGCGCGACCACGCCGCGAGCGGGAATCGCGTCTCCGACGCCGTCCAGACTTCCATCGTGGGGCCGAGTGCCCGCACGACCGCGAGCGCCTTGGTCGAATCGGCATCAGTGACCAGGACCCGCACGCGTTTCACGACGCAGCGTTGCTGCTTCTCGCCGCTCTGAAGGCTGCCGGCGGCGGCGCGAACGCGCGAAACAGATCTCGCGCCCGGCCCATCCAGTTGTACCACCCTTCGAGCTTGGCGGCGATCGTGTCGGCGGTGTCCGACTGCACGACCTCCAATCGCCCCCAACCGAAAGGGCTGGTCCTGGGCGTCGCGAGCTCCGTTTCCGTCGTCAGCGCGCAGAGCGCGCCGGACGCCAGCGCCACGCGCATGAGCGAGTCGCTCGCGTAGCCGAGGCGGCGGCCGCCATAGGCGAACGAGAATGTAAAATCGTTGCGGCCCAGACGGTCCCGCAGCGTCGCCAGCGAGCTCGCCAGGTCTCGACGGAGCTCGTCGGCGTTCCCCCGAAAATCGACGTGCGTGTGCGAGTGACTTCCGATCTCCACAAGTCCGCCCGCCGAGCGCTCCATCTCGCGGCACTGGGTCCACGTCAGCGGTTGCCAGTCCACTGGCGGCGTCCGAGCCTGGTATGGCGTACCCCAGCGATCGAACGGGAAGGGGGATGTGCTGTCGACGAACGCGGTCGCGGCGAAGATCGTCGCCGGAATTCTCAGCTCGCGCAGCACGGGCCACGCGTGCTCGTAGAGGTTTCGGTAGCCGTCGTCGAACGTGACGACGGCGGTCTTCGCGGGAATCGCCCTCCCTTCACGCGCGTATGTCAGGGCGGTACGCAGCGACCAGACGCGATACCCCCGCGCGAGCAGCCCCTCCATCTGGTCGCGGAACCGTGCCGGAGTGACGTTCCCCGTCGGCACCGGGATGCCGGCGCGCTCGTCGGTAACGCGATGGTACATGAGGATACCGAATGCGTTGTCGGAGCGGCTCCCGAAGAGGCTGTAGAGACCGGCGGAGATCCGCGCGCCGATCTGCTTGGCCAGGGAGGCGAGATTCGAGCGCAGTTTCACCCAACCAGTCGTCGCGCCTGCGTGGCGACATCAGTCGCGCTGAAATAGAACTGCCGCTCCAGCGCTTTGCTCGTGGGAGCGGGCGCGTCCGGATGCGTGATGCGCGCCAGCCGCACCGGCGTGTCGTTGGACCGCCGCTCCGCCACCAGCGCCAGAATCTCCGCGGCGAGCCCGCACGACTTCCAGTCGCCGTCCACGGCCACGACCCGATTTGTCTTCGCGGCAGATTGTATGACCGTCTCGCCATCCAGCGGATTCAACACCCGCAGATCGACCACCTCGGCCGAGATGCCTTCAGTCGCGAGTGCCTCCGCGGCCTCACGGCAGAGCTTCGTCGTGTAGCCGCAGCCGACGAGCGTCACGTCGCTGCCTTCACGAATCACTCTGGCGCCCTGCCCTTCGAGACGCACCGGGCCCGGCGCGGGCATCTCCTCCTGCTCCTCGTACAGCCAGCGGTCGTCCAGATACAGCACTGGGTCGTCGTTCAACACGCTGGCGATGAGCAGGTCCCGCGCATCGCGTGCAGTCGCGGGCATCACGACGCGCAGGCCGGGGATGTGCGCAAACCACGAGTGCAGCGCCTGCGAGTGCTGCGCGCCCTGTTCACCGCCGCGATTGATGATCGCGCGAATCGTCACCGGCGCACTCACGTCGCCACCGAACATCGAGCGCCACTTCGCGGCCTGCGTCACGATTTGATCGGTTGCCAGCAGCATGAAATCCACTCGCGGATGGATCACGATGGGACGATAGCCGCAGAGCGCGGCGCCAAGGGCGGCGCCTGTCGTTGCAAGCTCCGACACCGGCGTATCGATCACGCGCGCGACACCGAATTGTTTGTCGAGATTCGTCATGGAGCTCCCGACATACCACGGGCTCCAGAGGCCTTGCCCGATCGTGAAGACGTCGGGATGATTGTCGAGTAGATACTCGAATCCATCGCGAATTGCCGCGCCGTAGCTCGTGATCATCGCCGTGACGCGCTCCCGCCGTCCGACCACGTTCGCTCCAGCAGAGCCGCGGGCGGCGGATATGGGTCGCGGACCGCCTGCTCCCAGGCCCGCTCGATGTCATTCTGGAGACGCCTGGTGATGTCTTCCACCGCGCGCGGGGGAATGCGTCCGGCCTTGATCAGCGCTGCCGCGAGTCGGGCGATGGGATCGCGTCGCTTCCAGACGGCGAGATCGTCCTTGCGCTTCACGCCCACGTCTTCGTCTTCACGCGGTCCCACGTGACCGCGCCAGCGATAGGTGACGCATTCGAGGAACTGCGGACCGCCGCCGTTTCGCATCGCCGCGATCGCCTCGCCCGCCACGCGTGAGATCTCCACGACGTCGTTTCCGTCGATGCACGCGCAGGGAATGTCGTTCGCTACCGCGAAGCGGGCCACCGAATCGCGCGGCTGTCGCAGATCGATGTGCAAATGGCTGGAGAACAGGTTGTTCTCACACACAAAAAGCACGGGCGCGCGAAGCATCACGGCGAGATTCAGCGACTCGTGAAAGCTTCCCTCTTCCGTGGCTCCGTCGCCGAAGTACGACACGGCAACGTCCCCATCGCCATCCATCTTGGCCGCGAGCGCCGCGCCGACGGCCATGGGAATCGTGGCGCCGACGATCGGCACGGACCCGTAGAACCCGTGCTCGCGAGCCATGAGATGCATCGACCCACCCATGCCGCGCGAGACGCCCGTGTCCTTCCCGAGCGTCTCGGCGAACAGCCCGTGCAGATCCCCCGTCAGCGCCAGGAAATGCCCGTGCGATCTGTGGCCGCCGAACACCCGGTCGGTCTTTCGCAGATGCATCGTCACGCCGACCGGAGGCGCCTCCTGGCCGATGGCGAGATGCGCGGGGCACTTCACGAGCCCTTCGGTGCACGCGTCCGCGATGCGCTCTTCCGCCGCGCGGATCAGGATCATCCGCTCCAGCGCTGCCACGAACGGCGTCGGGTCCGGTGGAAGTTCGATGTCGGCGTGATGGGCGCCGGCCTCGGCGAGCGTGCCGAGATCCTTGAGGCTCGCCGGCATGTCCGTCACGCCCTGTGCCGCGCGCTGCGCTGGCGTCATCGGCCCTGGCTCAACGGCTGTAGAACGCACGTATCACCCCGGCGATGTACTCCGCATCATCGACGGAAACCATCGTGTTCATCGGGAGCATCAGACAGCGCGTGAAGAACCGTTCCGTGACCGGCAGCGACGCCTTGAATCCCAGCCGCTCGAACTGGTGCACGGCTTTCCCGCCCCACTGAATGAGCGTGCCGATGCCGCGGTCTTTCAGATAGGACTTCAGCTCGTCGCGACGGTCTGCTTCGAGCTCGTAGTTCTGGTAAACGTCGAAGTGGCGAGGATCGGCATCCGGTGCCGGGGGCAGTTGCAGCTCCGGCACGTCGACGAGCGTCGCTTGATACGCGTTGGCGAGAGTGCGGCGATGCTCGATGATCGAGCCGTAGACGCGGAACTGCAGGTGGAGGATGGCTGCCTGCAAGTTGTCGAGGCGAGAATTCATCCCCCACGAGGCCACGTCACCCTGCCGGTCGCGCCCGTGATCGCGAAGCTGATGGATGCGGTCCGCGACGGAATCGTCGTTCGTGACCACCATGCCGCCGTCGCCAAGGCACCCAAGGACCTTCGCCGGATAGAAGCTGAAGGACGCGGCTGCACCGAACGAGCCGGCGTAGCGATCGCGAAAGCGCGAGCCCAGCGCTTGCGCGGCGTCTTCCACGATCCTGAGGTCGTGCGCACGAGCGATGCGCTCGATGGCATCCATGTCACACGTTCTTCCGTTGAGCTGCACCGGCATGATGAACCGCGTTTTCGGTGTGAGCGCCGCCTCGACGCGCTTCGGGTCGATCAGGTGATCCGGTCCGATGTCGACCGGGACGGGCACGCCTCCGGCGAAGTGAACGGCGGAGGGCGACGCGACCATGGTGTGCGACGGAAAGATCACTTCGTCGCCCGGCCGCAGGCCGGCGGCGCGAAACGCGATGATCAGGCCGTCGGTGGCATTGCCCACGCCGAACGCGTGCTTCACACCCAGATAGCTCGCGATAGCGGCCTCGAACTCGCTGAGGTCGCGCTGCATGATGAACGCGCCACGACCAACCACATCGCGAATCGTCGCCATCAGCTCGCGCTCGATGCTCACGAATGCACCGCGATAATTGAAAAACGGGATTTCGCGCGTTTTCGCGCTGGAGATCGCTGTTGCCATTTGGATTAGTGGTAGTGCGCGCTCAGGCGATTGCGGCACCCATCCCCGGCCGGAGTGCGGGAACGGTGGCCAGCTCGCGAGGAGAGAAACTGGGGTCGACAATCCGACGGATGGTATACGCGATGATCTTGAGATCCTGCCAGAACGTACGCTCGCTGACGTACCGGAGTTGGAGCTCGAGCTTCGTCGGCTGGATCAGAATCTCGTAGGCGCGGTCGGGATCACGCGCGCCCGCAAGCACGCCACCTTCATCGGCGTTCCAGATCGACGCCCAATCCGTGATCCCGGGTCGCACCGACAGAATCTCGAGGTACTTGCCTTCATACTTCGACGTGTACGAGAGAATCTCCGGTCGAGGGCCGACGAGACTCATGTTCCCCTTCAACACGTTGATCAACTGCGACAGCTCGTCGAGCTTGTACCGCCGAATGAAGCGACCCGATCGCGTGACGCGCGGATCCTCTCCCGACGTGGACGACCCGCCGATCTTGTCCGCGTTGACCACCATCGAGCGGAACTTGTAGATGCCGAACGGTTTGTTGCCGCGCCCCGCGCGCTGCCCGCGATAAAAAACCGGGCCCGGAGAATCGAGCTTGACCCAAGCCGCCACGGCGATCAGCAACGGCGAGAACACGACCAATCCGACGATACTGCACACCAGATCGAACACGCGCTTCATGAAAACGTTGTTAGCGAAGTGAGATGCCGGCCTAGCTCAACGGACTTGGCGGTTGCCGCAACCTGCGCACGGCGGACGCCAACGCGATCATCGGCCGGCGGAGCCGCTCTGTGGACTCGGCGCGCAATGCGTTGAACTCGCTGGCCTCCGGTGAGGCCTGCTTCGGAATGCGCGAAAAGAATTCCCGGGTGAGTGCAAGGAAGCCTGCGACAATCACGCCTAAAAAGAATCCGAGAATCGCGTATCGCAGCGTGGTGCGCCGGTCGGGACCTACGGGCGGCATGGGAGTCTGCAGAACCGTCGCGCGCGGGCTGTCGCGCACCTCGTCCATCTTCGCGCGCTCGTATGCTTGAATGATGGACGAATACAGGGAGCGCTTCATGCTCAGCTCGTCCGTGAGGTGGTCCCTTTCCAACGTCAGCGCGGGCGATCGAGTGGTCTCGCGGTTGCGCTCGAGGAAATTCTTGTATCGCTCCTCGACGTTGCGAACCTCCGCACCCACTTCTACCAGGCGCTGCTCGGCGAATCTCCTTTCAGCAGATGCCTGCGACTTGCGCTTGTTGTTGTTGAAATCATCCATTTGCTGGAGGATGCCCAGCGCGATCGCGGCGGCGAGGCGCGGGTTTTCGGCCGTGACTCTCAGCGTGATGATGCCGTTCAGAGAGATCCTCGTACTAATCTTGGAGAGCACGGCGCCGATGGCGGCGTCGGTGGCCACCTGCCGGCGCTTTTCTCCCTTGGCGTAGCGCTCGATGAGCGTTTGCGGAGGGCGCCCCGGTTCGCTATCGATGGGAGACTCGACCAGCGGGCCGAGTATCGCCGGAGATCTCATCAGCTCGACGTAGAATTCCGGTCCCTTCCCGCCCGTAGCGGGCAGCGACAAGCCGCCGCCGAGGATCAAGCGGCCCGCAGGCTGCTCGCCCTCGGTGATGAACGTGGTGACGGCTGTATATGTCGGCGGCTTCCTGACGGAAGGAAGCGCCAACAAAGCACCCACGAGAACTCCGCCTGCCAGCATGAAGCCGACGTTCCGGAGGACGAAGTTGATGACGCCGACAAGCGACAGCGTTTCGTTCGCCGGCGGCTCAGTGACGGGGGCGACGTAGCTACGCATCGCCCAGTTGAGCGGTGATCATGTGGACGTTGGATTGCGGAAGAAGATGGTCGTACAACGATAACAGCTTGGCGGCTTCCGCCTGCCAATTGAAGCGCGCGCGCGCGGCGGCTCTGCCCTTTGCGCCCATGCGCTCAGCGTCAGCGGGATTGCTGAGCACCCACCTCATGGCCTTCGCGACCGCGTCGGGATCGAGCGGGTCGACGAAGAGAGCACACCCCACATCCCCGAACATCTCGCGCCACAGCGGGAAGTCCGAGACGATCAGTGGCAATCCGGCCGCCATGTATTCGAACGCCTTCAGTGGATATGACTCCAGATAATTCCGGATCGGATGGATGAGCAGGAGCCCAGCGCGGGCTGCGTCGAGATGGTGAGCAACTTGCTGACGGGTTTGCCAGCCGTGGTATTCCGAGCGCAACCACCCACGGGCGCGCCGCATCTCTTGGTGCAGAGCGTCGTGGCTCAACAGTCCGCCGAGCACGAGTTTCGGGCTGAGCTCCGCGGGCAGAAGCGCGATGGCTGCGAGCATTTCAAAAACGCCGCGGACCGCGGAAATCGCTCCGATGTACACGAACATCGCTTCGCGCCGGTGGTACGGAGTCGGATTCTCGAGCGCCAACTCCTCCATCATCGCGAAGTTCTGGACGATGACCGTGCGATCCGAGGGAAAACGCCGGGCGATCTGCGGTGTGGCCGCAACGATGGCCGTCGCCGCACGGGCCAACAACCCCTCGATCACCTCGGCGATCCACGCAAGCGGACGCCGTAGAGGCCGTCGTAACCAGTGCTTGGATAGAATCTGGCGGGGCAGATCCTCATGGACATCATAGACCACCTTCGCGCCGGTGAGACGCAGCAGCGGTGCAATGGGCAGGAGCTCGGCGTCGTGAAGGTGGTAGACACGAGCGCGCTCGCGCACGCTGATTCGGAATACATCCCATACGCCCAACAACATCCGCGAAGGGCGACCGCGACGCATCGGAACCGGTATGATGCGAACGCCATTGACGATGTCCGCGGTCGGGTGCTGGCAGATGAACACCACGTCATAGCCCGCCTGCAAGAGTGTGCGGCACTCCTTAACTCCGATCCGCGTATCGACCGCGGGATGTACGGAGCTGAGATGGGCGACCTTGGTGCTCATGCAACCGCGAGCGCGGGAGGACGACGCCGCTGGCACATCAGCAAATAGAACATCACGAGCCAGAAGAATCCGCCGGACTTACTCACCTGGAGCGCCTCGAGCGGAATGGACAGGACCAACATCGAGATCACGATCGCCCAGGCATGCTGGTATTCGCCGCCACGCCGTTTGATCTCCACGAGTATCGTCAGCAGCATCGCGGCGACGATCACGAAGCCGGCGATGCCGCGCTCCATCGCCAGTCGCACGTACTGGCTGTCCACGCCCAGGCCATATCCGCCACCGAGTGAATTTGGGTAGCCGGTGCCCCGCCCGAAGATGAAGTCCACCGGCTCCAGCGTTTGGAGATACTGAATCCATTTCAGCGTACGCTCCGTGCCGGTCGCGAGCTGCTCGACGCTGGCGCGCCGCACAACTTGCTGCGCAATAATCCCCAAGCCCACGCTGATGGAGAGCGCTATCACCTGAATGAGCCACGGCGTCAATCCGAGCGCGGCGAGGAACGCCGGAAACACGATGATCCGCGCCAGGAGGAGGTACACGGTGATATAGACCACGAGCGCCACGATCGAAGACCGTGAAATCGTCGCGACGACGCACGCCATTCCGAGAAAGACCGCGATCAGCCCGACGGCGCGGAGCACGCGCGTGGGCAGGAGCTTGATCCGGATGTGCAGCCAGATAGTCGAGAACAAGTACAGCGCGCCGCTGAGCGACGGCGAGTCCGTGCCAATCGTTCCTATGCCGTAATAGCTGATGCGTCCCGCGAGGAGCTCACGAAGTCCATAGAAAATGATGAACAGCGCGAGGCCGTCGACGGCTCCGAGCACCCACCACAAGCGATTCTCGCAGATGAGAAACGCGATATAGAAGTACTGCAGCTCTTTCAACAGGATCACCGGATACAGCCCCAGGCTGTACTCCCCGGCCACCAGCGCGGCGACATACGGAATCAGGTTTACGCCGAAGTACGCCGCGATCCAGAAAAACAGGGGCGTCTTTCTCCGCAGCACGTACCTGTAGCCAAGGGGCAAGAGCAGGAGGAAGATGAAATCTTCGATTCTCGCGGGCAGTCCCAGCGCCTGGAATTTCGCGCCGACAAAGAAGAAGAGCAGGAAGATCACGAGCAGAACACCGACGACGAGGTCGTAGATGTCCGCTCGATGCCGCCCGAGTGGGAACGGTCCGTCTCCGTAGATCGTGCCGCCCCTGCCGAACGCGACCGTCGTCATGAGCTCTTGAGGCGACGATAGAAGGTCAGGATGCGCCGTGAGCGAAAGACAGGATGCCGCCGGTACGACGGGTAGTCCCAGAAGGTGCGCGGCGCGGCGGCCATGATCGCCGCGAAAGCTGTTTCCGAAAGCTCGAGCTTCTTGAGCACGAACCGTTTGTCCTGCTCGAGCAAGCCGGCGGGATATATCGGCGCGGCCAATTCCTCGAGCGCCCGCTCTCGTGTGAGTTGCCCGGAACAGATCAGCGTCGACAGATGCGCCTTGCGCTTGTCGATGCCGAATTTGACGGGAAGCACGTAGCCCTGGAAGAAGCGCGTGTACACCGACTCGTAGTGTTTGCCGCCGTAGTACTCCCAGCCCAGCTCCTTCCGGATGAGCTGCATGACGTCGGCTTTCACGTACGGCACGTAATTCAGCGGACTCACGGTCTTGAGACGCCGGACCAGCGTGTAGTAGGCCAGCTCACCGATGCCGAAATGCGGGAAGTTGCGCAGGCGCCGGCTTCCGAAGCGCGCCTGCACGCTGCGGATGTATTTCCAGTCGCCATGTCCCCGTGACCAACTGGGCGGGAGGATTCCCTCGGTGGCCAGATTGCGGCCGTCGATGATGTAGCGCACGCCGTGGTGCACGGCGGAGCGATAGAGCAGCGCCGCGATCGCGTGATCGGTGGGAATCTCGCCGTCCGGCGTAGAGGCGCGGAGGAACGCCACTTGGAGATCGCGGAACTCCTCCCAGTCGAGGACATGCGTATAGAGATCGATCTGCAACGCCGCGAGCGAGCGTTCGATGTTTCGCACCGCCTGTTCGGAGTTCCAGCCGTTGTCGAGATGCACGGCGAGCGGCCGCAGTCCGAGCTTCGAAGCGACGTACGTCGTGTACGTGCTGTCCACGCCCCCGCTCACTCCAACGATGCAGTCGTAATCCCGGCCTCGACCGACTTTCCGAATCCGATCCACGATGGCGGCAAGGGCGTCCGCCCGACGTGGCTCGGAGACCAGCTCGTGTTCCGCGCGCGCGTCGTACGCCCGGCAGTGATTGCAGATGCCTGCCGCGTCGAACTGGATCTCCGCATCCGTCGTGTCCATCACACAGCGCACGCACTGACGGTACGCTCGCGCGCCCGGCGCCACGGGTGGCGTTCGGGGCGCGTGTTCGACGACGGGAGGGAGCACGTTGGTCATGCGAACAGCCGGTCACGGATGTCCTGCGATGGAAAATTCACCAGGACGGCTCGGTGTTTCCCCTGATAGACGAAGAGGCTACCGGCAGACGCCGCGGACGCTCCTCCGTCCCTTACGGCGAGACGCAGGTCGTCGAGACTCCCCGCACCGCCGCACGCGATCACGGGTATCGACACCGCGGCCGTCACTTCACTGATCAATTCCAAATCGTATCCCTGCATCTGTCCATCGTGTTCCACTGAGGTGATCAGGAGCTCGCCCGCTCCCGCCTGCTCCATCGCGCGCGCG